>DATBBK010000156.1:0-9515 GCA_036271035.1 Thermoanaerobaculia bacterium | reverse complement strand
GACGCAGTGGACGTCGTTGTGCCGCGACGCGCGCGGCAGCTTCTGGAACTCGTCCCACGTCAGGCGGAGCGGGTTCTCGACCTCGCCGGTCACCTCGAAGCGCCACGTCGCGAGGTCGATCCGCGGCACGCCGCCGGCGTGCAGCACCGGCCACTGCGTCGTGACGAACTGCCCGGGCGGGACGCGCGTCGGGTCGGGGTTCGGGAAGCGGATCTTCGGATTCTTCCGAATGATCATTTGAGGTCCTCCAATGCGTTTGTAGGGGCGACGCTTGTCCCCGCCCTCGACGTCCGGCCGCCGAAGGTGCGCCGGAACTAGTATCGCCCGTCTTGGAGTCTCGGACCTCTAGCGGTCCGCTGCGCGGACCGTGAAAATGAGAGGGGAAGTCGCGACCGGATCCTCTCCCGAGATCGACGGCTCACCAATGCGCCGAGCCTCCAGAAGTAGTATCCGGCCTCTTGGACGCAAACACCCGGAAACGGATCGAAGATTACGTTCGACCCTTGGCGGTTGGGCTCGACGGCGTGACCAACTACGGGGACGTCGAGCGGATGGTGGCGGCGGCCGAGGCGATCGCCGCCGGACGGGCCGATGTCGACGTCGACGTCCTCTTCCTGCTCGCGGTCTTCTCGGGCCAGGAGAAGTGGGTCTCGCGGATGGGGCACAAGAGCCGGACCGAGATCTTCCTCGGCTCGCTCGGCGTCGCGGCGCCGACCGTGCGCCGGCTCTTCCGGTCGCTCGCGCGCTTCGAGACGTTGCCCGCGACGCCCGAGGAGGAGGTCGTGCACGACGCCGTCCGGCTCGAGGCGATGGGGGCGTACGGTATCGCGCGCGGCCTGGCGGACGCGTACCGCGAGCGGCTCGACATTCCCGAGATGGCGGATGCGATCGACGCCGCGGCGGACGCGCCGCTGAAGACGGACCGCGGCCGCGAGCTCGCTGCGCCGCGGCAACAGCTCATGCGCGAATTCGCGCGCCGCCTCCGCGACGAGCACGCGCAGTTCTCGCGGGGATGAGAGGAGACGGCGCGGCGGTACCGGCCTACGGGCCGTACAGGACGAGCGAGAACGTCTTCACGAGAAACGGCGCCATCTGGCCGCGCGTGACCGCGTTCGTCGGACAGTAGAGCAGCGGCGAGGCGCTGCAGCCGCCCGTGATCCCCCTGGCGTAGAGGTCCTCGACCCAGTCGGCGAAGAGGCTCGGGCACGGCACGTCCTCGAACACGCCCTCGCACGCCGGCGGCGCGTAACTCAAGCCCTCGAGCGCTCTCAGGAGGAAGACGGCCATCTGCTGTCGGAGCACCGGAGCGTCGGGACAGTACGCCGGGCCCGGAGCGCACCCCGCGACGATGCCGCGGTGGTAGATCTCCTCGATCCACGGCGCGAACGGGTCGTCGGCCGGCACGTCGGTGAACACTCCGGTCGCGGCCGACGGCGTGTACGCGGGACCCGCGATCGCGCGCAGGACGAACGCGGCCATCTGCTTGCGCAGCGCCGTGTCGCCGGGGCAGTAGCCGCCGCACGCGCCGCCCGCCGTCACGCCGTTGTGGAGGACGTTCTCGATGAACGGGTAGAAGAGGTCCGTCGACGGCACGTCCGCGAAGCTGTGGCCGACGTGGATCGTCCAGTCCTTCGCCGGCGAGATCGCCTCCGCCGCGGCGGCGGGCGACGCCGCCTCGAGCGACTCGCTCAGCACGACGTCGACGTGGCCGTCCGGGCGCGTCCCCGCCAGTTGCACGGAGTAGCAGTCGGCGCCGCAGTCGGCGGTGGCCGAGGGCGCGATCGCTCCGTACGTCGCGGCGGCGTCCGGGATCGTCGCGGTCAGCCCGTCGGGCGCGAGGAGCGGCGCCGCGCTGCCCGAGAGCGTGACGGGCGAACCGCCGGCGTCGGTCCACGAGGGCCTCACGGTGAACGTATCGCCCATCGAGACGACGTAGGCCGGAGCGTCGCCGACGGACAGAGCGGCAGGCACGAGCGGGTGCGTCGTGCCGGTCACGCTCAGCACGAAGTGGACGTCCGGCGACCCCATGTCGGCGAGCGGCTCGGGCGGATCGATGCTGCACGTCTGGGACGAGACGTACGTGGTGCCGGTCTCCGGCTGGTCGTTGGCGCCGAAGAAGAACACGTCGCCCTCGGCGATCCGGTCGGGGACGTTGACCTCGACGACGAGCGTGGCGCCGGCGGGCACCGTCGCCGCGATCGGCACGGTCAGGATCGAGAGGGACTGGTCCGCGACGGTCACCGTCGCCGTCCCGAGCGGAACCCGCTGCGCGCTCGCCGGAAACGCGCGGTCGACCTGGTCCCAGAGGTTCACAGTCAGCGGCTGGCCGGCGCCGCCGGAGGAGATCGCCGATTCCACGCCGAAGCTCACGGCGCAGACGTCGACCGGACCGTCGACGCCCATCGCGCGGAGGTCGAAGGCGCGCCAGTAGCTGTTGTCGCCGTGGGCCTTCGTCCCCAGGTCGACGCAGGCGATCGAGAACTGGTCGAGGATCGTCTGCGACGCGGACTGCGTCACGGTCGTCGGCCCGCAGGCGACGGACGGCGCGGCCGCGGCGGCGGGAGGTCCGGCGATGCGAGGCGGCCCGGCGGGCGTCTCGTGTCGGGCGAGCTGGGCCGCGCGCGCGGCGGCCGGCAGGAGCGCCGCGAGGAGCAGGGCGTTGCCGAGGCGTCGGGCGGGGGATTGGGGAACCATGGCAGACGTCCTTTCCGGAGCGAGAGGATGACTGAGGCGGGTCGATCCTAGAGCAGGCGAGAGCGGAAAGGGCAAGCGCGATCTCGAAAAAACATATTAGCGATCACTAATATGTTCATGCGCGCCAAAAGAAAAGCGCCCCGTCGCCGGGGCGCTTCGATCGGGACGGCTCCGTCTCTTCGCCTACGGCCCGTAGAGCACGAGGCCGAACGTCTTGACGAGGAACGGCGCCATCTGCCCGCGCGTGTTCGGATTCGTCGGGCAGAAGTTGCCGCCGCCGCAGCCGGCCGCGATGTTGCGGTTCGCGAGATCCTCGATCCAGTCGGTGAACGGTCCGGGGCATGGCACGTCCGCGAATATCCCGGCGCACGCCGGCGGCACATACGAGGAGCCGAGCTCGGTCTTCAGGAGAAACACCGCCATCTGCTGGCGCAGGACCGGGTTGTCCGGGCAATAGATCGGCCCGGGGCCGCAGCCCGCGACGACGCCGCGGTGGAAGAGCTCCTCGATCCACGGCGCGAACGGATTGTCGACCGGCACGTCGAGGAACACGCCGCCGGCCGGAGGCGGCTGATAGCTCACGCCCTCCTTCGCCTTCAGCACGAAGACCGCCATCTGCTTGCGCAGCGCGGTGTTGACGGGGCAGTAGTCGGTCGGCGAGCAGCCGCCGGTGACGCCGTTGTGGAAGATGTTCTCGATGAACGTGTAGAACTGGTTCGACGTCGGCACGTCGCCGAAGCTGTTACCGATGTGGAGCGTCCACGTCTTGTCGGTGTGGACGTCCGTCGACGTGGTCACCGTCTCCAAGAAGGTCGTGTCCCAGTGCTGGACCGGTCGCGCGCCGGTGACCTGCAGGCTGTAGCAGTCGGCCGTCGCGTCGAAGCAGTTCGCGCTCGCGAACGAGGGGATGGAACCGAAGTCGGCGGTGCCGTCGACGATCGTGTACGTCGGTCCGGCCGGTCCCGTGAAGTTCGAGGCCGCGCCGGTCAGCGTGAACGCCGCGTCCGACGGGTTGGTCCAGGTCGTCTCGACCTGCACCGTCTCGTCCGGCTCGAAGACGCCGTTGTTGCCCGACGCCCCGGAGCCGCCGTGCGCGTCGACGCGCAGCGGCGGGCCGGCGGATGCGGCCGAACAGGTGCAGCCCTGAACGTTCAGGCTCCAGCCGTTGAGCGTGCCCGTGTGCGTGACCAGCGAGTCGACGATCGAGAGGGTCCACGTGCCAGTCGGGTCTTCGCCGATGAAGGCGCCCATCGCCTCCTCCGGCTGCAGGGCGGGAACCGGCAGGCCCTCCGTGTAGAAGTGGTCCTGCGCCGGATCCGGGGCCTTGTCGCTCCACAGCGTCCCGTTGAAGAGGTGCGGGAACGCCTTGCCGTTGTGCTCGGACAGCGTGCTGATGGTCCCCTGCGGCGACGTCAGCGTGATCGTCAAATCGCCGTTGGCCTCGTGGTCGAGCCCGGTCGTCGCGGTGACGGTGCAGGCGGCGGTCACTCCGGCGGGGATGCTGATCGTGGAGATCGCCGGCGTGCCGTCGTCGGGGATCGGAACGCTCGCGGGATTGGAGCCGGAGACCTCGTTGATGCCCGGCGCCGCCGGCAGCGTCGTGACCTCGAGCGTCCAGCTGTTCATCGTGCCGGTCTGGCCGGCGAGGATGTCGGTGATCTCGAGCGTCCACACGCCGTTCGGGTTCTCACCCTGGAACATCGCCATCGCGCCGTCCGGCACGACCGGGCTCATGAGCTCGCCCGAGTGGTAGGTCGCGAGCGAGGCCGGGCCCGGCGGGTTCGTGTCGCCCGCGTCGTCGTCCCAGACCGTCCCGTTGAAGACGTTGGCGGCCCCGATGCCGTTCTGAATCGAGAGATCCATCACGGTGCCCTGCGGCGAGCGCAGGCGCATCTCGATGTTGCCGTTGTCGCCGTGCACCAGGAAGGTCTGAAGGTTCAGGTCCCAGAGATAGGAGCCGACGCCCGACACCGTGATCGACGTGGTGACGGTCCCGGGGTCGGGGATCGGCGCCGGAGTGTTCTGGCTGAAGGTCGAGGTCGTCGACGTGCAGCCGGGAGGGGCGGGGGGCACGACGCCCAGGGTCCCCTGAGCGGAGGCCGTCGCGGGGCCGAGCAGAAGGATCGAGGCCGAGGCCATGCACGACAGCAGATTCGTGACTCGAAGTCGAAGACTCATGGATGCCCTCCGTGGAGGCTTCACGGCGCCTCTTCCAATCGCGCTTTCGTTAAACAGGTCCGCTTGGTAGCAATCCGCGTGCCGCACAGCACGCGTGCGGATCATATGCCCGAAGCGCCTGACCGGGCAGCCGAAAACGCGCGGTCAGACGAGCGATTGCCCGCCATCGACCGCGAGGATCTGGCCCGTGACGTATGCGGGACCGGTGCACAAGAACGTGACGGTGCGCGCCACGTCCTCCGCCGATCCAAGCCGCTGCAGGGGAAGACGCTTCGCCCACCGCGCCGCCTGCTCGGGGGAGGTTCCCTCCGGCACGAGGACCGTGCCCGGCGCGACGCCGTTGACCGAGACCTCCGGCGCGAGCTCCAGGGCGAGGCTTCGGACCAGCCCCTCGACGGCGGCCTTCGAGACGGCGTGCGCGAGGTAGCCGCGGACCGGCTGCCGCGCGAGGGCGTCGGAGATCAGGACGATGCGACCGCGCCGTTGGCGGAGCCATCCTGACGCCGCTCGGGCGAGAAGGAATCCGGCGCGCGCGTTGAGCGCGATCGCCGCGTCCCAGACGGACTCGTCGGTCTCCTCGAGCGAGACGCGCTCGAAGCTCGCGGCGGAGTGGACGAGAAAGTCGATTCCGCCGAGTGCGTCGGCGGCGGCGCGCACGAGGTCCCGGCACTGCTCGGGCTCCGAGAGCTCGGCCGGCAGCGCGACGGCGCGGCGTCCGATCGCTCGGATCTCGGACACGGTGCGCTCCGCCTCCGAACGCGAGGAGCGGTAGTGCACGGCGACGTCGGTGCCGGCGCGCGCCAGACCGAGCGCGATCTCGCGCCCGACGCGCACGGCGGCGCCCGTGACGAGCGCGACGCGGGAGGGGGCGGAAGGCGGCACGGCTCATCGTAAACTGATCGCCAACCGAGGTCTCCCGCATGAGCGCTGCCGGAATCGTCCGGATCGTCCTCCTGCTGGGCGCGGTCGCCGGGGCCGCCGCTCGTGGCGAGGTGCTGCGCGGACGGGTCGTCGACGCCGATGGGCGCCCGGTCTCGGGCGCGGCGGTCTCCGCGTTCGCGCGGCGCTCGCCGGAGCGGCGCCTGCTCGATGAGACGCGGGGCGAGAAGCCGAAGCCCGCTGCGGAGACGAAGACGGACGCCGCGGGCGCGTTCACGGTGCGCCTCGAGCCCGCCGTGCTCGACGGCGCCGGATTGCGGATCGAGGCGCCGGGCTCCCGCTTCCCGACGATCGAGCTGGACCGGCTCGACGCGTCCGACGCGGCGGAGGAGCTGGAGCTGATGTTCGCGTCGGCGTCGGCGTTCTCGGGCCGCATCACCGACGAGAACGGCAAGCCGGTCGCGGGGGCGCGCGTGTCGGTCGCGGCGATCGGCGACGGGGAGCTCGGATTCGCGCTCGCCGAGACGCGCAGCGGCGCCGATGGCCGGTTCGCGCTGCCGAACGCGCCGGCCGGCGGCGCCTCGATCGCCGTTCGCGCGGACGGGTTGCTGCCGTGGATGGGCCAGCGAGAGTCGCGTCAGAGCAGCCGGTCGATCGTGCTCGCGCGCGGCGGAGCGATCGCGGGAGTCGTGCGCGACGCGTCCGGCGCTCCCGCCGCCGGCGAGATCGTCGTGTCCGACAACCAGGCGGCCGAGACCGACGCGGACGGGCGCTATCGGTTCGCCGCCGCCAAGCCGGGGTGGACGGCCGTCCGCGTCCGGTGCATGCACGATCCCGAACTCGCCGCGCGTGCCGACGCGCGCGTCCAGACGGGGAAGGAAGCGAGCGGCGACCTTCGATTCGAGCTTCGCGCGTCCGTGGCCGGAACCGTGATCGACCAGCGGACGGGCCGCCCGATCGGCGGCGCGCGAGTGACGATCGACGACGACGGCTCCGCGGCCTCGCTGCCGGAGATATCCGCGGATAGCGACGCGCGAGGACGCTTCAGGATCGGCGGCCTCGCTGCGCGGCCGTACTCGCTGGCGGTCGCGCGCCGCGGATACCTGCCCGAGACGCGCGATGCGCGCGCCTCGCGGGAGGACCCATTCACGGTCAAGATCGCGATGCGGCCGGCGGGCTCGATGGCCGGGCGAGTCGTGGACGAGCAGGGCGCCCCCATCGCGGCGGCGCGGGTGACACGCGTTTGGGTGCCGACGATGCGCTCTCTCCGCACGGGCACGTTCTCGCCGGTGGTGCCGTCAACATTCACGCGCTCGGACGGGAGTTTCCGACTGCGCTCGCTGCCGCCCGGCGCGACGGCTCTGACGGCGACGAAGGACGGCTACGCGTCCGCGCGTCGCGACGGCATCGATGTCGCCTCGGGACGCACCGGTCCCGCGGTGACCATCGTCCTGAAGCGGGGCGCCGCCGCGCAGGGGAGCGTCGTGGACGGCGAGGGCCATCCGATCGCGGGAGCGGAGGTGTTGGTCTGGGCGGCGCGCGCCTCGAACGGCAGCTTTCGCTTCACGGGACCGTGGGAGTCGCGCGAGAAGCCGGCAGCGGTGGCCGGACCCGACGGCCGCTTCATCGCTGCGGCGTTGCCCGATGGAGGGTTGACCGCCAGCGTCCGTGCGAACGGCTTCGCGACGCGATCGTTCGACTCGCTCGAGGGGGCCCGCGGCGGTGAGCCGGCCATGTGGAAGCCGTTCGTTCTCTCCCGCGCCGCGCCTGTGACGGGCTTCGTGCGCAACGCGAAGGGCGAGCCGGTTCCGAGCGCGGCGCTCAGTGCGTTCGGGGGCGCGAACGGATACTCGAGCACGACCACGGACGCGGAGGGGCGATTCGTCTTCGAGGAGTGGGCGGGGGGTGAGTCGCTCGAGATCGCCGCCGAGGCGCCGGGTTACGCGTCGAAACGCCAGCGCGTGACCGCGCCGGCGGAGGGCGTGGCCGTCGTCCTCACGGCCTCCGCGACGATCCGCGGACGCCTGGAGGACGCCGAGGCGAAAACGGTGATCGACACGTTCTCGGTCGGGTTCCGGTCGCTCAGCCAGGGGATGTTCCGGCCCGACGGCGCCGCCCAGCGCTTCGAGTCGAGCGCCGGCGAGTTCGAGCTGACCGACGTCCCGCCAGGCCGCGTCGCGCTCACCGCGTCCGCGCCGGGTTACGTCGATGCGGAGATCGGTGGCCTCGACCTGAGCGAAGGCGAGACGCGCGAGGCCGTGGTCGTATCGCTCCACCGGGGCGCCACGCTCGCCGGGCGAGTCCTCGACGCGGAGCGGCACGATGGCATCGGAGGCGCGGTGGTGACGTGGGCGCGAGCCGGCGGCGAGGAGTCTGCGGGCCGTATGTGGTCGATGGGCTCCGGCGGCGCTGCGTCGGACACGCCGCACACGGCGACGACGGATCCGGACGGAACGTTCCGCTTCGACGGCCTTCCGAAGGAGAAGCTGCAGCTCGTCGCGCGCCATCCCGACTATCTCGAGACCGAAGGCGCCGTCGACCTCGCTGCGGCGAGCGAGACCGAGCTCGATCTCTCGCGAGGCGGGACGCTCGCGGGTGTGGTGGTGGATGCGGACGGATCGCCCGTCGAAGGGGCGTCCGTCGCGATCGAGGGAACGGGCTCGGCGCGCTCCGAATGGAACGGCGACGAGAGCCCCGCCGACGCGGCCGGACGGTTCTCGTTCGAACACCTCGCGGACGGGCACTACCGGGTGACCGCGACGGCGCCGTCCGGGCGGTCGGATCCGGCCGACGTCGTTCTCGCGCGCGGCCAGAACCAGGACGGGCTGCGGCTCGCGATCCGAGGCGGGACGGCGATCGTCGGGCAGGTGAGCGGACTTCCGGCGGGGCGGCTCGGCGGCCTTCAGGTCTGGGCGCACGAGGACTCCTTCTCCGACCAGGCGAAGACGGACGACGGCGGCGCATTCCGCATCCGGAGCGTCCCCTCCGGCGCGGTCTCGATCACGGTCTCGACGTCCGGAAGCTTCCAGGGACGCTACGTCGAGAAGACCGTCGAAGTCCCCGCGGACGCCACCGAGCTGCCCGTGTCGATCGTCTTCGAGGGCGACTCGCGCCTGTCGGGACGCGTGCTGCGCGGCGGCCAGGGCGTGGCCGGAGCGTTCGTCAGCGTCTCACCCGAGCCGCGCGGCGCCGGCGCCGCGTCGGCGAGGGAGATGACGGACGCGGACGGCGGCTACGCGGCCGAGGGACTCTCCGACGGGACCTACAGCGTCAACGTCAGCGCCGACGCCTCGAGCGTGAAGCGCAGCGTCGAGGTCTCCGGGGACACGGCGCTCGACGTGACGCTCGGCGGCGGCCGGCTGTCGGGAGTCGTGGTGGACGACGAGACCGGCGAGCCGCTCGACGGCGCGACCGTGGAGGGAGACAACGGCACGGAGGACCGGGTGCATCGCATCCCGGAAGCCCGCACGGACTCGACAGGCGCCTACGAGATGGACGACCTCGAGCCCGGCGACTACCGCGTCACGGCGGCGCGCTCCGGCTACACCTCCAGGACGCAGCCGGTCACGGTTGGCGACGACTCGGTGCAGCTCGACCTTCGTCTGAGGAAGGGCTCGGGTCTGCCGATCCACGTCTTCGACGCGGCCGCGGGTCTGCCGATCCGCGGGGTGGACGCGCTCGCGTTCGGCGCCGACGGCGCGCTCGCGTTCCACGGAACGGTGACGCTCGACGACGCGGGGCGGGGCGAGGTGCCATCCTTGTCG
>DATBBK010000155.1:0-11498 GCA_036271035.1 Thermoanaerobaculia bacterium | reverse complement strand
TCGCGGACGGGATCGTCGCGACCGCGATGAACGGCGCGCCCCTTCCCGCGGCGCACGGCTCTCCGGCGCGCCTCGTCGTGCCCGGCTGGGCGGGCGACCACTGGATGAAGTGGCTGACGCGCCTCTCCCCGCAGCCCGAGTCGCAGAAGGGCTTCTACATGGACGTCGGCTACCGCTACCCGAAGAACCCGGGCGCGCCCGGCGTCGCGTTCAAGCCGGAGGAGATGGACCCGGTGACCTCTCTGTTCGTGAAGTCGAACATCACGGAGGCGCCCTCGCAGGCGCGAGTCGGCGCGCCCGTCACGCTGCGCGGCTTCGCGTTCTCCGGGGCGCCCGACGTCACGCGCGTCGAGGTCTCCGACGACGGCGGCGCGAATTGGTCGCCGGCCGAGCTCGGAGGAGAGCACGATCCGTACGCCTGGCGTCTGTGGTCGTACCGATACACGCCGCGCCAGGCCGGGACCGCGACGCTCGCGGTCCGCGCGACGGACTCAAAGGGCGCCGTTCAGCCCAAAGACGCCGTCTGGAACCAGAGCGGATACCTCTACAACGCGTGGCCGACGGCGTCCTTCGAGGTGCGCTCGTGAGGCGGCCCGGCGGGCGCGTCCTCCTCGGAGCGGCGCTCGCAGGCGCGGTCGTGTTCCTCGCGGCGGCGCAGAAGAAACCGGCGCCGCGCTCGTCGGGAGAAAGTCTGCCCCAGCTCGGCACCGTGCTGCGGCCGCTTCCCGACGGCCCCGGCAAGAGCATCGCCGACGGGGCGTGCGTCGCCTGCCACTCCGCCGACATCATCCGGCAGCAGCGCCTGACCGAGAAGCAGTGGCAGGCGACCGTCACGAAGATGGTGAGCTGGGGCTCTCCCGTGGACGAGAAGGAAAGGGACCCGCTGATCGCCTATCTCGTCCAGAACTTCGGACCGGACAACGACCGGTTCCAGCCCGTCATCGCGCGCCCGTCGGGCGCTCGCTAAATTCGCGCTACCTGCCGCGGCGGGGACCGCATGAGACCCGCGCCGCACGGCGCGGGGGGGACCGCAGGAAAGACCCGCGCCGCCTGCTGCGCGGCGGGGACCACATGAAGCCCGCGCCGCATGGCGCGGCGGGGACCGTTAGAGCCCGAGGAAGGTCTTCGCGATCGTGAAATAGATGATCAGCCCGGTCGCGTCCACGAGCGTCGCGATCAGCGGCGCCGACATGACGGTCGGGTCGATCCGGCAGAGGGTCGCGAGCATCGGGATCATCGCGCCGACCGTGTTCGCCCAGGTGCAGATCGCCAGGATCGACACGCCGACCGTCATGGCGAGGGGCGTCGACGAGCCCCACAGGAGGGCGCGTCCGAACCCGACGATGCCGAGGAGGACCCCGAGCACCAGGCCGCTCGTGCCCTCCCGAAGGATGACGCGGGCGAAGTCCCGCATGCGAATCTCGCCGACGGCGAGTCCGCGCACGATCGTCGTCACGGTCTGCGACCCCGAGTTGCCGCCGGTGCCGATCAACAGCGGAATGAAGAAGGACAGCGCGACGACCTTCGCGAGCTCGCTCTCGTAGTGGCGGAGCACGGTGCCGGTGAGCGTCTCGGTCACGAACAGCAGCAGCAGCCAGTTGAAGCGCGAGCGCACGTTGCGCCACGGCTTGGCCGCGAAGTAGCCCTGCTCGACGGACTCCTCGGTGGCGGAGACGCCGCCGAGGTGCAGGACGTCCTCGGTCTGCTCCTCGATCATGATGTCGATGACGTCGTCGACCGTCACGATGCCGAGCAGCCGGTTCTCCGCGTCGACCACGGGGATCGCGTGGACGTCGTACTTCGACACCATGCGCGCGACCTCTTCCTGCTGGGTCTCCGTGTTCACGGTGAGGAGGCGGCGCTCCATCATGTCGGCGATCCTGCGGTCGGGAGAAGCGGGGAAGAGGCGGCGGAGCGAGACGTAGCCGACGAGGCGGCCGCGCTCGTCGACCGCGTAGAGGCTCTGGACCGTCTCGACCTCGGGATCGATCTTCTTGAGGTGGTTGAGCGTCTCCGCGACGGTCCAGTCCGGACGGATCGTCGCGAACTTCTCGGTCATGAGACGCCCGGCGGTGCGCGGCGGGTAGCGCAGGAGGCGCTGGACCTCGGCGGCGTCGCGCGCCGACATCTTGGCGAGGATCGTCTCGCGCTGGCGCTGCGTGAGGTGCTCGAGGAGGAACGTGACCTCGTCGGCCGGGAGCAGGTCGAGCTCGGCGCCGAGCTTGGCCGGCGAGGCCCGGTGCAGGATGAGCCGGAGCGTCTCGCCCTTCAGCTCCGAGAACACCGCGGCGCCCTGCTCGGCCGGCAGCGACTCGAACACCGTCACGCGGTCTTCGCGGGGGAGATCGTCCAGGAGCTCGGCGATGTCGGCGGCGTGGAGGCTCGCGAGCGCGGCCGGGAGCTGCTTGGGATCCTCGCGGATCAGCTCCTCGATGTCGGGACCGATGACCTTGGCCAGCGACATGGCTGGCGGATTCTGACAGATGGAGGTCGTAGGTCGTAGGTCATAGGTCGTAGTAGCCGCTCTTAGTGCGTTCTCCTATGACCTCTGCCCTAAGACCTACGACCCTCCGTCGGATCCACCCAGTCCGACGTCCCGTCCGGATGGAATTCCTTCTTCCAGATCGGGACGGTCGTCTTGATGCGGTCGATCGCCGCGCGGCACGCCGCGAACGCGTCGGCGCGATGCGGGGAGACGGCCGCGATGGCAACGGACGCCTCGCCGACCTCGAGACGGCCGGTGCGATGGATGATCCGGACGCGAACAGCTGGGAAGTCGCGCGACAGCCCGTCGGCGATGCGCGCCATCTCCGACTCCGCCATCGCACCGTACGCCTCGTACTCGATCGCGAGCGTGCGGCGGCCGGCGTTCTCGTTGCGGACGACGCCGACGAAGAGGCAGAGCGCGCCGTCGGACGCGCGCACCTCCCGCAGCAGGGCGGCGAGATCGATCGGGGACGTGGTCAGGTACATCGGATTTCTAGTTTCTAGTTTCTTGTTTCTGGTTCCTGGTTTTTCGAATGCTGGGCCGGACCGGAAACCCGGAACCGGAGACCCACTCTTATCCGCCGGCGACGGGAGGGAGAAACGCCACCTCGTCACCGGGCTGCAGCACCGTCGTGGCGGGGGAGTGCTCGCGGTTCACCGCGGCCGGAGCGGGGCGGGGCAGGCGGGCGAAGAGGGGGACCTCGGCCGCGAGCTCACGCCACAGCGCCGCCACGTCCGAGCCCTCCGGCAGATCGCGCACCTCCTCGTCGCGGCCGGCCGCGTCACGGAACGAGGCGAAGTAGAGGACCTTGACGCGCATGCCGTCAGTCTATCGGGCCGACTCGGCCCGTGAGCGCCGCCGCCGCCGCCGAGCGTCGACGGGGAGCGGCCAGCCCGATCTCACGTCCTTTCAGGAGGTTGCGCCCTCCCTCAGGAATCCATGAAAGCCCGTGTGTCTGACTGGCCGGTCAGTTAATATCCCGGGCATGCCGCGAGCCGCCGTTCTTCCCGAGCCCGAGCGACGCCTGGCGTTGTTGAAGGCCGCCTTCCGCGAGGTCGCCGAGAAGGGCTTCTCCGAGGTGACCCTGGACGACATCGCGCGCCGAGCGGGCGTGTCGAAGGGCGTGACGCTCTACTACTTCGACTCCAAGGACGCGCTGTTCCAGGAGCTCTTCGCGTGGCTCATCGACTCGATCCACGTCCGCATGCGCGAGGCGGTCGCCGCGGAGGACGAGCCGGTCGCGAAGCTGAAGGCGCTCGTCGCGCTCATCTTCCCGTCGCCCTCGAAGAACCGGGCGTTCTTTCGCGCGTTCGTCGACTTCTCCGGCGTGGCCGCGCGGAAGGACGCGTTCCGCGAGGTGAACGCGCGCTTCTACGCGGGCTGCCGCGAGATCGACGGCGGGATCGTCGCGGAGGGCATCCGCCGCGGCGTCTTCGCCGCCCGCGATCCGAGGGAGGCGGGCTCGACGATGCGCGCGATCTTCGACGGCCTGATGCTCCAGTGGCTGTCGGAGTCGGACCTCGAGGCGACGTTCGCGACCTATCGCGAGCGCTGCGAGCGCGAGCTTCTCCGCTACCTGACGGCTGAGTCCCGGAAAGGAGGCCACCGATGACCGACTTCGATCACCGCGGCGATGAACGAGACGGCGGAAGAGCCCTCGCGCGCTGCGCGAACGCGCCGTGTCCCCGCTCCGTGGATCCGGGCGACGCGTACTGCGGCTCCTGCGGTCTCGAGCGGTCCCTCTTCACGCGGCGCGGCGGGGAGCGGGACAGCGGCGCCCACGAGCGTCCCGGGCGATAGGATCCGGACCGTGCGCACGGTCCGACCGACGGGACTCGAATCCGAGTGAGCGGCGCGGGCGTCTCGGGCCGGCTCGCGGGCCGCGCCGTCTTCGTGACCGGCGCGTCGCGCGGCATCGGCGAGGCGATCGCGCGGCGCTTCGCGGCGGAGGGGGCGCGCGTCGCCCTCGCCGCGCGCTCCCGAGCCGACACGGACCGGATCGCCGGCGAGATCCGCGGCGCCGGCGGCGATGCGATCGCGCTGACCTGCGACGTGACAGTCACCGCGTCGATCTCCGCCGCCGTCGGAGAAGCCGCCTCTCGCTGGGGGAAGATCGACGTGCTGGTCAACAACGCCGGGCTCGGCGGCCCGACGCCCCTGTCCGACCCGAGCGACGAGCGCTGGGACGCGATCGTCGCGGCCAACCTCACGGCGGTCTTCCGAGTCACGCGCGCGGCGGCGCCCCGGCTCTCGGACGGGGGCCGGATCATCAACCTGTCGTCGGTGCTCGGCCGCTTCGGCGTGCCGGGCTTCTCCGCGTACTGCGCCACGAAGCACGGCGTGATCGGAATGACGCGCGCGCTCGCGCTTGAGCTCGCGCCCCGCGGGATCACGGTCAACGCGATCTGCCCCGGGTGGGTCGAGACCGACATGGCCCGGGACGGCTGGCGCCGGATCGGGGAGGGGGACCTCGAAAAGGGCCGCGCCGCCGCCGCCCGGATGGCGCCGTTGAATCGCGTGCTCCAGCCCGAGGAGATCGCCGGCGTCGCCGCGTACCTTGCCTCGGACGACGCGCGCTCGGTGACCGGGCAGGCCATCGTCGCCGACGGCGGGCAGGTGATGCCGTAGCCCCGGCGTGCACTTCTGCACCGCGGGTTTCGAGTTAGACTCTCGGCCCGCGGACTCGAGCTCGAAGCTCGAGACTCGAAATTAGCGAATTTGGAGGGACCGATGACCCGCGAAGAGTTCCTGACCGCCCTGGACGCCCTCATCGCCGAGAGGCACCTGCTCAACCATCCGTTCTACCAGCTCTGGTCGCAGGGCAAGCTGACGCAAGAGCACCTGCGCGAGTACGCCGTCTCCTACTATCCGCACGTCGCGGCGTTTCCGACCTACGTCTCGGGCGTCCACACCAACTGCGACGACGCGGGGCTGCGCCAGGAGCTGCTCGAGAACCTGATCGAGGAGGAGCACGGCAAGGAGAACCACCCGGCCCTGTGGCGGAAGTTCGCGGCCGCGCTCGGCGCGGCGGAGTCCGACATGGCCGTCGCGCCGCGCACGCCGGAGATCGCCGAGACGATCGCCGAGTTCCGCCGCTCCACGAAGGAGGGCTCGGTCGCCGAGGGCCTCGCCGCCCTGTACGCGTACGAATCGCAGATTCCCGAGGTCTCGAAGACGAAGCGCGCCGGGCTGCGCGACTTCTACGGGATCGAGGAGGGCGACGCGACGAAGTTCTTCTCCGTCCACGAGCAGGCCGACGTGTGGCACCGCCAGGTCGAACGCGAGGCGCTCGGCCGCGTCGCCGACACGCCGGAGGCGCGCGAGCGGGCCCTCGAGTCCGCGCGGCGATGCTGCGATGCGCTGAACCGCGCCCTCGACGGCGTGATGCGGGAGAACGGGCTCGCCTGCTGACGCGCCGGCAAACCCCATCCGACCGGGAGAGGCCCTGATGGCCGATCCTGCTGCGGCCCCGACGGCGGACGCCTCGGGGCCGCATTCCATTCGGGCCGTCCTCTTCGACGCGGGCGCGACCCTCCTCTACCCGGATCCGCCGGTGGAACGCGTCTACGCGCGCGTCTTCACCGACGGCGGCGTCCGGTTCTCCGAGCGTCAGCTCGTGGACGCGCTGACCGCGACCTGGATCGAGGTGCAGCGGGAGAAGCCGGGCGACCGCTACGGAGGCGTGCGCGGCGAGGCCGACTTCTGGCGGGACTTCCTGAATCGCGTGCGGTCCCTCCTCGACGGCGGCACGCTCTCGGACGAGTCCTTCGCGATGCTCTCGGAGCACTTCCGGCGCGCCGAATCGTGGGCCGTGTTCGACGACGTCTTCCCGGTGCTCGACGCGCTCGCGGGGCGGGGGCTCTCCCTCGCGATCGTCTCCAACTGGGACTCGTTTCTGCCGCGGCTGCTCGAGCTGAAGGGCCTCGGCGGCGGCCGGTTCGCGGCGGTGTCCGTCTCGGCGATCGAGGAGACCGGCAAGCCCGGCTCCGAGATCTTCCTGCGGACCTGTCGACGCCTCGGGGTGGCGCCGGGCGAGGCGCTCCACGTCGGCGACTCGCCGCGCGACGACTACGAGGGGGCGCGCGCCGCGGGGCTGCAGGCGCTGCTGCTCGACCGCAAGGACCAGCATCACCGGGTGCCGTCGCGGATCCGATCGCTCTCCGAGATCCCGGCGCGGATCGCCGCCGCGCGGCCGGCCGCGGCGCAGCGCGACCTGATATCCTCCGCGCCAATTTCCGAATGAGCCAGCTCTTCCGCACGAAGTCGATCGATCGGATCCTCGCGGAGCCGGAGGAGCCCGACCACCAGATGAAGCGCGTGCTGGGCCCGATCCAGCTCATCGCGCTCGGAATCGGCGCCGTCGTCGGCGCCGGCATCTTCGCGGTCATCGGCTCCGCGGCGGCGGGCGGCGGGCATCACGACGGCGCCGGCACCGCGCTGGTGATCTCGATCCTGATCACCGCGATCGGCTGCGGCTTCTGCGCGCTCTGCTACGCCGAGTTCGCCTCGCTCGTGCCCATCGCGGGGAGCGCGTACACGTACTCCTACGCCACGCTCGGCGAGTTCGTCGCCTGGATCATCGGCTGGGACCTCATCATCGAGTACGCGATGGGCAACGTGGCCGTCGCGGTCTCCTGGTCCGGCTACTTCGTCGAGCTCCTGAAGGGGCTCGGCCTCCACATCCCCGCCTGGATGTCCACCGACCTGACGACCGCGCTCAAGACGCCCGGGTTCATGGCCGCGGCGCCGCACATCGGCGGGATCCCGATCGTGTTCAACCTGCCCGCCGCGGCGATCACCGCGCTGGTGACGTGGGTCCTCGTGATCGGGATCAAGGAGTCCGCCCGCTTCAACACCGCGATGGTGGTCCTGAAGCTCTTCATCCTGGTCTTCTTCATCATCGTCGGAGCCATGTACGTGAAGCCCGCCAACTGGCATCCCTTCGCGCCGAACGGCTGGGCCGGCATCGGCACGGGCGCGGCGCTCATCTTCTTCGCCTACATCGGCTTCGACGCCGTCTCCACCGCGGCCGAGGAGTGCAAGAACCCCCAGAAGGACATGCCGATCGGGATGATCGGCTCGCTCGCGATCTGCACCGTCCTCTACGTCGCCACGGCGCTCGTGCTGACCGGCATGGTCCCGCTCGACCGGATCCGCGGCTCCTCGGAGCCGCTCGCCAAGGCGTTCGCGCTGCTCGGCATGAACTGGGCCGCGGGGATCGTCGCGTTCGGCGCCGTCGTGGCCACGACCGCCGTGCTGCTCGTCTTCCAGTACGGCCAGGCGCGCATCTTCTACTCCATGTCGCGCGACGGGCTGCTCCCGCAGTCGTTCTACAAGATCCACCCCAAGTACAAGACGCCGCACGTCACGACGATCTGGATCGGCGTCGCGGTCGGACTGCTCGCGGCCTTCGCGAATTTGGACGTCTTCGTCGAGCTGACGAATATCGGGACGCTCTTCGCGTTCATCCTCGTCTGCGTCGGCATCATGATCCTGCGCAAGCGCGATCCGAACCGTCGCCGCCCGTTCCGGACGCCGCTCGTACCGCTGACGCCGATCCTCGGCATCCTGATCTGCCTCTACCTGATCGTGGGCATTCCGTGGATCGAGCAGACGCCCGCCGGTCCGCACTTCACGCGCTACGGCGGGCTGCCGTGGGAGACGTGGGTGCGATTCGGGGTTTGGCTCGTGCTCGGCCTGGTCATCTACTTCGCCTACGGGTACAAACGAAGCCGTCTGGCGCAGGAGCGGTAGGAACAAACGCTCCTCGCTCGCGGTTCTCAAATGGATTAGCTCCCGCTAATACGTCGCTCCGCGGGAGCGCGATCGGAGCCTCCGACGCGATTCCGCGATCCCAACGCGCGTTCGCCTGCTACACTCCTAAAGTCCCCGCCGGGGCGTCCGGCGTGGCGTTTCGAGTTTTCCGGGTGGGAAATTCAACCAAGGAGGTCGGGATGAGGCTTTCCAAGCTCTTCATGGGAGTTCTACTCGCGGCGGGCGTGTCGGCCGTCGCCAGGGGTGATGCGGCAACGAAGAAGTTCAACTGGAATCCGATCAACGGCGCCCAGGATACGGACGTGTCGGACGGCACGATCGTCGTCAGCCAGGTCGAGTTCGACCTCGGCGCGACGATGAAGGGCACGCCGATCCGCAAGTCGAGCGCCAAGGCCAAGGTCCGGATCGACAACAACGGCCAGACGGACCAGGAAGTCGGTGTCGCCGTCGTCGTCTTCGATTCGGAGGGCAACGTCGTCGCCGCCGGCTCGAACGGGACCAAGTGGGGCTACCTGAGCAAGGGCGATCGCACCTACTACGACATCGACTTCCCCTACGTGTACCGGAACCTCGACAAGGCCGCGAGCTTCGTCGTCACGCTCGAGACGCGCAGCAAGGGAACCTCGAAGAAGACGAAGTACACCAGCACGACGACCGAGACGACGAGCGAGGTCGAGCCGGCGCCGGCGCAGCAGACGAAGAGCGTCGCGACGGAGACCGAGACGGCGCCGCCTCCTCCGCAGAAGAACGTGACCGTCAAGTCCGAGGATCTGAAGCCGAATCCGTAGCGCGCAGGCCCCGAATCGGAAGCGGGAAGCCGGACGGCGGGTGGCCGAAGGCACCGGTTCACGGTTCACGCCCCAGGCCCGGTACGTCCCTGCCGGCGTACCCGGTCATCTCGACGTAGGCGCGGCCGCCGATCGGGCGGCCGCCGCGGGTCCCCGAGACGGCGCACGCGCCCTCCCAGTAGGTCACGCCCGTGGACTTCGACGTGACGAGCTCCTGGTCGGCGAGCAGCGGCGTGACGGTCGCCTCGAGGCCGATCGAGCGCACCGCGACGGACCACGTGGCCGGATAGGTCGCCTTCGTGCGCGGAGACGTCCACGTCGACTTCGGCGCGATCGAGACGTCGGACCACGCGATGGGCGTCGACCGGCCGCCCGGGTCTACGAACGTGCCGGCGGAGAACGGGGAGGCTTCGCCGCCGCGCATCCGCATTCGGTAGAGCATCAGCTCCGACGAGTCGGACAGCTGGAGAGCGAACCAGTCCCACCCGGCGATGCCCGCGGGCAGACCGCCCGGGCCCCACTCGTGGTCGAACCACGCATCCCCGTGTAGGGCGCGGCTCACGCCGCCCGCGGTGAGGCTCCCGGCCGCGGTGAGGCGCGTGACGGAGACGTAGTGCGAGTAGTCGTCGGGCCCGGGTCCCTTGCGCGAGATCCCGCCCTCACCGTGCGCGACGAGCGGCTTCGCCGGGGTGAGCGTCAGCCGCAGCGACCCGGGCTCGCCGCGCGCCTTGAGCGCGACGCGTCCGTCCTTCTCGACGGCGCTCCAGTCCTCGTTGAAGACGTCGAGCCTCTCCGCGGACGCCCCCGCCATGCCGGGGAGTTCGAGGTGCGTCTTCTCGTCGAAGGTGAAGCGCTTCCCGGCCACGTCGGACCACGCGAAGTGGGCGAGGTGCAGGTCGCGCAGGCGAAAGAACGTGACCTGGAACCCGTAGGCGCGCCCGCCCGTGTCGGCAAGGTGTCCGGTCCAGTACCACCACTCGAGGGCAGCGTCGGGATGGGAGGCGAGGGGTTTTTCCAGAGGTGCCGCGCCGAGCAGCAGGACCGCCAGACAGGCGGTGAGTTTGTAGCCGCGCGCGCGCCGAGCCATCACTCCTCCTGCAGCGCCGCGGCCGGCTCGACCCGGGCCGCGATCCGGCCCGGCCCGATCCCCGCGGCGAGCGACGCGGCGAGCACCAGCGCGGCGGCCCCGGCGAGCGCGGCCGACGGAACGCGCACCGCGACGGTCCAGCCGAACGACTGTGGATTGATGACCTCGATGAGCAGCCACGCGAAGGCCGCGCCCGCCGCGATCGCCGCGAGCGTCCCCACGCCGCCGGTCAACAGCGCCTCGACGAGCGTGGTGCGGCGGATCTGCTCGCCCGACGCGCCGACGGCGCGCAGCAGCCCGAAGGCGCGCCGCCGCTCGACCGCGGACGCGGCGAGCGCGTGGGCGATCCCGAGCACCGCGACCGCGAGCGCGATCGCCTCGAGCGCATGCGTGACCTGGAACGTCCGGTCGAAGATCGCGAGCACCTCGCGCCGCAGCTCGCGGTTGGTGGTCACGGAGAGCGCGAAGCGGCCGCTCGCGGCCTCGAGGATCCGCCGGCGCAGCTCCTGCGCGTCGACGCCCGGCGCCGCGAGCACGGCCGCGCTCGTGATGCGCTCGTCGCCGAAGAGGCGCAGCCAGAGCGCGCGGTCCATGACGACCGTGCCGCGGTCGTTCGAGTAGTCGTAGTAAACGCCGGCGATCCGGAACGAGCGCGCGCCCTTCGGGGTCTTCAGGACGACCGTGTCGCCCTCGCGCTTGCCGAATCGCCGCGCGAAGGGCTCGGACGCCAGCAGCTCGCCTCGCTCCTTCGCCGCGAGCGCAGTCGCGAGCGGGTCGCGCCCGTCGCGCATCGGCAGCCCCCCCGCGCGCGAGACGACGCCGAAGTCGCCGCTCGACACGGTGTAGGGCCGGCCCGCGTCGTCGGTCGCCTCCCGCGCGCGGAACGGGTCGACGGCGGCGACGCCCGGGATGGCGCGCAGGAACGGGACGATGTCGGGGGGCAGGTCCCCGACGATGCCGCTGTGCGGCCCCGCCTCGGCCTTGATCCAGAGGTCCGACCGCAGCGTCGACTCGACCCAGATCCGGACGGTCTCGCGGATCGACGCGACGGTCACGATCATCGCGAGCGTCATGCCGAGCGCCATCGCGAGCGCGGTCACGGCGAGGCCGTTGCGCGCCGGCGCGCCGGCGAAGAAGCCGGCGCCGAGCCGGGCCTCGGGAGGAGCGCCGGGCGGCAGCAGCCGCGCCGACGCGCCGCCCAGGGAGCGGACGAGAATCGGCGCCGCGAACGCGAGCGCGGCGACGACGAGCGCGACGGCCGCGAAGCCGAAGAGGGGGAAGCCGTCGATCGCGGGGACGGCGGCCGCGGCGGCGGCGAGGAGCAGGGCGGCGGCCGCCGCCGCGGCGCGCGCGCCGAGGC
>DATBBK010000154.1:0-4890 GCA_036271035.1 Thermoanaerobaculia bacterium | reverse complement strand
CGCCGCCGGTCTACCAGAACGTCTTCGGCGACGTGACGTTCAACGACTACAACTCGTTCTACATCCAGGGCATCTTCAACGACGGCATCACCGCGGGCTGCGGCAACGGGAACTACTGCCCGAACTCGCCGAACACCCGCGCCCAGATGTCGGTCTTCGTCGTGAAGGCGCTGCAGGGTGGAAACTTCGTGCCTCCGCCGGCCCAGGGCATCTTCAACGACGTCCCGGCCAGCGATCCGTTCGCACCGTGGATCGAGTACCTGTACAACCAGGGCATCACGGCGGGCTGCGGTGGCAACAACTTCTGCCCGAACGCGAACATCAGCAACGGTCAGATGGCGGTCTTCCTGGTGAAGGCGTTCAACATCCCGCACCTGTAAGACGCAGCGATTCGATTCGACAGGGGCGCGGCTTCGGCCGCGCCCCTTTTTCTTTCTGGATCCGACACGGACCTGCAGCAATCTTCGGACTTCCGGCGGTCCGCTTCGCGCTCCGTGTGGAGAAGTCGCGAGCGCCCGCTCACCGTGAGCACCGCCGAGGCCGACGCAACCGATAATTGGGCGTCGTGATCCTCGGAGCTCTCATCCTCGCCGCGCGCATCGCCGCGCCGGCTTCCGCCCCTCGCCCCTCCATCGTCCTCATCACCCTCGACACGTTCCGCGCCGATCACGTGGGCGCGCAGCTCGGCGGGAAAACGCTGACGCCGAATCTCGACGCGCTCGCTCGCGGAGGGACGCGCTATCTCCGCGCGCTCGCTCCTGCGCCTCTGACGCTGCCCGCGCACTGTTCGCTGATGACCGGTCTCGACCCGCCCGCGCACGGCGTCCGCGACAACGGCGCCTCCGCTCTGCCCGACGACGTCCCGACGCTGGCCGCCGCGCTCGCGGCGGGCGGATATGCGACCGCGGCGTTCGTCGGCTCGCGAGTTCTCGACCATCGGTTCGGTCTCGACCGCGGCTTCGCGGTCTACGACGACGCGATGACTGCGGAGGAGGTTGGGGAGCAGGGATATCCGGAGCGGCGCGCCGCGGCGGTGACCGACGCCGCGCTCGCGTGGGCCGAGCGGCGTCCGGCCGGCCGTCCCTTCTTCCTATGGGTGCACTACTACGACGCGCATGCTCCCTACGAGGCCCCCGGGGCGCCGAAGGCGGCTCCCGCGGCCGAGCGATACGCCGCAGAGGTGTCCTACGTCGACCGCGAGGCGGGGCGCCTGCTGGCGCGGCTGCGGTCGGTGTCCCCGAGCCTGCTGATCGCCGCGGCCGGCGATCACGGCGAGATGCTCGGCGAGCACGGCGAGAAGGAGCACGGGATCTTCCTGTACCGCTCGGCCCTCGAGGTCCCGCTCATCCTCGCCGGCGCGGGCGTGCCCCGGGGCGCCACGGTCGCGGATCCGGTCGGCACCCGTGCCCTCGCCGCGACGCTGCTCCGCCTGGCGGGCTCGCGGGCGGACGCGCGGCGGTTCGGCGCCGGGCTGCCGGGCCTCGCGTCGTCCGACGGCGCCGCCCCGGAGGCGGTCTACAGCGAAACCTGGCTGCCCGCGACGGCGTACGGCTGGAGCCCGCTGCAGTCGGTGGACTCCGGCCCTCTGCGGCTGATCCGCGCGCCGCGGTCCGAGCTCTACGACCGGGAGGCGGATCCGTCCGAGGCCCGCAACCTGTTCTCGTCGCGTCCCGACGACGCCCGCCGGCTCGCGCGGCTCCTCGAGAGAGCCGCGGCGGCGACCCAGCGGACCGCACCGCCGCCTCGAGGCTCGGCGGCCGAGAAGGCCGAGCTCGCCGCGAGCCTGCGAAGCCTCGGCTACCTGTCGGGAGCGAGCGGCCGATCCGGCACCATCGATCCGAAGGACGGCGTGGCGATGCTCGCCGAGTTCGACGCCGCCCGCGAGGCGATGCGCGTCGGCCGCGCGCACGATGCGATGACGAAGCTTCGTGAGCTCGTCCGGCGCAGTCCGGACAGTGTGCCGTTCTTGACGCGGCTCGCCGAGGCGGAGGTCGCGGCGGGCGAGACCGCGGCCGGCCTGGAAACGATCCGCCGCGCCGTCGCGTTGAACCCCCGGCTCGACCTTCTGCACACGAGCGCCGGCGAGCTCTACGCGCGCGCCGGCCAGCCCGTCGAGGCCCGCCGGGAGTGGGAGACCGCGCTCGCGCTCAACCCGCGCGCCGCGCCCGCGTGGCTGGGCCTCGCTCAGCTCGCGGCCGAATCGAGCCCCCCCCGTGACGAGCTCGCGATCCTGTCGCGGGCGGAGCAGGCCGGCACGCGGAGCGCGGCGATCCAGGAGCGGATGGCGCGGCTGGAGCTCGAGGCGAAGCGGACCGACGCAGCGGGCCGCCACGCGGAAGAGGCGATCCGCCTCCTGCCGGACTTCGCCGAGGCGTGGTGGACCGCCGGCGAGGTTTCCGAGCGCACCGGCCGGCGGCCCGAGGCGCTCGAGCGCTACGAAAAGGCGATCGGGCTCGGCTTCGAGGATCCCGCCGCTCTGCTGCTCGTGGGAGGGCTGCTCGTCGAGGATGGCCGACGGGACGCGGCCCGGCCCTACCTCGAACGGGCCATCGCGCGGAGCCCCGGCACGGAGATCGCGCAGCGGGCGCGGGAGTTGCTGGCCGACAGGTGACGAGCGGTGACCGGAGAACGACACATTAGCGATAGCTAATATGTCACCCGGCGGACGGCGTTCGGCTCAGGCCACCGAGTCCGTGTCGCCCAGGGACCACTGGTGGTACGCCTCGGTCACCGTCGGCGTGTCCGCGTCGCAGACGACGCGCCCGTGGTGCAGCCAGATCGTCCGGTCGCAGTTCTCGCGAACGGTCTTGAGCGCGTGAGAGACGAGCAGGAACGTCTTGCCGCGCTTCTGCAGCCCCTCCATGCGGTCGTGGCACTTGCGCTGGAACTTCTCGTCGCCGACCGACATCGCCTCGTCGATCAGCAGGATGTCGGGATCGACGTCCGTCGCCACGGCGAACGCCAGCCGCGCGGACATGCCCGTGGAGTACGTTCGGATGGGCGCGTCGATGAACTCCTCGAGCTCCGCCCACTCGACGATCCGGTCGAGGCGCTTTCGGATCTCGGCCCGCGTGAAGCCGAGCAGCGCGCCCTGCAGCATCACGTTCTCGCGTCCGGTCAGCTCGCCGTGGAACCCGAGGCCGAGCTCGAGGATCGGCGCGACGCGGCCGCTCACGACCACGCGCCCCTGCGTCGGCGGCAGGACGCGCGAGATCACCCTCAGCAGCGTGCTCTTGCCCGCTCCGTTGCGCCCGATCACCGCGACGCGCTCGCCGGGCGCGATCGACGCATTGATGTTGTTGAGCGCGGTGAAGTCGTCGTAGAAGACCCGCCGCTGGATCCGACGAATCGCGTACTCCTTGAGCGAGAAGATGCGTTCCCGCGGAATGCGGTAGCGCAGCACGATCCCATCGAGTCGAATCGCCTCCGACACGTCCGGCTAGCTCCAGTACGCCATGCGGTCGGTGCGGCGGCAGAAGTAGATCCAGCCGCTCACGAGCACGGCCGCGGAGAGGCCGAGCGAGACGAGCACGAGGCTCGCCTGGGGGATCGCGCCGTCGTAGATCGGCTTCCGGAAGACCTGGACGAGGTAGTACATCGGGTTCAGCCAGAGCGCGATCCGGTAGCGCAGCGGCACGATCGACGGGTGATAGACGATCGGCGTGAGGAAGAACCACGTCTGGACGATCACGTTGTACATCTCGCGCACGTCCGCGAACCGCGTCGTGACCGTGAACAGGAAGAGGGAGACCCCCGCGGTGAAGAGCGTCGTGATGAAGACCGCGACCGGCAGAAACACCCACGTGGCGTAGAGCGGGAAGCCCGTGATCGCGATGATCACGACGAGCGGGATCAGCGAGAGCCCGAGGTTGACGAGCCCTCCACCGACCGCCGCCGCGACGAAGACCGAGCGCGGGATGAACGTCCGCTTCGCCATGTCGTTGGAGCCCTGACTCTGTGACGCGGCGGCGGACGTCGTCTGCGAGAAGTAGTTCCAGAAGATCTGTCCGGCCATGAAGTAGACGGGGTAGTTCTCGATCGCCTGCTTGAGGATCGCGGAGAAGACGAGGGTCAGCGCGATCATGTTCAGCAGCGGCGCGAGCATCGTCCAGATCATCCCGAGCACGGACCGCTTGTAGCGGACCTTGATGTCGCGGATGACGAGCTCGTGGACGAGGCCGCGGTAGCGCCACAAGAACGTCGCCTCCTCGATCCAGCGGGGCGTCCGCCGGCTCGAGTCGTAGAGCACGGGCGCGCCGTGGCCGGCGTCGCTCGCGAGGCGATCCTCGGGCTCCGCGCTCAACGGGCGCCTCCTTCCCGCCGGCGCGCGGCCGCCGGCGCGAGGAGCGGCTCGATCCACGCGTCCAGCTCGGCGGCGCGGGCGTCCCAGGTGTTCGCGGCCGCGAACTCGCGCCGCCGGGCCGCCGCCTCCGGGCCCTCGGCGGCCGCCGCCTCGATCGCGGCGACGAACGCCTCGGGCGTCGCGGCGAGGCGCACCAGGCCGCGCTTCGCGAGCGGCTCGAGCGACTCCATGGGCGTCGCGACGACCGCGCGTCCCGCCGCCGCGGCTTCGTAGAGCTTGACCGGATCCGTGGCGTGCGTCAGCGACGACAGCCGGAACGGAATGATCTCGACGTCGAAGCGCGAACGCCGCTCCGGCATCTCGCGATGCGGCCGCTCGCCGAGGAAGACGACGTTGGAGAGATTCGCGGGCGCGGCGGCGGCGTTCTCGAGGCCGCCCACGATCTCGAAGCGCCAGCCGGGCCGCATCCGGGCGGCGGCCGCGAGCAGCTCGAAGTCGAACCACGCGTCGAGCGCGCCGGCGTAGCCGACGACGAGTGCGTCCGTCCCCCGCGGTGCCGGCGGCGGCAGGTGCGCGAACAGCTCGTA
>DATBBK010000153.1:0-1850 GCA_036271035.1 Thermoanaerobaculia bacterium | reverse complement strand
GCCGCTTCCTCGACGAGATGGATCTCTCGCCGTCGGAGCAGGAGAGGCTCGGTTCCGTCGTCGCGGAGCTCTCCTCGCGCGTCCGCTACATGAACGACGTCGGGCTCGGATACCTCACGCTCTCGCGCTCGGCGCGCACGCTCTCGGGCGGCGAGGCGCAGCGCATCGGCCTCGCGTCGGCGCTCGGCGGCTCACTCACGGGAACGCTCTACGTTCTCGACGAGCCGACGATCGGCCTCCACGCGGCGGATACCCGCAGGCTCCTCGGCATCCTGCGCCGGCTCGCGGACCGAGGCAATACGGTCGTCGTCGTCGAGCACGACCCCGAGATCATCGAGGCGGGGGACCACCTGATCGATCTTGGCCCGGGCGCCGGCCGCGAGGGCGGGAGGCTGCTGTTCCAGGGCGCGCCGCGCTCGCTGGCGCGGGTCAAGGACTCCGCGACGGGCGAGCTACTGCGCCGCCGCGGCCGCGTCGCGCCGCGCGCCGATTCGGAGAAGGCCGAGCCCGGCGGCAGCTCGAAGCGGCTCGTCCCGTTCCGCCGCGCCGAGGGCGCGATCACGATCGTCGGCGCGCGCGAGCACAACCTGAAGAACCTGACGGTGAAGATCCCGCTCGGCCGCCTCGTCACGGTGGCCGGCGTGTCGGGCTCGGGCAAGTCGACGCTCGTGCGGGACATCCTCCACAACGCCTATGCGCGCCGCGTGAAGGGCACCGCGGCGTTCGACCTGGGCGCGCACGACCGCATCGACGGGTTCGACTCCATCTCCGACCTGCTCCTCGTGGACCAGAGCCCGCTCGGACGCTCCGCGCGCTCGAACCCGGTCACGTACACGAAGGCGTGGGACGAGGTGAGGACCCTGTTCGCGAAGTCCGCCCGAGCGGTGTCGAAGGGCGTTTCGGCCGGCGACTTCTCCTTCAACGCGCCCGGAGGCCGGTGCGAGGCGTGCCGCGGCACGGGCTGGCAGACCATCGACATGCAGTTCCTGGCGGACGTGACCGTGCGGTGCGACGTCTGCGACGGGCGGCGATTCCAGCCGAAGATCCTCTCGATCCGCATGCGCGGAAAGAACGTGGACGACATCCTCGACATGACGATCGACCAGGCGTCGGCGTTCTTCTTCGACCACGAGAAGATCGTGCGCCGGCTCGAGCCGCTGCGCGAGGCCGGGCTCGGTTACATGCGGCTCGGCCAGCCGACCGCGACCCTGTCCGGAGGAGAGGCGCAGCGGCTCAAGCTCGCGGCGTTCCTCGGCATCCGTCCGGCGGCGTCGCGCGGCGCGCTCTTCCTGTTCGACGAGCCGACGACGGGCCTCCACGCGCGCGACGTCGAGCGCCTTCTCGGGACGCTCCGCCGCCTGATCTCGCGCGGACACTCCGTGCTCGCCGTCGAGCATCACCTCGAGTTCATCGAGGCGTCGGACTGGGTGATCGAGCTCGGACCCGAGGGCGGAGCGGGGGGCGGGCACCTCGTCGCGGAGGGCACGCCCGCGGACCTTCGCCGAAATCCCAGGAGCCTGACCGGCCGCTTCCTGGCCGGTGACCCGCCGGAGGCCGCGCCGGGGGGCCGGGAGTCGGCCCTTCGCGACGGCGACTGACGTCTCGGCGCGGGTCCCGACCTCTCTATAATTCCGCCTCAGCACCCGTGAATCTCGCACGTCGGGGAGATCCTCCCCTGGCCTCGCTCGGCGATGGCCCGCGCCGGAAGTTTCGCCTCGCCGCCGCGGCGGTTGTGGCGCTCGCGACGCTCGCCTCCGTTCCCGTCGA
This sequence comes from Thermoanaerobaculia bacterium, assembly GCA_036271035.1. Lineage (GTDB taxonomy): Bacteria > Acidobacteriota > Thermoanaerobaculia > UBA5066 > Gp7-AA6 > DAHUXD01. Next base: position 83 of record DATBBK010000153.1, on the reverse strand, counting down.
CGCCGCGGAGACCCAGCCGGCGCCCTCTTCCTTCCTCGGCCGCTACATCTTCCGGACGTGGGGCGAGGAGCAGGGGCTGCTCG
>DATBBK010000152.1:0-20076 GCA_036271035.1 Thermoanaerobaculia bacterium | reverse complement strand
GCCGACGCGATAGATGCGTCCCGCGAACCACGCCAGCACGACCGTCGTCCCGAGCAGCAGCACGACCGACAACAGGATCTGCCACGCCGGCGGCTCCGAGACGGCCGTGCGGAGGAACATCACCAGCGACGCGGTGAAAGGGAACAGCGAGAAGAACAGCGCGACGTTTCCGTTCGGGTTGTTCATCACCGCGGGATAGATGAGGAACCCGAGGAGGATGAGCATCATCGGAATCATCGCGAGCTGCTGCGCCTCCTGGTCCGTGTTGAAGGGCGCCGCGATCGTCGTGTAGATGCTCGCGTACAGGAAGTAGCCGAGCATGAAGAACAGCATGAAGTAGCCGAGAAGCGAGACCGGGATGTGCGGGATGCCCATGTCGCCGCCGCCGGAGAGCATGCCCGCCACGACGGGCAGCGAGAGGTTCGTCGCGACGAGCGACCAGACGAGATACTGCGTCAGCCCCACGAGGCCGATCCCGATGATCTTGCCGAGCATGAGCTCGGTCGGCCGCACGGACGCGATCACGATCTCCACGATCCGGTTGCTCTTCTCCTCGATCGTGCCGCGCATGACCTGGTACCCGTACATGAAGAAGGTCGAGTACATCAGCACGAGGAACACGAGGACGGCGAGAATGCCGGCGCCCTTCTCTTCGGCCGCGCCCTTCTCGTTGACCTTGTAGACCTTCATGTTCATGCGGCGCTCGAGGTCGGACGCGAGGTCGCCCGGCAGCCCGCGCGCCTGGATCCGCTGGCGCATCCAGACGTTGTGGATCGCGTCCTGGAGCTGAATCTGCGCGATGTAGTCGGAGACCGTGGTCGAGAAGTACTCCGACTCGCCGTTGTCGAGGTCCTTCGGATCGAGGACGAGGTAGCCGTTGATCTGCTTGGAGAGCACCTCCCGCCGCAACGCGTCCTTCGTGGCGTCCACGCTTCCGGTGACGGCTCGGGGGTCCAGCGTCCAGTGCGGGCCGCGCTTGCCCTCGGCCTGCTTCGACTGCCTCGACTCGATCGCGGCGAGCTCGTCGGCGAGCGGCTTCTCCATCCCGCCCGTCAGGTCGACGACGGCGATGCGTCGCTCCCCGCCGGTCTTCCGGCTGATCGAGACCTGGATCGCGACGAAGCCGAGGAAGAGGATCGGGATCAGAAGGGTCGCGATCCAGAATGCCTTGGTCCGGACCCTCTCGACGTACTCGCGCCGCGCGATCGCCGCGATTTTCTTCCAGCTCATTGGTCCCTCACTCGATCGTTCGCGTCTCTTCGAGGCCGGCGTTGCGGACCGCGTCGATGTAGATCTCCTCGAGCTCCGGCTCCTTCTGCGAGAACGACTCCAACTCGTAGCGCCCGATCGCGCTCTTGAGGAAGTCCTGCTGGCTCACGCCGTTCTCGAGCGCGACGACGTACCCGCCGTTGACCGCCTTCGCGGAGGCGACGCCCGGTAGCCCGCCGATCTCCGCGACCGTGGCCTTCGCGCTCAGCCGCAGCAGACCCTGCGAATTGCGGCGCTTGAGCTCCTTGAGCGATCCCTCCAGGATCTTCTTCGAGCGCGCCATCAGCGTGATCTCGTCGCACAGCTTCTCGGCCTGCTCGAGGACGTGCGTGCAGAAGATGATCGTCTTGCCGCGCGCGCGGAACTCCACGAAGTACTCGCGCATGAGCGCCACGTTGAGCGGGTCGAGGCCGGAGAACGGCTCGTCCAGGATGAGGATGTCCGGATCGTGGACGATCGTCGCGATGAACTGGACCTTCTGCTGCATGCCCTTCGACAGCTCGTCGACCTTCTTGTTCAGCCAGGGGCGCAGCTCCATCTTCTCGAGCCATCCGTCGATCCGCTTGCGCGCCTGATCGCGCGAGACGTCCTTGATCGCCGCGAGGAAGTAGAGGTGATCGATCACCTTCATCTTCCGGTAGAGGCCGCGCTCCTCGGGCAGGTAGCCGATGCGGTTCTGCGTGGGCCGGTCCATCGGGTGGCCGAGGATCTGGATCGAGCCGGAGTCCGGCGCCGTGATCGACATGATCATGCGGATCGTCGTCGTCTTGCCCGCGCCGTTCGGGCCGAGCAGGCCGAACATGGAACCGCGCGGAACCGCGAGCGAGAGGTTGTCGACCGCCTGAAAGCGGCCGAAGGCCTTCGACACGTTGGTCAGCTCGATCGCGTTGTCCATAGGGATCGTGGATTATTACGGATTCGACGGGGGGGAGTTTAAGGAAAACCCGAACCTTCCCGGCAGCCCTGCGTACCCAGCCGTAGGCCGGTCGCCGGCGTGTGCCGCCGTGATCGGGCGTTGCGAGGTGAACCGATGTCGAAGTGGCTCGCGGATCTGAAGCATGCGGCGAGGTCCCTGGCGCGCAGCCCCGGGTTCTTCGTGCCGGCGGCCCTGACGCTCGCTCTGGGGATCGGGGCGAATGCTGCGATTTTCAGCGTCGTGCACTCCGTCCTCCTGCGTCCGCTGCCCTACCCGAGCCCCGAACGGATCGTCTCGGTCTCGGAGGCCGACGCCGGCAAGCGCCCGATGGCGATGTGCGACCCGAACTTCCGCGACATGCGCGAGCGCAACCGCAGCCTCGGCGCGTTCGCCGAGTACACCTTCTACGACGTCTCGGTGTCCGGCGGCTCCGAGCCCGTGCGTGCGAGCGTCGGCGTCGTGTCGTCGGACTTCTTCCCCGTGCTCGGCGCGCAGCCGGCCGTCGGCCGCGTCTTCGCCGGCGACGAGCTCCACGCGGGGGGCACCCCGGCGGTGATCGTCTCCCGCGCGTTCTGGGACCGCTACCTCTCGAGCGAGCGCGACCTCTCGAGGCTCGCGCTCCGGTTCGAGGGCGACGTGTATCGCGTCGTCGGCGTGATGCCCGCCGGGTTCCAGTTCCCCGAGGACACGCAGCTGTGGATCGCGCGCGAGAGGTGGCCGCTGGAAGACAGCCGGTCCGCGCACAACTGGCGCGGGATCGGCCGGCTCCGCGATGGCGTCTCGCTCGCCGCGGCGCGGGCGGAGCTCGATGCGATCGGCGCGGGGATCCGGCGCGAGCACGGCGACGAGGCGAACCTCACCGGCGCGGTCGTCTCGACGCTGCGCGACACGCTCGTGGGTCGCGTGCGGCCGGCTCTCCTGATGCTCCTCGCGGCGGTCGGGTTCTTGCTGCTCGTCGCCGCGGCCAACGTGACGAGCCTGTCTCTCGCCCGCGCGGCGGCGCGGCGCCGCGAGCTCGCGGTCCGAGCCGCGCTCGGCGCGACCGGCGGCGACCTGTTCCGCGCGTCCTTCGCGGAGGCGCTCGTCGTGTCGCTCGCGGGCGGCGCGGCCGGCGTCGTCCTCTGCGCGGCGACGATGGGCGCGATCCGCGCGCTCTCGGGGGCGAGCCTGCCGCGGGCGGCGGACATCGCCGTCGATGGACCCGTCCTGCTCTTCGCGTTCGGCGTCTGCGTCGCGGCGGCGCTCGCGGTCGCCGTGGCCGCGGCGCGCCGGCCCGGCGCGACCCAGACGCGCGACCTCGCGGGCGGCCGCTCCGGACAGGCCGCGGGCGCCGCGCGTGCCCAGTCGGCGCTTCTCGCGGTGCAGTCGGCGCTGACCGCGCTCCTCCTCTGCGGCGTCGCCCTCTTCGGACGCAGCTTCCTGCGCTGTCTCGAGGTCGAGCCCGGCTTCCGCACCGGCGGCGTCGTCGCGATGGATCTCTATCCGGACCAGCCGAAGAGCGAGATGGACAAGGCGCAGCGGATCCAGCTCATCGACCGGCTCGAGGCGCGGCTCGCGGCGATCCCGGGCGTGCGGCGCGCCGGCGCGGTGGGCAGCCTCCCGCTCGGCGCGGACGCCGCGGACGGCACGTTCGTCCTGCTCGGCCCGCGCGACGATCTGAAGTCGATCGCGGAGTTCGAGCGATTCGCGCGCAACCCCGAGACCTCGGGCTCGGCGAGCTACTGCGCGGCCGGACCCGGCTACTTCGAGACGATGGGGATTCCGCTGCGCCGCGGGCGATTCTTCCAGGAGAGCGACGTGCGATCCGGCTCGCACGTGGCGATCCTGTCGGAGGCGCTGGTCCGGCGCCGGTTCGGGAACGCCGACCCGATCGGCCAGCGCATCGAGTTCGGCAACATGGACGGCGACCTCGCCGTGATGACGGTCGTCGGCGTGGTCGGCGACGTGCGCCAGCAGAGCCTGGAAAAGCCGCCGGAGCCACTGATCTACGTGAACCTGCGCCAGCGCCCGCAGAAGACGGATCCACTGACGTTCGTCCTGCGCGTCGACGGCAACACGTCGGCCGCGATCGCCGCGGCGCGAACGGTGGTGCGCGAGATCGAGCCGACGCTGCCGCCGCACTTCCGGCTGCTCGACGAGGTCGTGGCCGATTCGCTCGCGGCGCGGCGATTCAGCCTCATCCTGCTCGGCGTATTCGGAGCGCTCGCGCTGCTGCTCGCAACGAGCGGCGTCGCCAGCGTGACGGCGTTCGCGGTCGCGCGCCGGCGATCCGAGTTGGGAATCCGGCTCGCGCTCGGCGCGCGCGCCTCGGAGCTGTTGCGCCACGTCGTGACGCGTCACCTTCGGATCCTCCTCGCGGGCGGCGTCGCGGGACTCGCCCTGGCGGCGGCGCTGGGCGCGTTGCTCCGCGGCCAGCTCTTCGGCGTCGCGCCCTGGGATCCGTGGAGCCTCGGGGGAAGCCTCCTTTTGCTCGCCGTCGTCGGCGCCGTGGCCTGCGCCGTGCCGGCGCTCCAGGTCGTGCGGATCGCTCCGACGGAGGCGCTGCGGTCGGAGTGAGCGCGTCGTGCATCGGGAGGCGATGACGCCGACCGCCGACGCGGCGGGCGCCTTCGTCCGCGCCGCATGCCTCGACTACGAGACGTGGCGCCCGGAATCCCTCGTCGAGGCGCGCCGCATCCGGGAGGCGAACCCCGGCCTTTCGCGCGCCGACGCGTGGGCCGCGGCGGCGGCGGGCGACACCGCCTCTCTCGACGAGATGCTCGCGCGCGATCCCGAGCTCGCGAACGCGCGCGGCGGCCCGCACGGGTGGGAGCCGCTCCTCTATGCGTGCTACTCGCGGTTCGAGGCGGGGGAGCCGGGCCTCTCGACGCTCGAGGCCGCGCGGCGCCTGCTCGCGGCGGGCGCGGATCCCAACGCGGGCTTCCTCTGGCGCGGCGAGACGCCGCCGTTCACGGCGCTGACGGGAGCGTTCGGCGACGGCGAGGTCGGCAGCGCTCAGCCGCCGCACCCCAAGCGAGACGAGCTCGCGCGGATGCTCCTCGACGCCGGCGCCGATCCGAACGACGGCCAGGCGCTCTACAACCGCCACTTCCGCCCCGACGACGGGCACCTCCAGCTCCTCCTCGAATACGGCCTCGGGACCGATCGCGGCGGGCCGTGGTACGCGCGGCTCGGCGAGCGCCTCCAGAGCCCGCAACGCCTTCTCGTCGAGGAGCTGTGGTCTGCCGCGCGGAAGGGGTACTTCGAGCGCGTGCGGCTCCTCGTCGCCCACGGCGCGGTCCTCGACGTGGCGGGCCGACGCGACGGGCGCACGCCGTATCGAGCGGCCGCGCTCGCCGATCACGCCGAGATCGCGGAGTACCTCGTCGCTCACGGCGCCGCGCGCGAGGCCCTCTCGGCCGAGGACGTCTTCGAGGCGGCGTGCGTCGGCGGCCGGCGGGCCGACGCGCTGGCGCAGATCGAGCGCGATCCCGGGCTGCGCGAGAGGCTCGGCCGCCACGGCCGCATCCGACTGCTGCATCGCGCGGTGGAGCTGCGTCGGCTGGATGCCCTCCTCCTGATGGCGGAGCTCGGCTTCGAGTTGTCGGGCCATACATCGCACGACCGCGTCGGGATGCTTCTCGCGACGACCCCGCTGCACAACGCGGCCTGGATGGGAGACTTGCCGATGGTGCGCCTGCTGCTCGAGCTCGGCGCGGATCCGACGGTGAAAGATCCCACGTACGACGCGACGCCGCGCGGCTGGGCGGAGCACAACCGGCAGGCCGAGGTCGCGGCGTGGCTCGCGAACCTCGAAAGGGAGGAACCATGAGACGAACCGCAGGCACCGTCACCGCACTCGCGCTGTTGTCGGCGCTCGCGGCCTTCGGACGGGAGGGCGGGGCGCCGAACCGGGCCGAGGGACGGAAGCTCCTCGTCGCGCTCAACAAAGAGTGGGGGACGGCGCGCGTCGGGTTCGACCGGCCGACCTTCGAGCGGATGCTCGCGCCCGACTTCTACGTCCAGCTGGCGGATCGAAGGCTCACGCGGAAGGAATTCATCGACGAGATCTCGTCTCCGAGCCCGCGCGCCCGGCTGACGCGCTTCGACGTGGAGGTTCTGACGGTCGAGCCGGCGGGTCAGTCCGGCGACGAGTGGGTCGCGGTCATCGAGGAGAAGCTCGAGCTCGTGCCTTCCGACGGCCGGCCGAGGGCCTACAGCCTGTGGGTGACCCGGGATCGCTGGAAGAAGTTCGGCGATCGCTGGATGGCGCTCTCCTCCGAGGCCATCGGCGACGAGCTGTGGCGAAACGGCGAGGAGCCGCCGATGGCGAGCTGGTAGGCCGCGACCCCGTTCGTCCTTCAGTGAAAATTCAGGCCGAGCGCCTTTGAGAGAAAGACCGCCATCTGCCCTCGCGTCAGCGGCGCGTCCGGACAGAAGTTGTTGTTGCCGCAGCCGGCGGTGATCCCGGAGGAGGCCAGCGCCTCGACGTACTGGAAGAACGGATGATTCGTGGGAACATCATTGAAGGTGGCCGACCCCGGAGCGGGCGAGACCTGCAGCTGGTAACCCACGATCATCCCGCCGAGACCCACGAGATTGCCGGGAGAATCGGACATCGTCGAGACCAGGAAGTAGTGCCTCTCGAAGTTGTCGATGACCATATTCTTGCTGCTGGCGTCCTCGCTCACGAACGTGCAGCCGTCGCCATTCGAAGCGAGGAACCCCACGTAGTCGAGCGAGTTGCCGTGATAATCGGTCTCGACGAGCGCACCCTGTACGAATCCCGAGCCGCCCGTGGCATCGCAGTAGTCGAGCTCGAGGTACTTCACGATCGCACCGGAGGGCAAGTGGAGGGGCGCCGTAAAGTCCACGAAGCTCCCCGTGGCGCTGCGCAGAATCAGGTCATGGTACCCGTCTCCACTCGTCGTGTAGACGGCCGAAGAGTTCATCGGCGTGAACGCCGCTCCCGCGACTTGGACATACGACAGGCCGGAGGTTCCGTAGTCCGGAGCGGACTTCGGCTCGACGGGGGACGCGCCGCCGGCGGGCGCCGCGCTGCGGACCGGCAGATGGACTGGATTGGGAGGCGCGGCGACGGCAGTCCCGGCGAGGGCCGTACACAGGGCCGAGGCGGCGCAGGAGAGCATGAGCCTTCTCGACATGGAATCCTCCTCGTCGAAGTGTTGCAAAGTGCTGCGAAGTGTTGGTTTCCCAGTGTAACCGACGGGGGACTGCCGATCGGTCGCCGGCCTGCATTCGGCGGCCGAATCGGCTAGGATGCGCGCTCCCTCAGCGCGGAGAGGTGCTGGAGTGGTTGATCAGGCCGGTCTCGAAAACCGGTAGGCCCGAAAGGGTCTCGTGGGTTCAAATCCCACCCTCTCCGCCAATCGTTCCAGCTGCCTCCCAATTCCGCCACCGCAAAATCCCACTCTCTGCGCCAAATCCCAATTTCGCCGTAATCCAATCGCCGCCTTGCGCGTAGCCTCCTCGGGACCATGTCGAGCTCCAGGACCGAGGAGAACCGGCAGCTGATCGAGGGCGCGTACGCCGCATTTGCGCGTGGCGACGTCGCGTCCGTGCTCCGCGTCCTCGATCCGAGGATCCTCTGGCACGTGCCGGGCCGCGGGAGCTTGTCCCGCAACTACATGGGCCACGATCAGGTCGCCGGCTTCTTCAAGCGCGTCCAGGAGCTTTCCGGAGGCACGTTCCGGATCCGGATCGACGACGTGCTCGCGAACGAGAATCGCGTGATCGTGCTCGTCACCGAGAGCGCGCGGCGGGGAACCCGTTCGTGGTCCTCGCCGCAGGTCCACGCCTGGACCATCGAGGATGGGAAGGCCTCCGTCTTCTGGCAGTTCCAGGGCGATCAGCAGACCGAAGACGAGTTCTGGTCTCGAGGGACCGGCGAGGTGGAGGCCGGCGCCGGATAGACCCGTCTCCTGCCGGGTCGGCCCGACCAGTTCCAGCGACTCTGCCGCGCTCGCGACGCGCTCCAGGAGACCGACGATCACGCTGCGCCGTCCGTCGCGTCCTTCGCCCGCCGGGCGGGCATCTCGGCCGACACCTGCGGGAACCTGGCCGAGCGGTGTTAGGAGACGCAGCGACAGCAAAAAAAGCCGCCGGGCCCGTCTGGTCGAACGAAGGGCCCGGCGGAAAGAAGAAGACGAGACGGGAACTAGTTCTTCGGTGTGATGGCCTTCTTGGCGGCTTCCGCGGCCTTCTCCCCGGCCTCCTTGGCCGCCTTCCCCGCGTCCTTCGCGGCTTCCGCCGCCTTGTCGCCGGCTTCCTTCGCCGCCTGACCGGCTTCCTTCGCGGCCTCGCCTGCCCTCGCCGACCCGTCCTTCGCGGCGTCGCCCGCGGAGGCGGCGACATCCTTCGCGGCCTGGCCCGCGTCCCTGGCGGCGTCGGCGGCGGCCTGGCCCGCGTCCTTCGCGGCCTCGCCCGCCTTCTTCGCGGCGTCGGCGGCGGCCTGGCTCGCCTTCTCCGCCTCGGCCTGGGCCTTCTCCGAATTCCGGCAAGCGACTCCGAGCCCGAGGAAGAGGGCGAGCACCCCGATCGAGATCTTCTTCATCGTTCGCTGCTCCTTGTTGTGACCGGCTGAGTGTTGCCGGCGTTTTATCACGCGGCGCTTCGGGCGCGACAGGCAGACGGGCTGCCCTCCGAGGCAGCCACCCGCCCGATCGGGAGCTAGCGCTTCGCCTGGAAGAACTGCTTGAGGAGACTCGCCGCCTCTTCCGCGAGCAGGCCGCCCTCGACCGCGGGGCGGTGGTTCAGGCGCTCGTCGCGCGGGATGTTTCCGAGCGTGCCGCAGTAGCCGGCCTTCGGATCGGCGCAGCCGAACACGATCCGCCGGATGCGCGCGTTCACCGCGGCGCCGGCGCACATCGGGCACGGCTCGACCGTCGCGAAGAGGTCGGCGCCCTCGAGCCGCCAGGTGCCCAGCGCGGACGCCGCCTCGCGGATCGCCTCGATCTCGGCGTGGTGCGTCGGATCGGCGAGACGCTCGCGGCGGTTACGGCCGCGCCCGACGATCCGGCCGCCGACGGCGACGACGGCTCCGATCGGCACCTCCTGCTCCGCATAGGCGATGCGGGCGAAGGCCAGGGCCTCCTTCATGAAGTGGGTATCCGCGTTGCTGAAGGTCACGTTGGTGATCGTAAGCCCTGGTCCGTGAGCCGTGAGCCGTGAGCCGTGAGCCGTGACCAGCGCATCCGCTTACGGCTTACGGCTTACGGCTTACGGCTGGGAAGTGGTGCGCCCAGGAGGATTCGAACCCCCAACCTCCTGATCCGTAGTCAGACGCTCTATCCAGTTGAGCTATGGGCGCAGGGGGCGTGAGGCTAACCAAAACCCTCTGATTTTTCAATGGGCTATGCCCTGTCCGAAAATGGAACCGGCCGTCCGGGAATGAACTTTCATACCCCCCGTTCGTAGAAGGGATTACGGCGCCGGAGCGCCTGCTTCCAGGCTTCGGGGAGGTTGAGGCATGTCGAAGAGGACCAAGATCATCGGGGGGGCGATCATCGGCGTCGTGGCCGTCATCGGCCTGACCGCCGCGATCCGGGGCCGGGACAAGAACGTCCCCCGGGTGACCACTGCCAAGGTCGAGAAGATCGACCTGGTCGCGAAGGTGACCGCGAACGGCAAGATCCAGGCGCAGCGCAAGGTCGACATGTCCGCGCTCGTGATGGGACAGATCGTCAACCTGGCCGTCAAGGAAGGGGACCACGTCAAGAAGGGGCAGCTCCTGCTCCAGATCGACCGGGCGCAGCTCGCCGCGCAGGCGCAGGGGCGTGAGGCGAGCCTGGCCGCGATGCGCCACGACCTCGACGCCGCCAAGGCGAACGCCGAGCAGGCGAAGTTCGACTACGAGCGCGCGAAGCAGAACTACGAGGGCCACATCCTCGCCGAGGCCGATTACCAGAAGGCGAAGTCGACGCTCGAGACCTCGAACGCGAACCTCGCCGCCACCGAGGAGCGCATGAACTCCACGATGGCCGACCTGGCCGCGAGCCGCGACTCGCTGTCGAAGACGACCGTGACGGCTCCGCTCGACGGCGTCGTGACCGCGCTCCCGATCAAGGAGGGAGAGGTCACGGTCATCGGCACGATGAACAACGCCGGCACCCAGCTGATGACGGTCTCCGACATGGCTTCCGTCGAGGCCGTGATGATGGTGGACGAGACGTCCATGCCCCAGGTCAAGCTGGGGCAACGGGCGGCGCTCACGATCGACGCGTACCCGAACCGGAAATTCGAAGGCACTGTCACCGAGGTCGGCTCCTCGCCGATCCCGAAGACGGATCCCGACCTGCTCGCGCTCGTCGCGAACTCGGAGGCGATCAACTTCAAGGTCAAGATCCGCATCGACAACCCGCCGGACACGATCCGGCCGGGCTTCTCGGTGACGGCGGACATCGTCACGGGCCGGCGCGACGGCGCGACCGCGATCCCGATCCAGGCGCTGGTGGTGCGCGACGTTCCCAAGAAGGGCAACGCGCCGTCCAGCGTCCGCGCCGAAACCGAGGAGGGCGTCTACACGATCAAGGATGGCAAGCTCGAGTTCGTCAAGGTCAAGACGGGCATCGCGGGCGAGCTGATGATCGAGTCGCTCGAGGGGCCGAAGCCGGGACAGGAGATCGTGACGGGCCCGTTCAAGGTCCTGCGCCAGGTCAAGGAGGGCGACAAGGTCCTCATCGAGAAGGAAGGCGGTTCGGACAAGGGCGAGCCGAAGCGGACGTGACCGTCCCGGAGCTCTTCCGCGTCTCCTCCGCCGCGCTGACGCGCCACAAGCTCCGCGCGTTCCTGACGCTGCTCGGCGTGATCATCGGCGTCGCGACCGTCGTCGGCGTCGTGTCCGTCATCTCGGGCCTGAACGGCTACGTGAAGGACAAGGTGATCGGGTTGAACCCCGACATCGTGATCTTCGCGAAGTACGGGATCATCACGAGCCGCGAGGAGTGGCTCGCCGCCCGCAAGCGCCGCGACCTGACGCTCACCGACATGCAGGTCGTGCGGCGCGAGTGCCGCCTGTGCGCGCAGGTCGGCGCGCGCGGCGACCGCCGCCGTCCGGTCAAGTATGGCGACCGGACGACCCCGGAGGTCCAGGTCCAGGGCCACACGCCGAACATGGGCTCGGCGATGAGCTTCGACATCAACAGCGGCCGGTACTTCACCGAGACCGAGTACGAGCAGTCGGCGCCCGTCGCGGTCATCGGCTGGGACGTCCAGGACGAGCTGTTCCAGAGCGTCGACCCCATCGGCCGGACGATCAAGATCGACGGCTACCCGGTTCGCGTCATCGGCACCCTCGCCAAGCAGGGGGCCGTGATGGGGCAGAGCCAGGACAACGTCATCTACATCCCGCTGACGCTCTTCCACAAGCACATCGCGCCCGACGAGGACATCGACATCTTCATCAAGCCGAAGGGCGGCGTGGAGGCGGTCGCCACGACGACCGACGAGGTGCGGACGATCCTTCGGTCGCTGCGCCGCACCGGCTACAAGGACGACGACCCGTTCGGCCTCGTGACGGCCGAGCTGCTCCAGACCTTGTGGCGCACGGTCTCGGCGGGGCTGTTCCTGCTGATGATCTTCATCTCCGGGATCTCTCTCGTCGTGGGCGCGATCGTGATCGCAAACATCATGTTCGTGTCGGTCGTCGAGCGCACGAAGGAGATCGGCGTCCGCCGCGCGCTCGGCGCGCGTCGCCGGGACATCCGCCGGCAGTTCCTGCTCGAGGCGGCGCTCCTGTCGGCCGCCGGCGGCGTCATCGGCGTGATCGTCGGCGCCGGGATCGCATTGGCCGTCAAGCAGGTGTTCCCGGCCGAGGTGAGGCTCTCGTTCATCCTCCTGGGCATCGCGGTCGCGACCTTCGCCGGCATCCTGGCGGGCTGGATCCCGTCGAACCAGGCGAGCAAGCTGCCGCCGGTCGAAGCGCTCAGGTACGAGTAGCGAAGCGGAAATGAAGCTCGAAGGATAGAAGCGATGTCGCACATCTTTTCGCATCTCCGTCGCGGCTTCGGCGAGAACGTGCGTTTCGCGATGCTCGCGGTGCGCGCGCACAAGCTGCGGGCGTCGCTGACGGTGCTCGGCATCGTCGTCGGCGTCGCGACCGTCATCGCGATGGTCTCGATCGTCACGGGGTTCAACAACAGCATGGTCCGCCAGTTCCAGGCGTACGGCGCGACCCTCGTCCAGTTCCAGAAGTTCTCGATGCGCTTCGGTCCGGGCCACCGCTCGCAGGAGGAGCGCAACCGCAAGGACCTGACGCTCGAGGACGCGCTCGCCCTCAAGAAGCAGATCCCGGAGATCCGGGGCGTGTCTCCGGAGCGCTATCTCTTCGACGGCACGACGCCGCTGCTGAAGTACCGCGATCGGGAGTCGAACGCTCCGATCGTCGTCGGGGCGTACCCGGACTACACCCTCGCCAACAACCACTTCGTCGAGCAGGGCCGGTTCATCACCGACTCGGACATCGAGCACGCGACGCCCGTCGCCGTCATCGGCACCGACGTCCAGAAGGCGCTCTTCCCCCGCGAGAGCCCGCTGAACAAGGTCGTCGAGATGAACGGGTGGAAGTACACGGTCGTCGGCGTGATGGAGAACAAGGGCGGCCTGATGGGCGGGTCGAACGACCAGTGGTTCATCGTTCCGTTCTCGACGTTCGACCACCAGTTCCCGCAGATCAAGTCGAGCAACGGCGACACGATCCACATCGCGACCGTGCCGTACCGCCCGGACCAGGTGCAGGCCGTGATCGAGAAGGGCAGGGCGCTGCTGCGGACCCGGCGCCACGTCCCGTTCAACGCCGACGACGACTTCTACATCCTGACGCCCGACAAGATGATCGAGAGCTTCCAGGGGATCACGCGCGGCATCACGGGCGCGATGATCTTCGTGGCGTTCATCTCGCTTCTGATCGGCGGCGTCGGCGTCATGAACATCATGCTGGTGTCCGTGACGGAGCGGACCCGCGAGATCGGAGTTCGCAAGGCGGTCGGCGCGTTCCGGCGCGACATCGTGCTGCAGTTTCTGACCGAGGCGACGACGCTCGCGCTGCTGGGCGGCGTCATCGGCGTTGTCCTCGGCTTCGCCGTGCCCGCGACGATCAAGATGATGTTCGCCGCCCTGCCCGCCGAGACGCCGCTCTGGTCAGTTCTGGTCGGCCTGCTCGTCTCGATGAGCGTCGGCATCTTTTTCGGCCTGTATCCCGCGGTCAAGGCGTCCCGACTGGACCCGATCGAAGCGTTGCGATACGAATAGTCCTCGACGCGACCCGTCAGGGCGCGCCGAGACATGCAGACATTCGTTTCGTCCCTTCGCCGGGGCTTCGGCGAGAACGTGCGCTTCGCCATGCTCGCCGTACGCGCGCACAAGCTGCGCGCGTCGCTGACGGTGCTCGGCATCGTCGTCGGAGTCGCGACGGTCATCGCGATGGTCTCGATCGTGACCGGGTTCAACAACATGATGATCCGGCAGTTCCAGGCGTACGGCGCGACGCTCGTCCAGTTCCAGAAGTTCTCGATGCGGTTCGGCCACGACCACCGCTCGCAGGAGGAGCGCAACCGCAAGGACCTGACGCTCGAGGACGCGCTCGCGCTCAAGAAGCAGATCCCGGAGATCCGCGGCGTGTCGCCCGAGCGCTACCTCTTCGACGGCACGACGCCGAACGTCAAGTACCGCGGGCACGAGTCCGACGGACCGAAGGTCGTCGGCGCGTACCCGGACTACACACTCGCCAACAACCACTTCGTCGAGCAGGGCCGGTTCATCACCGAGGCGGACATCGAGCACTCCGCGCCGGTCGCCGTGATCGGCACGGACCTCCAGAAGGCGCTGTTCCCGCGTGAGAACCCGCTGAACAAGGTCGTCGAGATGAGCGGCTGGAAGTACACCGTCGTCGGCGTGATGGAGAACAAGGGCGAGCTGTTCGGCGGCTCGAACAACTTCTGGTTCATCATCCCGTTCTCGACGTTCGACCGGCAGTTTCCGCAGATCAAGGCGAGCGGCGGCGACACGATCCACATCGCGACGGTGCCGTACCGCCCGGACCAGGTGAACACCGTCATCGAGAAGGGCCGCGCGCTCCTGCGGGTGCGGCGCCGCGTGCCGTTCGACGCGGACGACGACTTCTACATCATGACGCCGGACAAGATGATCGAGAGCTTCCAGGGCATCACGCGCGGCATCACGGGCGCGATGATCTTCGTCGCGTTCATCTCGCTTCTGATCGGCGGGGTGGGCGTCATGAACATCATGCTGGTGTCCGTGACGGAGCGGACCCGGGAGATCGGCGTGCGAAAGGCGGTCGGGGCGTACCGGCGCGACATCATCCTGCAGTTTCTGACCGAGGCGACGACGCTCGCGCTTCTGGGCGGCATCATCGGCGTGGCGGTCGGGTTCGCGGTGCCCGCGACGATCAAGATGATGTTCGCCGCCCTGCCCGCCGAGACCCCTCTGTGGTCGGTGCTGGTCGGCTTGCTCGTCTCGATGACGGTCGGGATCTTCTTCGGCCTCTACCCGGCGGTGAAGGCGTCGCGGCTGGATCCGATCGAGGCGCTCCGTTACGAATGACTCTGAGCGCGTCGCCGAAGGCGGCGCGCTCTGTCATCCCGAGGAGCATCGTGCCGTCGTGTGGCGCGAGCCGAGGACAGCGACGAGGGATCCCTTTCGTCCCCGGTGAGTGCGTGACTGTGTCGGCGCAAGGCCTGCCGGGGACTGGATCCCTCGCGATCGCTCGGGATGACGTCTCATATTAGCCAGAGCTAATACGTCGATCGTCCCAGCCACCTCTCCCAGAACGCCACCATCGTCTCCATGAGGTGCTTCCGCGCCGGGCGGTCGTCGATCCCGTGCTTGCGCCCCGGATACAGCATCATGTCGAACGGCTTGCCCGCCGCGACGAGCGCGTCGATGAAGGCCCACTCGTTCTGCGGGTGGACGTTGTCGTCGTACGTGCCGAACGCGAGCAGCAGCCGGCCGTGGAGGTCCTTCGCGCGCGGCACGACGGCGGCGCGCTCGTAGCCCTCCGGGTTCTCCTCGGGCGTCTTCATGTACGCCTCGGTCGCCTTGCTGTCGTAGTAGCGCCAGTCCGTGACCGGCGCGACGGAGATTCCCGCCGCGAACTCCTGCGACCGCGTCAACGCGACGAGCGTGAACGCGCCGCCGCCGGAGCGGCCCCAGATCCCGAAGCGCGCGGGGTCGGCCCACGGCCGTGCCTTCAGCCACCGCACGGCGTCGACGAGGTCGTTCAGCGGCGGGTCGCTCCAGAGGTTCCGCAGCGCCGCGTTCTCGATGGTCTTGCTCTCCGCCGTCGCGATCCGGGGATCGACGGACACCACGACGTAGCCGTGCTGCGCGAGGAGTTGGTCGTAGAGGACCCCACGGTCCCAGTCGTCGAGGACCGTCGGGACGCCCGCTCCGCCGTAGACCCGCAGTACGACGGCGTGCTTCGCGCTCGCGTCGAAGCCTCGCGCGCGCACGATGCGCGCCTGGAGCGGATAGCCGTCGGACGCGGGGATCGTGAAAAGCTCCGGCGGATCGAGCGCGAACGGCGCGAGCACGCGGGCGCGCGGCGCCGACAGGACGGCCACGGGCGACCCGTTCGCCTTCCGCAGCGTCAGCGACGGCGGCGTGTCGTGGCTCGAGAACGTGTCGAGATAGAAGCGCGCGTCCGGGCTGAAGCGGATCGCGTGCACTCCCTTCTCACGGCTGATGCGCTCCATGCCGGTTCCGTCCGGACGCACGCGGTAGAGCTGCCGCTCGAGAGGCGACGCCTCGCGCGCCGTGAAGTAAACCCAGCGGCCCGCGTCGTCGGCCCAGGAGGATCCCATTGGCGCTGCGTAGAACGCGCCCGGACCGTGCACGGACCACTTTCCCTCCGTGACGGCGTTGAGCAGGCGTCCGTCGCGCGCCGCCGCGTAACGGTAGAGGTGCGTCCAGCCGCTGCGCTCGGACGACACGAGGACCTCGCGCCCGCCCGCGAGGAAGCGGATCTCCCTCTGGTTGACCCACGCCGGATCGGACTCGGAGAGGATTCTCTCGGTCTCGCCGTCGGAGGCGCGCACGGTCCAGAGGTTCAGCCGGTCCTGCGCGCGATTGGTCGTCTGCACGGCGACGCGAGAGCCGTCGGGCGACCACGTGACGCCGATGATCCACTCGTCCGACGCGGACGGATCCATCCAGTGCGTCTGTCCGGTCGCGGCGTCCACGACGCCGAGCCGCACGATCGGGCTCGGGCGGCCCGGGCGCGGATAGCGCTGCGGGGTCACGTCGGGCACCGCCGGACGGAACGACGTGAAGAGCTCGAGGTCGACGGGCGCATCGTCGCTCCGGAGAAACGCGATCGATCGCGAGTCGTCCGACCACCAGTACGCGGCGTCGGCGTGGTGGAGGATCTCCTCCCAGTAGATGAAGGACGGCGCGCCGTTCAGCACGGTGTCGCTGCCGTCGCGCGTGAGGCGCGTCTCGGCGCGCGACCCGAGGTCCAGCGTCCAGAGGTCGTGGTCCCGCACGAACGCGACGAGGCGGCCGTCGGGCGAGAGGCGCGGGATCGACTCGCGCTCCGGCGTCGCGGTGAGCCGCTCGAACTTCCCGGAGCGGACGTCGAGCCGGAAGAGGTCGCCGCCGATCGCGTAGACGCCGACGGTTCCCGCCGCGTCGAGCGTTTCGGGCCAGGGCAGCGCGTCCGGCGCCGGCTGGGCGCCGAGGGCGCGGAGGCCGTCGAGCGCGGCGCGAGGCTCGAAGGCCCGGCGTCGCGCGCCGGTCGCGGCGTCGACGATCTCCAGCGTGCGCTCCGAGGCCGGCGCGAGATCGTCGAGGAGGAGCACCTCGCCGCGGCTCGTCCAGGCGGTGCGCGGGGTGCGCCCGACGGAGTCGGCCTCCTCCGAGGCGACCCACTCGGGCGTGAGAGCGCGAGGATCGGGGGATGCGATGAGGACGGGGGCGGTGAGAAGGAGAAGAAAAAGCCCTGTCATCCCGAGCGGAGCGAGGGATCCCTTTCTGCGGGTCTCAGAGGCGTCGAAAGGGGTCCCTCGTCGCTGCGCTCCTCGGGATGACGAATTCTTCATTGCATCGCCTTCACCGCGAGGCCGTCGTCGGCGGCTTCGAGCTCACCGGCACCCACTCGCTCCAGAACTCGATCATCTTGTTCGCGCGGTGGATCTGCGCCGGCTTGTCGGCGAACCCATGCTTGCGCATCGGATACGTCATGAGGTCGAACGGCTTGCCCGCCGCGATCAGCGCGTCCATGAACGCGTACTCGTTCTGCGGGTGGACGTTGTCGTCGTACGTCCCGAAGATGAGGAGCAGCCGCCCGTGCAGGTCCTTCGCGCGCGAGAGAAACGACGTCTGCGCGTAACCCTCTGGATTCGTCTCCTTCGTGCGCATGACGGATTCGCCGAACTTCGTGTCGTAGAAGGTCCAGTCGGTCACCGGCGCGCCGGAGATCCCCGCCGCGAATTCCTGGGACCGCGTCAGCGCGAGCAGCGTGTACGACCCGCCGCCGCTCCAGCCCCAGATGCCGAACTTCGCGGGGTCGGCCCACGGCTGCGACTTCAACCACTTCACGCCGGCGACGAGATCGTTCAGCTCGAGGTCGCCCATGAGGTGGCCCGCGACGAGCCGCTCGAGCGCCTTCGACTGGCCGGTCGCGCTGCGCGGATCGACGGAGACGACGACGTAGCCGCGACGGGCGAGGACCTCGTCGAAGAACCGGTCGCGGTCCCAGCGGTCCTGGACCATCGGCGCGCCCGGCCCGCCGTAGACGTGGAGCAGGACGGGATGCTTCTGCGACGCGTCGAAGTCCGTCGCACGGAGGATGCTCGCCGGCAGCGGGAAGCCGTCGGCCGCGGGGATCGCGAGGATCTCCTTCTTCGCGATGCCGAGCCGCGTGGGAAGGTCCGACGACGCGGCGATCACGGCCCGAGACGTGCCGTCCGCCGTGTGGAGCGTCAGCGACGGGGGCGTGTCGTGGCTCGAGTGCTCGTCCACGTAGAAGCGAAGGTCCGCCGAGAACTCGACGCGGTGCGTTCCGTCCTCCTTCGTGATGCGCTTCATCCCCGTGCCGTCGAGCGCGATCCGGTAGACGTGCCGTTCGAGCGGCGACTTCTCGGTCGCGCTGAAGTAGACCGCGCCGTTCGCTCCGTCCGCGCCGGCGGACTTCCGCGCGGCGCCGGAGAAACGGCCGGCCCGCACCGACCAGTCGCCCTTCGTCACGGCGTTGCGGAGCGCGCCGTCCGGTCCGAAGCGATAGAGGTGCGTGTAGCCCGTCCTCTCGGACGTCGCGAGGAACCCGCCGTCGGGCAGGAACTGGATCTCCTTCTGCGAGACCCAGGCGTCGTCGTTGTCGCTCAGAAGCTTCGACGCGCGTCCCGTCGCGCGCGCGACGCGCCAGAGGTCCAGGCGCGTCTGCTCGCGGTTCGTGGTTTGGACGGCGACGCTCTTGGAGTCCGGCGTCCACGTCACGCCGATGACGTACTCGTAGTCGAGCCCCGGTCCCTCCATCCAGGAGATCGCGCCGGTGGCCAGATCCGCGACGCCGAGCCGCACCTTCGGGTTCGGGCGACCCGTCTTCGGGTACCGCTGGCGGATGACGCGCGGCACCGCCGGCGCGAAGTCGGTGAACGCGGTGACGTCGACCGGCGACTCGTCGGTGCGCAGAAACGCGATCGCCGACGAATCGGGCGACCACCAGTAGCCCGTGTCGGTCCGATCGAAGATCTCCTCCCAGTAGACCCAGGAGAGCGTGCCGTTCAGGACGGAGTCGGTGCCGTCCGTCGTGAGGCGCTTCTCGGCCTTCGACCCGAGGTCATAGACGTAGAGGTCGTTCCCGCGGACGTACGCGACGCGCCGGCCGTCGGGCGAGATGCGGGCGGCCGACTCGGGCTCCTCGGTCTTGGTGAGGCGGTCGAAGCGGGACGCGGCGAGGTCGAGGACGAAGACGTCGCCGCCGACGGAGTACGTCCCCTTCGCGCCGGCGGCGTCGAGCGTCTCGGGCCAGCCGAGCGATTCGGGGGTCTTGCGGTCGGTGGCTGCTGCCTTCAGGCTCGCCAGAGCGGCCTCGCGGTCCACGGCCGGCCGGCGCTTGCCGGTCGCGGCGTCCAGGATCTCGAGCGTCCGCTCGGCCTTCGGACGCCGCTCGTCGAGGAGGAGGACCTGCTCGGAGCTCGTCCAGGCGAACCGCGGCACCCGGCCGACGGACTCCGCCTCTTCGGAGAACGTCCACTCGACGGTGAGGGGCGGGGGTTCCTGCCCGAAGGCGGCCGCCGAGGTCAGCAGGCAGAGCGCGAGCCCGATAGTCATGCGACGCATCGCGACCTCCAAAAGAAGGATGGAAAGCCGGCCAAGAATACGCCACGAGTACGACTAGAATTCGTGCGGCTCAAATGCCGCTTTCCGCCGGAACAAGGCTCGGTCCCTACGAGGTCCTTTCGCTCCTCGGAGCCGGAGGGATGGGTGAGGTGTACCGCGCGCGGGACGAGCGGCTGCGGCGCGACGTGGCGCTCAAGGTGCTGCCGGCGTCGATCGCGCAGGACGCGGACCGGCTTCGCCGCTTCGAGTCGGAGGCGCGCGCGGCGTCGGCGCTGAACCATCCGAACATCGTCACCGTCCACGACATTGGCACGTCCGACGGCACGACGTACATGGCGATGGAGCTGGTGGACGGAGCGAGCCTGCGCCAGATGCTCGCGGGCGGACCTCTGGGCGAGAAGAAGATGCTCGAGGTCGCCGTGCAGGTCGCCGACGGCCTGGCGAAGGCGCACTCAGCGGGCATCGTCCATCGCGACATGAAGCCCGAGAACGTGATGGTGTCGAAGGACGGCTTCGTCAAGCTGCTGGACTTCGGGCTGGCGAAGCCGTTCACGGCGCCCGGCGCGGGCGACGGCTCGGCGATTGCGACGATGGTC
>DATBBK010000151.1:0-11853 GCA_036271035.1 Thermoanaerobaculia bacterium | reverse complement strand
CGCCGACGCCTTCGCGGAGGCGAGGTCGATCGTGCGGAACTGCGCGGCCTTCGACGGGCCGGGGTGCGGAACGCCGACGAGCTGCAGGAAGGTGTCGGCCGGCGCGACGCGGTCCGCGAAGGTCGCGGCATTCAACGGGTCGCCGGGCACGATCTCCGCACCCTCGGGCACGCGGCCGGTGGAGCCCGGCCGGGCCAGCGCGCGCACCGCGTGTCCTCGCGCGAGCAGCTCCGGGACGACGCGCCCGCCGAGGTACCCGGTCGCGCCGGCGACGAACACGACGTGGCGGCTCATCGGGGGGGCGGCGCCTATCCTATGCTCCGCCCAGTCTCATGACCCGCGTCGTGACGCTGCCCCTCTGGCTCGCGGTCGTCCTGCTCGTGCTGGCGGCCTGGGCCGCGGTCGAGCGGCTCCTCGTTCCGTCCGCCCGCTGGCTCCTCCGCCGACGCGTCAACCGCGTGCTCGAGGAGCTCTCGACGCGGCTGAAGATCCGCATCCCGCCCTTCAAGCTCACGCGCCGCGAGGTCCTGATCTCGCGCCTCGTCGAGGACCCGCAGATCGAACGCGCGGCGGAGGCCGCGTCGCGGGAGTCGGGCGCGTCCTTGCCGTCTCTCCGCGAGCGCATCCGACGGTACGCCGTCGAGATCGTGCCGGCGTTCAACGCCTACCTCTATTTCCGGGTCGGCTACGCGATCGGGCGCAACCTCGCGCGCCGCCTCTATCGCGTGCGGCTCGGATACGCCGACGAGCCGGCGCTCGCGGCGATTCCGAACGACGCGACGGTCGTCTTTTTGATCAATCACCGCTCGAACATGGACTACGTGCTCGTCGCGTATCTCGTCGCCGAACGGGCAGCGCTGTCCTACGCGGTCGGCGAGTGGGCGCGGATCTGGCCGCTGCAGGTGTTGATCCGCTCGATGGGCGCGTACTTCGTGCGGCGCAACTCGAAGGATCCGCTCTACCGCAAGGTCCTCGAGCGATACGTCGCGATGGCCACGGAGGCGGGCGTGACGCAGGCGGTGTTCCCGGAGGGCGGCCTGTCGCGCGATGGCCGGCTGCGGCCGCCCAGGCTCGGGATCCTCGACTACATGGTCCGCGGCTTCGATCCGAAGGGCGAACGCGACGTGATCTTCATCCCGACCGGCATCAACTACGACCGCACGCTCGAGGACCGCACCCTCCTCGCCGGACTCGACGGTTCCGCGCCGGGCCGGACGCGGGCGACCGCGAACACGCTGCGGTTCCTCGCTCGCAACGTCCGCCTCATGGCGAGCAACTCCTGGCACCGCTTCGGCTACGCCTGCGTGAACTTCGGCGCGCCCGTCTCGCTGCGCGCCTACCTCGGCCGCCGTGGTTTCGACTTCCGCGGCCTCTCCCGCGAGGAGCACTCGCGCCGGCTCGAGGAGCTCGCGCGCGAGCTCATGGAGGCCGTCGCGCGGGTCATTCCCGTCGTGCCCGTCTCCCTCGTCGCGTCCGTTTTCGTGTCGGAGCCGAGCCGCGCATGGAGCGAGCTCGAGCTGAAGGCCGAGGTCGCCCGCCGGATCGAGGAGCTCGAGGCGCGCGGCGCCCACATCTACGTGCCGCGGCAGGACCAGGACTACGCGATCCAGGTCGGTCTCCGCATGCTCACGCTGCGCCGGCTGGTGTCGGATTCGGACGGCATCTATCGCGCGCGGGCTGAGGAGCTGCCGCTGCTGGCCTACTACGCGAACTCGATCGAGCATCTGTTCGCGTGATATCTCTCTCGACAATTCGGAGGCCGACATGACGCAGGAACTCGATCGCCGCTCGCTGCTGCGCCTGGGTGCTCTCGGAGGCGCGGCCGCACTTGCTCCTTCGGCGTCGCGCGCCGCGGTTCCTCCTGCGTCCCCGGCCGCGCCGGCCGTCGCCCCCTTCGAGCTCGAGGAGCTGACGATCGCCGACCTCCAGAAGCGCATGGAGTCGAAGCAGGACACCGCACGCTCGCTGTGCGAAAAGTACATGGCGCGCGTCGAGGCGCTGGACAGGCAGGGCCCCTCGCTGCACGCCGTCCTCGAGGTCAACCCCGACGCGCTCCAGATCGCGGCCGCTCTCGACGCCGAGCGCGGGGCCGGCAAGGTCCGCGGGCCGCTCCACGGCATCCCCGTCCTCGTCAAGGACAACATCGGGACCGCCGACCGCATGGAGACGGCCGCCGGCTCGCTCGCGCTCGTCGGAGCGCGGCCGTCCGCCGACTCGCAGGTCGCGAAACGGCTGCGCGACGCGGGCGCGGTGATTCTCGGCAAGACGAACCTCTCGGAGTGGGCGAACTTCCGCTCGACGCACTCATCGAGCGGATGGAGCGGACGCGGCGGGCAGTGCGTCAACCCGTACGCGCTCGACCGCAACCCGTCGGGCTCGTCATCGGGCTCGGGCTCCGCCGCGGCGGCGAGCCTGTGCGCTGCCGCGGTCGGCAGCGAGACCGACGGCTCGATCGTGTCGCCGTCCAACAACTGCGGCCTCGTCGGCTTCAAGCCGACCGTCGGCCTCGTCAGCCGGACCGGCATCGTGCCGATCTCGCACACGCAGGACACGGCGGGGCCGATGTGCCGCACGGTGACCGACGCGGCGATCCTGCTGACCGCGCTCGCGGGTTTCGACGCCTCCGACGCGGCGACGAAGCCGCTCTCCGGAAAGGCGCCCATCGACTACACGAAGGCGCTCGATCCGAACGGTCTGAAGGGGGCGCGCATCGGCGTGCCGCGCAAGAAGCTGTTCGGCCAGAGCCCCGCCTCCGACGCCGTCGTCGAGGCCGCGCTCGACGTGATGCGGCGCGCGGGCGCCGTCATCGTCGATCCCGCCGACATCGCCACGGCGGGCGAGACGGACGAGGCCGAGTTCGAGGTCCTGCTGTACGAGTTCAAGACGGACCTGAACGCATACCTCGCGGCGCTGCCGCCGGCGAGCCGCAACCGCACGCTGAAGGACCTGATCGACTTCAACAATCAGAACCGCGACCGCGAGATGCCCTACTTCGGCCAGGAGATCTTCGAAAAGGCGCAGGCGAAGGGCCCGCTGACGGAGAAGGCGTACCTCGACGCGCTCGCGAAGAACCTGAAGCTCTCGCGCGAGGACGGCATCGACAAGACGATGGATGCCAACAAGCTCGACTGCCTCATGGCCGCGACCTCGGGACCGGCTTCGCTGGTCGACCTCGTCAACGGCGACTACGGCGTGGGCGGCAGCTCGTCGCTGCCGGCGATCGCGGGCTACCCCGACGTGACGGTGCCCGCGGGCTCGCACTTCGGCCTGCCGGTCGGAATCTCGTTCTTCGGCCGCGCATGGAGCGAGCCGACGCTGTTCAAGATCGCGTTCGCGTTCGAGCAGGCGACGAAGTCGCGCAAGGCGCCGCAGTTTCTCGCGACCTGCGATCTGAAGGCCTGACGAGGCTCGGGTGCGCGCGAGTGTCCCGGTGCGGCCGATCCGGCGCGAGGACCTCGCCGCCTGGACGCCGCTCTGGGAGGGATACAACGCCTTCTACGGCCGGAGCGGTCCGACGGCGCTCGACCCGGCGATCACGCGCACGAGCTGGGAGCGATTCTTCGATCCGAACGAGCCGGTGTTCGCGCTGGTCGCCGAGGACCCCGGCGCACTCGTCGGCCTGGCGCACTTTCTCTTCCATCGCAGCACGACGCGCGTCGAGCCGGTCTGCTACCTGCAGGACCTCTTCACCTTGCCGTCGGAGAGGGGTCGTGGCGTCGGCCGCGCGCTGATCGAGGGCGTCGCGGATGCCGCGCGCGCCGCGGGATCGAAGCGCCTCTACTGGCAGACGCAGGCGTCCAACGCGGAGGCGCGCCGTCTCTACGACGCCGTCGCGAGCCACGCCGGATTCATCGTCTACGGCCGGGACCTCTGAGCGCCGAGCGCGTCAGTCCGGAAAGCTCTCCGGCGTCTCGACCGCGCGGCGCCAGAGCGCCTCGTCGATGTTGCGCCCGGTGACGAGGCAGACGACCGGTCCCGGAAACGGCGGCAGCTGCGGCAGCGACGCGATCGCTGCGGCCGCCGCGCCCTCCGCGCGGATCCCGGCGTCCGCGAGCACCCGGATCGCCTGCGCCATGTCGCGCTCGGACACGAGGAGCAGCCGGTCCGCGAGACGGTTGACCCGCTCGACGGCCGCCGGGATCGCGACCCGAACGGCGAGCCCGTCGGCGAACGTCCCCATCCGGTCGCTCCCGACGACCCGCTTCTCGCGGTAGGAGAGCGCCATCACGGGCGCCTCCTTCGCCGCGACGCCGATCAGGACCGCGGGCGGCGTACGGTTCTGCAGGGCCTGTCCGATCCCGCAGATCAGCGCGCCGTTGCCGACCGGGACGATCACCGCCGAGGGAGACCGTCCGAGCTGACCGACGATCTCCTCGCCGACTTTCGCGTAGCCGTCGTACTGCGTCGGCTCGATGCCGTCCTCGAAGAACGGGAGTCCCTCGGCTCGCGCGAAGCGCACGCCCTCGTCCTTGGCGGCGTCGAGGTCGCGTCCGATCAGGCGGATCTCGGCTCCCTGCGCCACGATGAGCGCGAGCTTCGCGCGCGACGCGCCCTCGGGCGCGTACACGACGGCGGAGAGGCCGACCCGCCGGCAGGACCAGGCGACCGCGGCGCCGTGGTTGCCGGTCGACGCGGTCACGACCGATCTCGCGCCGCGCGCGCGGTACGCCTCGATCGTCGGCAGCGCCCCGCGCCACTTGAAGGCGCCGAGCTCGTGCGCGTCCTCGCGCTTGAGGTAGACGTCGCGGCCGCCGGCGATCGGCTCCGGCGCGCGCTCGAGGGGAGTCGGCGTCACGCCCCCGCCTCCCGCGCGGCGCGGAGACGCTTGGCGAGCGTCTGCATCAACGGCCTCAGCACGAGGTAGACCGTGCCGACGATGATCGGTGCGCACAGGAACCAGGCGACCGCGGCGTGTCCGAAGGTCGCGCCGAGCACGCGCACCGTGGCCAGCGGGTCGGCGCGCGCCATCGCGACGAGCTGCTCGAGCGAGAACCGCATCCTCGGAGCACGGAAGAGCTTCTCGCCGAGCCGGATGAACGGAAGGATCATCAACAGCTGCAGCGGGTAGGAGGTCCAGTTGACCGCCTGGATGATCGGCTGGTTCAGGCGCAGCGCCCACGCGGCGAGAAACGAGAGCGCGGTCGTCACGCCGATGATCGGAATGATCGCGATGCACAGGCCGACCGCGACCGTCAGCGCGATCGTATCGGCGGAGAGGCCCTGGGTGATCTGTTCGAGGATCGGCGCGAGGACGCGCGATCGCGCCGCCTGCTCGAGACGCGTCAGGGGCGAAGCGGCGCCCTCCTGCCGCGGGAGACCGGAATCCATTAGCGGTGGCTAATATGTTGCGAGATGGGATGGTCCGCGGCGGCGCGGGCCGGCGCCGAGCGAACGAGGCCCCTGGAGACGGCGGTCTTCGTGAGCAGGAGCTGCACGTCGCCGATGTACCCCTCGGCGAATCCGGCCTCGCAGTACGCCAGGTAGTAGTCCCACATCCGGATGAACGTCTCGTGGAAACCGAGCGCCCGCACGCGGTCGAGCCGCGCGAGGAACGAGCGGCGCCAGGCGGCGAGCGTCTCGGCGTAGTGGAGCCCGATCTCGTCGACGCCGGCGACCTCGAGCCCGGTCGCGCGCACGAGCGAGCGGCGGATCTCCGCGAGCGAGGCGAGCTCGCTGCCCGGGAAGATGTAGCGCTGGATGAAGTCCGGCTGCCGTCGGTAGCGCGGGAAACGATCCTCGTTCATCCAGATCGTCTGGAGGAGCATCGCGCCGCCCGGCTCGAGGAGCCGGTCGACCGCGCCGAAGTAGTCGTCGTAGTAGTTCAGCCCGACCGCCTCGAACATCTCGATCGACACCACCTTGTCGAAACTGCCGGACAGACTGCGGTAGTCCTCGAGCAGCAGCGTGACGCGGTCGCCGACCCGCTCGCGGACGATCCGCTCCTCGACGTGCTCGTGCTGGGCGCGGCTGATCGTCGTCGTCGTCACGCGGCAGCCGTAGCGCGTCGCGGCGTGGATCGCGAACGAGCCCCAGCCCGAGCCGATCTCGAGCAGGCGGTCGCCGGGCGCGAGCTCGAGCGCCGCGGCGATGCGGTCGAACTTCGCCACCTGCGCCTCCTCGAGCGAGATGCCGGGCGGGTCGAAGACGCCACAGGAGTAGGTCAGCGTCGGGTCGAGGAAGAGCGAGTAGAAGTCGGTGCCGAGGTCGTAGTGGTGGCGGATGTTCTCGCGGCTGCCCTCGACGGAGTTGCGGTGGCGGCCGTGCCGGAGCCGCTGGACCACGCGCGACAGGACGGCCGGCGCGCGGCCGCCGCTGTCGAAGAGGCGCACGTTGCGCGCGGCAAGACGGGTGACGGCGGCGAGGTCCGGCGACGTCCAGAGCCCCTCGGCGTACGTCTCGCCGAAGGCGATGTCGCCCCGCAGCACGAACCGGCGGAAGGCGCTCTCGTCGCGGACGTCGACCGCGGCGTCGAGGCCCGTTCCGCGCTCGCCGAAGCGGCGGGTCTTCCCGGAGGGGAAGCGGATCTCGAGACTGCCGCCGCGGATGGCTTCGAAGCGCCGCAGAAGCAGCTCGCGCGCGACGGCCGCGATCGGCCCGGCGCCGTGCGGGCGCTTCGCGGCCCGTCTCGCCGCGCGGGACTTCGCCCTGGACGGAAACCCTCTCACCATGGAGCTCAGGCCTTCACGCTTCGTGCCACGGCCGGCCGCCGGGGACCGAAGACGCGGCCGCACCCCCATGCGCTACCCCGTCAGGGTCTGGGGCGTCTGAAGAGCGCGGAGAGACTCGGCGGTCGACACGAGGCGCTCGAGGATCTCCACGAGGTGCTCGCGGGCGTGCTCGATCTCGTGATGGATCGCGTCGAGCCGGCGCCCGGCGCGGTGGCCCGTCTCGGCCGCCTCGTCGTGGAGCTTCTCGAGCCGCGCCGCCGCCCGCGCGCGCGCCGCGTCCAGCTCGACGAGCGCGTCGTGCGCCGTGACGCGGACGTGCTGGGCCAGCTCGGCCCAGCGGCGGGTGAGCGCCTGGACCTGCGCGTGCAGCCGCGCCGACGTGAACGCGCGGCCCGAGCGGACCGCCTCGCGCGCGGCGTCGCGCCAGCCGGCGGGCGGGCGATGCATCTCGCGAACGAGCCCGACTTTCTCGGCGAGCCACAGCAGGTAATAGCTCGGGTCGATCTGCCACCAGTGGAAACCCTGCGCGGTCGAGCCGGGGAACCAGTGGTGGTTGTTGTGCCAGCCCTCGCCCATCGTCAGGACGGCGAAGACGAAGCTGTTGCGCGAGTCGTCGGTGGTCGCGTACGCGCGCCGGCCGATCAGGTGCATGAGGCTGTTGATGGTGAACGTGCCGTGCCAGAGGATCACGGTCGAGAGGAAGTAGCCCCAGAAGAGTCCGGTCCAGCCGAACGCGAGGTAGAGAGCCGCGGCGTAGACGGCCGTCGGCAGGAACTGATGGCGGTCGAGCCAGCGAAGCTCGGGGAACTTCGCGAGGTCCGGCACGCGCGAGAAGTCCGTCTTCTCGTAGTCCTCCGCGAGGATCCACCCGATGTGCGACCACCAGAAGCCGCGCTGCATCGGGCTGTGGATGTCCTCGGGCCGGTCGGAGTAGCGGTGGTGATGGCGGTGGTTCGACGCCCACCACAGGACGCCCTTCTGCGCGGACGTCTGGCCGAGGAACGCGAGCAGGAACTGCGGCACGCGCGCCAGCCGGTACGTCCGGTGACTGAAGTAGCGGTGGAACCCCGCGGTGATCGCGAACATCCGCACGTAGTACGAGCCGAGGCACAGCGCGACGCCGGTCCAGGAGAACCCGACGAAGAAGACACCGAGCGCCAGCAGGTGGATGAGCGCGAAACCGGCGACGGCGCTCGGACGGAATCGGCGCGGGCGAGCCCCCGCCGTCACGGAAGATTGGGTCATAGGTTGCTAACTCTAACCCGGAGCGGGGCGGAGGTCTCGTGACGTCTTATTTTCGGGCCGAAGGTCCCACCCCTCCCGGCGGGAGAGGGACGGGGGGAGGGGCCCCAAAAGACGTGTCATCCCGAGGAGCGAAGCGCTGCCCTCGGGATGACAGGCGCCTCATTTCGCGCCGTCCGCCTCCGGCGCCTTCTTGACCGTCTCGAGGGCGATCTCGACGTCGACATCGTCCGACAACATGAACCCGCCGGCGTCCAACGCCCGGTTCCAGGTCATGCCGAAGTCCTTTCGGTTCAGCTTGGTGTCGATCTCGAAGCTCGCGCGCTCCGTGCCGCGCGGGTCCTTGACCGTCCCGAGGTAGGTCACGGGAAGCGTGATCTCTTTCGAGACCCCGTGCATCGTGAGCGTGCCGGTCACGTCGTACTTGTCCTTGCCGGCCGGGGTGAACTTCGAGCTCTTGAAGGTGATCTCGGGATACTTCTCGACGTCGAAGAAATCGGCCGACCGGAGGTGCTTGTCGCGGTCCGGCTGGCTCGTGTCGATGGACGCGGTCTTGATCGTGAACGCGACGGAGGACGCCTCGGGCTTCGCTGGATCGGCCTGGATCGTGCCCTCGAAGTCGGCGAAGCGGCCGCGGACCTTGGATGCGAAGTGCCGGATGCGGAAGCTCGCGTCGGAGTGATTCTTGTCGACCGTGAAGGTCTCGGCCGCGGAGAGCATCGCGGCGGCCGCGATGCCGGCGGCGAAGAGGACGAGGGATCGGGATCTACGGAGCATGCTGTCGTCTCCTTTTCATGCGGTGGCGGACGACGGAAGATACGCCAGAAAGGCCCGCCGCGATTGGTCTTTAGCGAGTCTTTTTCTATTCCACGCAGCCGCGCGCGGCGACGGTGATCCACCCCTCGACGCGGTCTCCGCGCACCGCCACCAGCCGGTCGTGGAGGTTGGAGACCTGGCAGGCGTGGTTGGGAAGGACGCGGACGCGCTGACCGACCCGGAACGCGTCTTCCGGCTCGACCTTGACGACGCCGTGCTCCTCGGAGAGCCGCGCGAGGCGGCTCTTCGTGCCGAGCACGGAGCCGTGCCCGCCGGGCACCGGGTGGAGCGGGTCGTTGGAGAGCGTCTTCGAGCCGGAGTCGAGGACCGCGCGGTCGGTTGCCGGGACGCTCACGACCGTCGCGAGGATCGTCATCGCGCAGTCCTCGAGGCGGCACGAGCCGAGCTGGACCTGCGAGAAGTCGTTGTAGACGTACGTGCCGGGGCGGCACTCCGTGGCGCCCGGTGCGGTCATGGCCGCGCGCGCCGTCGGCGTCGAGCCGAGCGAGACCTCGTCGGCCGGCAGGCCCGCCGCGCGAACCGCCTCCGCGGCCTCGACGACCGCGCGGCCCTCGTCCTTCGAGGCGCGCGCGGCCTCGTCCGCCGTGCGCGCCGCGTAGCCCTGGCCGCCGTGAGTGAAGAGTCCCTCGAGCTCGATGCCGGGCAGATCCGCGAGCCGACGCGCGGTCTCGACCGCACGCTCGGGCGGCACGCCGACGCGCCCGTAGCCGCAGTCGATCTTGAGCCGGACGCGGAGGCGCCGGCCCGCCGCGTGGAAGACGTCGCCGAGCGATCGCGCGCCCTCGGCGGAGTCGGCGCCGACCGCGATGCGCATCCTGTCGGACAGGGCGAGAAGGCGGCGCGCCTTGTCGGCGCCGTACACGGGATAGCCGAGGAAGACGTCCTCGAAGCCGAGCTCCGCGAACACCTCCGCCTCGGATGTCTTCGCGAGCGTCAGCCCCGTCGCGCCCGCCGCGATCTGGATGCGTCCGACCTCGGGCGACTTGTGCGTCTTGGCGTGCGGCCGCAGCTTCACGCCCGACTCCTTCGCGCGCCGCTGCATGTCGGCGACGTTGCGCTCGAGGACGTCCAGGTCGATGAGGACGCACGGCGTCGGGAGCTCGCCGACCGAGGCGGGGAGCGGGCGCGAGGGCATCATGCTGTTTCTCCCCCGCGCGGGATGGGGCGGGCTCCTGGTTCCACGAATTCCTCCTCGGGCTGTGACGAGGCGCCTTTATACCGCGTGCGGTAGAGTTCGCGCCGTAATCCGAGGAGGCCCTTCCATGAGGCGTTTCGCCGCCGCCACGCTCGCCGCCGTGTGCTCCGCCGCCGTCCTCGGCGCCCCGAGCCCGACGGCCGAGGACATCGTCGCGAAGAACATCGAGGCGCGCGGCGGAATCGACAGGATCCGCGCGGTCCAGACGCTGCGGATGACGGGCACGATGCTCGTCGGCGAGGACCGGCTGCCCACTACGATCGAGTGGAAGCGGCCCAACAAGGTCCGCTGGGAGTTCGAGGCTGACGGCCAGACGGCGATCCAGGTCTACGACGGCAAGAAGGGCTGGACGCTCATGCCGTTCGAGGGCAACCGGGACGCCGAGGAGATGTCCGACCAGGAGCTCGAGGACGTCGCGCTGCAGGCCGACCTGGACGGACCGCTCGTCGACGCCGCGGCCAAGGGCAACACGGTCTCTCTCCTCGGCAAGGACGACGCCGACGCCCGTCCCGCCTGGGAGCTTCGGATCAAGCGCAAGAACGGCGACGAGCGCTTCGTCTACATCGACGCGCAGACGTACCTTCAGACGAAGACTGTCACGAAGCGTTCGGCCGGCGGCCGCGAGATCGAGATCCAGAGCATCATCGACGACTACCGCAGCGTGGAGGGCCTCGTCCTGCCGCACTCGTTCGACGCGTCCGCGCCGGGGATGCCGCAGGGGCAGTCGCTGCGCTTCACCAAGACGGAGGTCAACGTGCCGATCGACGACGCGCGGTTCCAGAAGCCGGCGACCGAGCCCGCTCCGAAGCCGACGCCGCGGCCCGAGCGGCAGACGACGCCGTCGCACGCGCGATGAGAGCGGTGCGAGCGGGCCGCCTCCTCGGAGCCGTCCTCGGCGCGCTGCTGGCGCTGCCGGTCCTCGGCGCGCCGATGAAGGTCTACATCTCCGCGGACATGGAGGGCGTCGGCGGCGTCGTGTCCGGCGATCAGCTCTCGCCGGCGAGCTTCGAGTACGAGCGCTTCCGCGGGTTCATGACGAACGAGGTGCTCGCCGCGATCGAGGGCGCGCGCGCCGCGGGCGCCACGGAGTTCCTCGTCTCGGACTCGCACGGCAACGGCGAGAACCTGCTCATCGAGAAGTTTCCGAAGGACGTGCAGATCGTCCGCTCGTGGCCGCGGCCGCTCGGGATGATGCAGGGAGTCGACGACACTTTCTCCGCGGTCCTGTTCGTCGGCTACCACGCCTCGACGGTGAACCCGCAGGGCGTGCGCGCGCACACGATGTCTTCGGCGACCCTCGCGGACATCCGGCTGAACGACAAGTCGGTGCCGGAGGCGGGGCTGAACGCGGCGATCGCCGGACACTTCGGCGTGCCGGTCGCGATGATCTCCGGCGATGACGCGATCGTGAAGGAGGCGCAGGCGCTGCTCGGACCGATCGAGGGCGCGGTCGTGAAGTGGGCGTACGGGTTTCACTCCGCGAAGACGCTGACGCCGGAGGCGAGCTGCGACAGGATCCGCGAGGCGGCCCAGAAGGCGGTCTCGCGCGTGAAGCAGCTGAAGCCGTGGACGGTCCCGGCGCCGGTGACCCTCGAGCTGCGCTTCAAGAACTACCGCCCGTCCGAGGTACTCGCGTATCTACCGAACGTGGAGCGCACGGACTCGCACTCGATCCGGTTCAAGGCGAAGGACATCCTCGAGGCGATGCGCTTCCTGGAGTTCGTGACGAACTACCAGCCGGATTTGGCGCCGTAGGCCGCGCGACTTCCCGGGAGCAGCCATGCGGCCGCCCGTCCTCAACGCGTCATCCTGAGGCCCGGGGGGGCCGAAGGATCCCCGCACTGGAAGCCGAAGTACCAGAAGGCCGGGGATCCTTCGCCGCGCTCAGGATGACGCTGAAAAACCGAGGGC
>DATBBK010000150.1:0-3691 GCA_036271035.1 Thermoanaerobaculia bacterium | reverse complement strand
CTCGCCTTCGCGAGATCGCCGCCCAACCGCTCCGAGATCTGTTGGGCCGTGAGATCTGAGGCGCCGCGCGCGATCAGCGTCCAGTGGTCGGTGCCGCCCTCGGTCTTGACGATCTTCCACTTGCCGACGATGTCCTGGTCGACGTCGGGGATGTTCATGTCCGCCAGCGCGGCGCGCGCGAACCCGGACTTCGGACGCCAGTCGTACTCGTCGTAGAGGGCGGTCTGCTGCGCCTCGCCCTCGCCCTCGATCTTCCCGACGACGTGCAGCGCGCCGTCGATGCCCGAGGAGAGCCCGGCCGTCGTGATGATCTTCCCGTTGTCCACGAAGCGCCGGTCATGGACCACCTTGACCTTCGGATACTGGTGTCCCAGTTCGTCGATGCGGCCGCTCGTCGTCGTGGCGGTCAGCCCGTCGAGCAGCCCGGCGTTGGCGAGCAGAAACGCGCCGTTGCAGACGGACATCGTGTACGTAGTCCGCGCGCTCGTGTCCTGGATCCACTTCTTGATCGCATCGCTCTTCAGCGCCGCCCTGATGCCGCCGCCCGGCACGACGAGGACGTCGGGCGTGGGCGCGTCGGCGAAGGCGTACTTCGGCACGACCGTCATCCCCATCGAGGTCGTGATCGGGTCCTTCGTCTCGCCGACGGTATACGCGTCGAAGCCCGCCGTGCCGAAGATCTCGTATGGACCGGTGAAGTCGATGATCTGCACGCCGGTGAAGACGAGGAGGGCGACCTTCTTCCTCGTACCGGACGCGGCCGTGACCTGCGACTGCTCGACGAGCGTCATCCCGCACGTCGGGCACGTTCCCGGCTTGTCGAAGACGGCGTCGTCGCAGGGGATGCCGCACGGCGGGCATACCCAGTGCTTCGCGACGTCGGGCGCCGCGAGCAGCGTGGACGCCTGCACCGCGACGAGCGCGACGCAGAGACAGAGAACGATGCGCGCGACGACGGATCTCAGTCGCGCATTAAGACGGTCGAAGTAGACGCGATCCCGGTCGGCCATGGCTTCCCTCCTCCGGCGCGCCGCTCGCGGCCCGGCGGCGGCGCTCCTGTCGACTGACGACAGGAGATACGGGTTCGCCGGGGGAAGGTTTCCTGGGGAGAGGGAAAAGTTGAGAGACCCCTCATCCATTGAGCGCGAGGGCAAGGCGTTTTCGTCGCCCCCCTACCCTCGCCGTCTCCCCCCCGCGTTGCGGGTGGAGAGGGGGATTGTTGTTGAGTTCTCGCTATGAGCCCCTCGCCCCCGCGGGGGAGGCGGAGGACTGATGGGCACTCCCGCGCGCGATACGATCCTCCGACCGATCCCTCATGAACAACGAGACCCAATTCCCCACCCTAGGATTCCCCGAAGAGCCCGCGGAGCTTCCGCCGCCGACGGAGATCGGAGAGTTTCAGATCCTCTCCGTCCTGGGCAAGGGCGGCATGGGCGTCGTCTACGAGGCGCTGCAGCGCGACCCGGAGCGCCGCGTAGCGCTCAAGGTCCTGCGAGGCGGGCGGCTCGCCGACGAGATGCAGCTGCGCCTCTTCCGGCGCGAGGCGCAGACGCTCGCGCGCCTGATCCATCCGAACATCGCGGCGATCTACGAGGCGGGCCGCACCGGCGACGGGCTCTCCTTCTTCACGATGGAGCTCGTCCGCGGCGAGCCGCTCGACAAGTACGTCCTCGAGCGGATGGGCGGCGACCGGCCCTCGCCCGCTCAGCTCCGCGAGCGCCTACGCCTGTTCGCGACGATCTGCCGCGCGGTCGCCTACGCGCACCAGCGCGGCGTCATCCACCGCGACCTCAAGCCCTCGAACATCCTGGTGATCGGCGACCCACAGGGATCGTCGCCGTCGATCTCGATCAGCGGCCCGCCGGTGCCGACGGTGAAGATCCTCGACTTCGGCCTCGCGCGCATGACCGACAACGACGTCGAGGCGACGCAGCTCTCCCGGATCGGCGACATCCGCGGCACGCTCGCCTACATGAGCCCGGAGCAGGCGCGCGGCGACACGCGCGAGATCGACCTGCGCAGCGACGTCTACTCGCTCGGCGTGACGCTCTACGAGACGATCACCGGGCGCTTTCCCTACGACGTGAGGACGAGCTCGCTCATGGGCGTGCTCAAGATCATCATCGACGAGCCGCCGAAGCCGCTGCAGCAGGCGTTCAAGGGCGGCTACAAGCTCGACCCGGACCTCTGGACGATCACCGAGAAGGCTCTCGAGAAGGAACCGGACCGGCGATACGTCAGCGCCGACGCCCTCGCGGAGGACATCGAGCGGTACCTCGCCAACCGACCGATCCTGGCGCATCCGCCGAGCACGGCGTATCAGGTCCGCAAGCTCGTCTCACGGCACCGCTTCGGGTTCGCGACGGCGGCCGGCTTCCTCGCCGTCCTCGTTGCGGGCGCGATCCTCCTCGCGGTCCAGGCCGACCGGATCCGCCGCGAGCGTGACCGCGCGACCCAGGAGGCCGCGCGCGCGACGGCGATCAACCAGTTCCTGCAGAAGACCCTCGGCGCCGCCGACCCATGGCAGCGCGGCTCGTTCGGCGTCACGCTCGTCGACGCGCTGAAGCAGTCGGAGAAGCAGGTGCATGGCTCGTTCAAGGGGCAGCCGCTCGTCGAGGCGGACGTGCTCGTGGCGATCGCGCGGACGTATCACGGGCTCGGCGAGTACGCCGACGCCGAGCGGCTGCTGC
This sequence comes from Thermoanaerobaculia bacterium, assembly GCA_036271035.1. Lineage (GTDB taxonomy): Bacteria > Acidobacteriota > Thermoanaerobaculia > UBA5066 > Gp7-AA6 > DAHUXD01. The sequence goes on along the minus strand of DATBBK010000150.1, from coordinate 1,001 downwards.
GCTCCGCGCTCGCCACGCGGATCGCCGCGGAGGGCCGCGAGACGGACGGCGTGGCGGAGGCGCTCGCCACGCTCGGCGGGACGTTGCAGGTCCAGAGGAAGGCCGACGAGTCGGAGAAGCTCCTGCGCGAGTCGCTCGCAATCCGCGAGAAGCTGCACGGGCGCGAGAGTCGCGAGGCCGCCGAGACTCTCAACGAGCTCGCGCGCACGCTCGTCAACAAGAGCGCCTACAAGGAGGCGGAGACGCTGGCCCGCGAAGGACTCGCGATTCGAGAACGGCTCGCCGGCCCCAGGAGCAGCGAGGCCGCCGACAGCCATCGCACGCTCTGCAGCCTCTACACCGACCAGGAGGAATGGAAGCGCGCGCTCGAGGAGTGCGGCATACAGGTCGCGATCCGTCGCGATCTGCACGATGACGGTCCCGAGCTGGGGGGAGCGCTGAACGACGTCGGCGTGGTGCAGACGCAGCTCGGCGACTACGACGCGGCCGAGAAGACGTTCGCGGAGGCGATGGTCATCCACAGGCGCGTCCTGGGCGAGGACCACCCGGAGTACGCGAGCGGTCTCGAGAACATCGGCAACATCTGGTACCGCAAGGGCGAGTACGCGAAGACCGCGGAACAGCTCGAGAAGGTGCTCGCCATCCGTCGGCACGCGCTGGGCGAGGACGCGGAGCCGGTCGGGCGCACGATGGCGAATCTCGCGAGCGTCTACATGTCGTCGGGCAACGACGCCGCCGCGCTGCCGAAGTTCAGGGACGGCCTCGTGCGTCTGGAGAAGTTCCTCGGTCCGGACCATCCCGACGTCGCGTCGGTGTTGACGAGCGAGGCGGGAGCGCTGCTGCATCTCGGCCGGCTGGACGAGGCGGAGGCTGTCGTGCGCCGCGCGCTCGCGATCCGTGTCGCGAAGTTCCCGGAGTCGAGCGTGCCGATCGCGCTCACGCGCATGCGACTCGGCCAGATCCTGACGGCGAAGAAGCACTACCCGGAGGCGGACGAGATG
>DATBBK010000149.1:0-28108 GCA_036271035.1 Thermoanaerobaculia bacterium | reverse complement strand
CGGCGCGACCGCGCCGGGCACCGGGCCGGCGGTCGTGGCGTTGACCGTCCCGTCCGCATTGACGACCGCGGTCTGCGACGACACCGTGGCCGGGAAGCCATTGGGCGAAGTCTGCGTCTGCGTATCGAGACTCATCGTCGGGACGTTGGCGGACTGGGCCCTCAGAATGTCGCCCGCGACCGCCTGGTTTGCGGGTTGTCCGTTGGGAAGCAAGCCCGCCGCCGCGGCCCCGCCGAACATCCGCGGATCGACCGCCGGATTATTCGCGTAGCCTCCGTTCGCGTAATTGCCGTTTGAGGGAGCGCCGTTCGAAGCGCCGTTGACCGCCGCTCCGGGACGCGCCATGGGAGCGATGCCGGTCCCTCCGTCGCCCATGGGTCCGAGATCGATCGCCTCTCCCGGCTGGAGTGGCCGCACCTGGGCCTCGGATTCCGCGGCCGCGGATCCGGTCACCGGAAACCGCCGAGGCGTCACGCTCGTCTCGATCTTTGCGACCTCTTCCGAGGGAACGCCGGTCAGGACGCCGGAGTCGCTCGCGTGGAACGTCGTGACGCTGCCGTTCGCCCTTGGCAGGTCCCGCGCGAGGACGACACTGCCGTCCGTCATGACGATTCGATAAAGCGCGCGGACCTCCGCCGACGTGACTGCCGCGGCCGCCGAGAGACACAAGCTCAACAGGATCAGTCGTTTCATGATCGCCCCCTTGTTCTCGATCCAGACATCGAGAGTGCAGGATCGTTGCCAGCCAGCGTGGACGAAACCCGCCCGCGGCGCCCTCGTTAAGAACAGATGAGCGGCCGGATAAGCTGGCGCACCGGACGCGACCGATTCTCCGATGCGCCGCGGCGCGCCCGAAGGCGACGCCGCGGCAACGACGCAAGGACACTCATGAAGAAGCCGGCTCTCGCCTCGCTCGCCCTGACCGCCGCCCTTGCCGCCGCCGCCGTGCGGGCGCCGGCCGCACCGACCCGGGCCGCGTCTCCGAAGACGACACCCGCGTCGCCGCCCGCGTCGGGTCCCAACCCGCTCCTGACGCGGAGCACGCTCCCGTTCCAGGCTCCGCCGTTCGACCGGATCCACGACGCCGACTACGGTCCCGCGATCGAGCAGGGCATGAAGGAGCAGCTCGCGGAGATCGCAGCGATCGCCGACGCGCCCGCCGCGCCGACCTTCGCGAACACGATCGAGGCGATGGAGCGCTCGGGCGAGCTGCTCACGCGCGCGTACAAGGTCTTCTCGAACGTCGAGCAGTCGAACACGAACGATGCGCTCCAGAAGACGAAGGCGGACGTGGCGCCGAAGCTCGCCGCGCAGCGGGACGCGATCTACCTCGACCCGAAGCTGTTCGAGCGCGTCCGCTCGCTGTACGACCGGCGCGACTCGCTCGCGCTGGATGCGGAGTCGAAGCGCCTGCTCGAGCGCGTCTACCGCGACTTCGTCCGCGCCGGCGCGCGCCTCTCCGACGCCGACAAGGCCGCGCTGACGGAGCTCAACCGCGAAGAATCGACGCTGACGACGCGCTTCGACGAGAGGCTGCTCGCCGACACGAACGCATCCGGAATCGCCATCGCCGACAGGCGGGAGCTGTCGGGCCTCTCCGACGAGGACGTCGCGGCGGCGGCCCAGGCGGCGAGCGAGCGGAAGCTCGACGGCAAGTGGGTGCTCGCGCTGCAGAACACGACCCAGCAACCGGCTCTCGCGTTCCTCACGAATCGCGGCCTGCGCCAGCGCCTGCTCGCCGCGTCGATGCGGCGCGGCAGCCACGGCGGCGACAACGATACGCGTGACGTCGTCTCGCGGCTCGCGGAGCTCCGCGCGAAGAAGGCGAAGCTCCTCGGGTACGCGACATATGCCGACTACGCGCTCGAGAACGAGATGGCCAAGAACCCGCAGAACGCCGAGAAGCTGATGGACGACCTCGTGCCGGGCGCGACGAACAAGGCGCGGGGCGAGGCGGCGCGGATGCAGGAGATCGTCGACGCGGAGAAGGGCGGTTTCAAGCTCGGCGCCGCAGACTGGGAGCTCTACGCCGAGAAGCTTCGCAAGGCGGAATACGACCTCGACCAGTCCCAGGTGCGCCCGTACTTCGAGCTGGACCGGGTCCTGAAGGACGGCGTCTTCTACGCGGCGAACAAGATGTACGGCGTCACCTTCAAGGAGCGCAAGGACATCCCCGTCTACCACCCCGACGTCCGCGTCTGGGAGGTGTTCGACGCCGACGGGAGCTCCCTCGCCCTGTTCTACGGCGACTACTTCCTGCGCCCGAGCAAGGCGGGCGGCGCCTGGTGCGACAGCTTCGTCGACCAGAGCGGGCTGCTCGGAACGAAGGCGGCCATCCTCAACAACCTGAATCTCACGAAGCCGGCGCCCGGACAGCCCGCGCTCATTTCCTTCGAGGACGCGACGGTCGTGTTCCACGAGTTCGGCCACGCGCTCCACGGCATGTTCCAGAGGGTGAAATATCCGACCCTCGCGAACACGCCCCCGGACTGGGGCGAGTTCCCATCGCAGTTCAACGAGCACTGGGCGCTCGAGCCGTCCGTCTTCGCCAGCTACGCGAAGCACTGGAAGACCGGCGAGCCGATGCCGGCGGCGCTCGTCGAGAAGATCAAGAAGTCGAGGACGTTCAACCAGGGATATCTGACGACGGAGTACCTGGCGGCGGCCCTCCTCGACATGGCGTGGCACACGCTGCCCGCCGACGCGCCGAAGCAGGACGTCGACGCGTTCGAGAAGGCAGCGCTCGAGAAGCGGAAGGTCGACCTCGCGCAGGTCCCGCCGCGCTACCGGACGACCTACTTCGGCCACATCTGGGGCGGCGGCTACGCGGCCGGCTACTACGCGTACCTCTGGAGCGAGGTGCTCGCGCACGACGCCTACTACTGGTTCCGGGAGAACGGCGGCATGACGCGCGAGAACGGACAGCGCTACCGGGACATGATCCTCTCGCGCGGCGCGTCGCAGGACGTCGCGGAGCTCTACCGCGCATTCCGCGGGCGCGATCCCGAGGTCCAGCCGCTCCTCCAGGAGCGAGGCCTCGCGGCGACGACGGCGGCGCCGGCTCGCTGACGCGGCCCTCACATCGCTGTGATCTGATCGGAGGGTGGCCGGGCCCGAGGAAGATCTCAAGTCGGTCGCCTTCCCGCGGCTGTCCGACGCCGAGATCGAGTCGTTCGCACGCTGCCCGCACGCCGTCCCCCGGCGCTACGCCGCCGGCGAGCGTCTCTTCCATGCCGGGGACCGCGTGCCGGTCTTAGTCATTCGCAGCGGCGAGATCGAGATCCGAGACGAGCTCGGCGACGCGCCGAAGACGATCGTGGTCCACCGGGCCGGCAACTTCACCGGCGAGCTGAGCCAGATCATGGGGCGGCCGACGGTGGCCGGCGCCGTCGCAAGGACCGACGTCGACGCCCTCGCCATCGACGCGGATGCGCTGCGCGAGCTCATGAATCGGTCTCCCGCCGTCGGAGACGTGATCCTCCAGGCCTTCATCGCGAGGCGCCAGCTCCTTCGCGAGGCGGCGAACTTCACGGGCGCCCGCGTCATCGGGTCGCGCTACGGTCACGACACGTTCCGCATCCGGGACTTCCTCTCTCGCAATCGCGTCCTCTACACGTTCCTGGACCTCGAAGCCGACCCGGACGTCGCTCACGTACTGGACCGCCTCGGTGTGAAACCCGACGACACGCCGGTCGTCGCCTGGGGCTGCAAGCTCGTCCTCAAGAACCCGTCGAACGTCGATCTCGCGCAGACGTTCGGGATCAGCCGGCCGCTCGAGCACGAGATGTACGACCTCGCGATCGTGGGCGCCGGACCGAGCGGGCTCGCCGCGGCCGTCTACGGAGCATCCGAGGGCCTGCGCACGGTGGTGCTCGAGAGCACCGCGCCGGGAGGGCAGGCCGGCGCGAGCATGCGGATCGAGAACTATCTCGGCTTTCCGACCGGCATCACGGGGGCGGAGCTCACCGAGCGGGCGATGGTCCAGGTCTCGAAGTTCGGCGCGCTCCTCTCCGCGGGAGCGCCGGTCGTCGGCCTGTCCCTCGAGGGCGGCTATGCGCTGCTGACGCTCGAAGACGGCAACTCGATCACGGCGAAATGCCTGCTCATCGTCACCGGCGCCGAGTATCGCAAGCTCGACGTCGAGGGCTGCGAGCGCTTCGAGGGCCGCGGCGTCTACTACGCGGCGACGCCGAACGAGGCCCAGGTGTGCCGCGGCCGGGAGGTCGTCGTCGTGGGCGGCGGCAACTCCGCCGGCCAGGCGGTCGTCTACCTCGCGTCCGTCGCGAGCCGGGTGCATCTCGTCGTCCGCAAGCCCGACCTCTACGCCAACATGTCGACGTATCTCGCGAGGCGCATCGAGACGACGCCGAACGTCCAGGTGCGGCTGTCCTCGGTCGTCCGGCGAATGGAGGGCGACGATCACCTGCGCTCCGTGGAGGTCGAGAGCCGGTCGACCGGCGAGGTCGCGACGATCGCCACGCCGGCCCTGTTCAGTTTCATCGGCGCGGTGCCGCGGACCGACTGGCTCCCCGAGGAGATCGAGCGCGACGCGAAGGGCTTCGTCGTCACGGGGCCCTCGCTCGTGAATTCTTCGCGCTGGTCCCCGAAGCGCCCGCCGTTTCTCCTCGAGACGACCCGGCCGGGGGTGTTCGCCGCGGGAGACGTGCGGTCCGGCTCCGTCAAGCGCGTGGCATCGGCCGTCGGCGAGGGGGCGATGGCGGTGCAATTCGTGCATGAGTATCTGAAGGAGCTGTGATTCGTTGCGCCCGAAGGCGCACGGTCTCCCGAGCGGCGGACCCGCGATCGAGAGAGACGACCACACGACGAAAAGTTGCGGGTGAGACGCTCCGACGCCCGCGTTCTTGAAGCACCGTACGAGGAGGCCACATGCCGACGATTCCTAAAACGATGCGCGCGGCGGCAATCGCAAAGTTCGGTCCGCCGTCGGTCCTGAAGATCCGCGAGCTGCCGGTGCCCCGTGTCGGCCGCCGCGACATCCTGATTCGGATCGACACCGCGGGCGTCGGCAGCTGGGACGCGGAGATGCGCGGAGGCTGGTGGCCGTCCGGCAAGCCGCGGTTTCCCCTCGTCCTCGGCACCGACGGCGCGGGAGTCGTCGCCGCGGTCGGAGCCGGCGTCCGCCGCTTCCGGCCGGGCGACCGCGTGCAGGCGTACGAGTTCGGCGGCGGACGCTCCGGCTTCTACGCGGAGTACGTCTCGGTGCCCGAGCGGGCGGTCGGACGCCCGCCGCGCCGCATGAGTCTCCGCGACGCGGGCGCCATGACGGCGACGGGACTCACCGCGCTCCAGGGCGTCGACGACGCGCTCCGCCTGCGCCGCGGCGAGACCGTCGTGATCCACGGCGCGTCCGGAGCCGTCGGCACGCTGGCGCTCCAGTTTGCGAAGCGGCGCGGTGCGCGCGTCATCGCGACCGCGACCGGACGCGACGGCATCGCGCTCGTCCGGCGGCTCGGCGCCGACGCGGCTCTCGACGGGCGCCGTCGCGACCTGGCCGACGAGATCCGGCGTCACGCTCCTCGCGGCGTGGACGCCGTGCTCGCATTCGCCGGCGGCAACCTGCCGGCGTGCCTGGACGCGCTGAAGGAGAAGGGCGGCCGCGTCGCCCATCCGAACGGCGTCGCGCCGGCGCCGCGGAAGCGCCGCGGCGTGAGCGTGACGGCCTACGACGCGCAGGGCGGGCCGAAGCGTTTCCTCGCGTTGAAGCGCGCCAGCGAGGCGTCGCGCCTGCGCGTTCCGATCGGCGCGTCGTACCGCCTGGCCGACGCCGCGAAGGCGCAGCGCCGCGTCGAGGACCACGTCCTCGGCAAGGTCGTGCTCCGCGTGCGCTGAGCGGATCGCTCTTCCGCCGAAAACACTGCACCGGCGCGTCCGTATCTGACCGCACGGCCGCCCTCAGGCGGCCTTCGGAGGTACGCATGAAGACACGCGCCGGATCGCTCGTCCGTCTCGCCTCGCTCGCCATTGCGGCCGCGTCGGCCGGGCTCGTGGCGCCAGAAACGGCCTCGGGCGCACAGGGCATCACGCTGCCGCCCAACGGTGAGAACCCGCAGGCCTCGGTCATGCAGGCGGTCGGCCCCGTGCGGGTCACGATCGAGTACTCGAGCCCGCGCGTCGTCCGCGGCAGCACCGACCGCCGCGGCAAGATCTGGGGCGAGCTCGTTCCGTGGGGCGTGTCCGACCTGGGCCTGAACGGCTGCAAGGAATGCCCGTGGCGCGGCGGCGCCAACGAGAACACCGTCTTCGAGGTGACGCACGACGTTCGCGTTCAGGGACAGCCGCTGCCGGCGGGCCGCTATGGGCTCCACTTCATCCCGGAGAAGGACGACTGGACCGTCATCTTCTCGAAGGATGCGGACTCCTGGGGAAGTTATTGGTACGACCCGAAGAAGGACGCGCTGCGCGTCCACGCGAAGCCCGCGAAGAACGACTACCACGAGTGGCTCACGTACGAGTTCGTCGAGCGCAACCCCGCGGACGCGACGGTGGCGCTCGAGTGGGAGGAGCTTCGGATCCCGTTCAAGGTCTCGGTCGACGAGGTCGACGCGCTCTGGGCCGCCGACATGCGGCGCGACCTGCGCGGCTGGGCCGGCTTCGGGTGGCAGAACTGGCAGACGGCCGCGGAGTTCTGCGCGCAGAAGAACGTGAACCTCCCGGAGGCGCTGACCTGGGCGCAGCGCGCGGTCAACGATCCGTACTCCGGCGGCGAGGAGAACTTCACGACTCTGATGACGCTCTCGCGGCTGCAGGACCTCAACGGCCAGAAGGCGGAGGCCGGCAAGACGTTCGACAGGGCGCTCAACCACCGCACGGCGAGCCCGCTCCAGATCCACCTCGTCGGGCGCCAGTACCTCACCGAGGGCAAGACCGACGAGGCGCTGCGGATCTTCCAGATCAACGCGAAGCGGTTCCCGAACGAGTGGCCCGTGCACGTCGGCCTGATGCGCGGGTGGGCGGCCAAGGGCGAGAGCAGGAAGGCGCTCGCCGAGGCGCGGCTCGCCGTCGCGCAGGCGCCCGACGAGCAGAACCGCAAGAACCTGGAGGGGATCGTGAAGAAGCTGGAGGCCGGGCAGATGATCAATTGATCGCCGCCGAATGCCGCGCTCCTACTTCCGCGCCAGCATCGGGACTTCCGAGGCGATGAGCTCCTTGACTCCCTCCGCTCCCGTCAGCCTTAGACGGACCGGCCCGCCGCGGCCGGACGTATCGATGCCGAAGTCGACGAACGGGCAGCAGCGGGACTCGAGGTCGACCCACTCAGCGAGCTCGATGACGCAGTAGGGCGATCCTTTCGCGTCCCGGATCTTCGAGAGGTCGAGCGAGATCTCCCAGCCGTCGGCGAGCTCGCGGGCGGACACCACGGCCCCCACGAGCTTCTCCGAGAGCGAGCGGTGCCTCTCGCGTTGCGCGGCGGTCAGGGCGTCGAGGCGGCAGGCCAGCGGCGGTGCGGGCTCTGGCGCCGCCGCGGGCGAAGCGAGGAGGACGATGGCGACGAGTGCGGGAGCGATCATGGTCTCTCTCCTTTCGCTCCCCACGGTAGGACTTCAAGTAAGCTTTAAGTCAAGGGGTTTGCGCCATGCGCATCGGAGAGCTCGCGTCGCGGACCGGCCTGGCGGCCTCGGCGATCCGTTTCTACGAGGCGGAGGGCCTGCTCCGGCCGCCGGCGCGCCGCGGGGGCCGGCGCGTGTTCGACGAGAGCGCGGCCGCGCAGATCGAGGTCGTCCGCCTCGCCGCGGAGACCGGATTCACTCTGGCGGAGATCCGGCAGCTCGTCACCGGCTTCGGCGAGAACCGCTGGCGCAGGCTCGCCGAGCGGAAGATCGCGGAGATCCGGGAGGCGGCCGAGCGCCTCGGGACGATGGAGGACCTGCTCCTCCGGCTCGTCCGGTGCGAGTGCCCCGACATCGACGAGTGCGGGCGGGCCCTGCAGTCGGCGAAGAGGCGCGGCAGGCTGCGGACGAGCGGCTCGACGAGACGGCGAGGCCTGGGGCTCGCGTCGCCGAGGCGCGCGAAGCGCTGATGCGGGGACCCGGGCCCGCCCACGGGCGCTGGAAACAAAAAGGGTGGGACTTCCCCGCCCTTTTCCGTTTCGACGCCTACGGCCTTAGACCGCGGCCTCGGTCAGCTCCGGCACCTCTTCGGCGCCGGCCTCCTTGAGCTCCGCCGCCTCGCCCTTGTGCGTCTTGGCGACGAGCACGTAGATCGACGGCACGACGAACAGCGTGAAGATCGTGCCGATGATCATCCCCGAGACGAGCATGATGCCGATCGAGTTCCGGGCGCCCGCGCCCGGGCCCTTCGCGAACACGAGCGGCATGTGGCCCATGACGGTCGCCGCCGTGGTCATGAGGATCGGTCGCAGCCGCGTCTCGGCCGCCTCGATGACCGCGTGGAGCTTGTCGCGTCCATCCTCCTGCAGCTTGTTCGCGAACTCGACGATCAGGATGCCGTTCTTCGCGATGAGGCCGACCAGCGTGATGAGACCGACCTGGCTGTAGATGTTCAGCGTGGTCAGTCCGAGGAACGAGAAGAGCAGCGCGCCGGACAGCGCGAGGGGCACCGATCCGGCGAGGATGATGAACGGATCGCGGAAGCTCTCGAACTGCGCCGCCAGTACGAGGTAGATCAGGATCGCGGACAGCATGAACGTGAAGAGGAACTTGCTGCCCTCGACGCGTAGCTGGCGCGACTCGCCCGCGTAGTCGACCGTGAAGCCCTGCGGCAGGACCTTCGCGGCCTCGGCCTCGAGCACCTTGAGCGCCTTGTCGAGCGGCACGCCCGGCGGGATGACGCCCTGGATTCGGACCGCGTTGAGCTGCTGGAAGCGCTTCAGGTCGCGCGGCTGCGTGGTCGTCTTGAGGGTCGCGAACGTCGAGAGCGGGACGAGCTTGCCGCCGGCGCCGCTGACGTAGATGTCGGAGAGCTGGTCCGGGGTCAGCCGCTCCGCGCGCTTGACCTGCGGGATGACCTTGTAGCTGCGGCCCTGGATCGAGAACCGGTTGACGTAGTTGCCGCTGAGCATGGTGGAGAGGTCGCGTCCCGCCTGCCCGAGGTCCACGCCCTGCGAGCGCAGCTTGTCGCGGTCGAAGACGACCTCGGCCTGCGGCTGGTCGAACTTGAGGTCCGAGTCCGCGAACATGAAGACGCCGCTCGCGAACGCCTTCTGGACGAGGTCGTTCGCGAACTGAGTCAGCCGCTCGGGCTCGACCGTGGACGCGATGACGAAGTCGACCGGGAAGTTGCCGCCGCCCGGCAGCGGAGGCGGCACGAGAGAGATGACGCGGATTCCGGGGATCTGGCTGAGCTTCGCCCCGGCCTCGACCTGGAGCTGCTGCGTCGTCTTCTTGCGCTCCGACCACGGCTTCGTGACCATGCCGCCGAATCCACCGTTCGGCTGGATGATCTCGAACACGCTCTGCTTCTCGGGGAACGAGTCGTAGACGTCGTAGACCTTGCCCGCGAACATCTGAGTCTGGTCCAGCGTCGCGTTCGGCGCGGCCTGGATGACCGCGAAGACGACGGACTGGTCCTCCGTCGGAGCCAGCTCCTTCGCCGAGAACATGTAGAACGGGAAGATCAGCAGGACGACCGCCGCCCACAGCACGAAGACGACGGGGCGGTACTTCAGGCTTCCCGCGAGCAGGCCGCCGTAGGACTTGCGGACCTTCTCGAAGCGGCCGTTGATCCAGCCGGCGAAGCCCTTCTCGGCGTCTCCGGACCGAAGGAGCTTGGAGCCCATCATCGGCGACAGGGTCAGGGCGACGATGCCCGACACGACGACGGCGCCCGCGAGCGTGAACGCGAACTCCCGGAAGAGCGCGCCGGTGAGGCCGCCCTGGATGCCGATGGGCGCGTACACGGCCGCGAGCGTGATCGTCATCGCGATGATCGGTCCGACGAGTTCGCGGGCCGCCTTGAGTGCCGCCGGGAACGGCTTCTCGCCGAGCTGCAGGTGGCGCTCGACGTTTTCCACCATGACGATGGCGTCGTCGACGACGAGACCGACCGATAGGACGATCGCGAGCAGCGTCAGCAGGTTGATCGTGAAGCCGAATGTCAGCATCAGGAACACCGCGCCGATCAGCGAGATCGGGATCGCGATGATCGGGATCAGCACGGCGCGGAACGAACCCAGGAAGAGGAAGATGACCGCGATGACGATGAGCAGCGTCTCCGTCAGCGTGCTGAGCACCTCGTCGATGGCGTCCTGGATGTAGGCCGTGGCGTCATACGGGATGCCGACGGTCATGCCGGCGGGAAGCTGGGCGCGGATCTCCGGAATCGTCGCGCGGACGCGCTTGATGACGTCGAGCGAGTTTGCGTTCGGCAGCACCCAGATGCCCATGAACGTCGCCGTCTGGCCGTTGAAGCGCACGTCCGACTCGTAGTTCTCGGCGCCCAACACGACATCGGCGATCTCGCCGAGCCGGACGACGACGCCGTCCTTCTGCTTGACGACGAGCTGCTTGAACTCGTCGGCGTTCTTCAGGTCGGTGTTGGCGACCAGGTTCACCGAGACCATCGAGCCCTTCGTCTGGCCGAGGGCCGACAGGTAGTTGTTCTGCGCGAGCGCCGTCCGGACGTCCGCCGGCGCGATGCCGAGCGCGGCCATTCGATCGGGCTTGAGCCAGACGCGCATCGCGAACGTCCGGCTGCCCAGGATGTCGGCGCGCTGCACGCCGCTGACCGCGGAGAGCTTCGGCTGGACGACGCGCGTCAGGTAGTCGGTGATCTGGTTCTGGTCGAGCTCGCTCGAGCCGAACCCGATGTACATCGACGCGAACTGGTTATCGGCGGTCTGCAGGTCGATGATCGGGGCCTCGGCCTCGGGCGGCAGGTCGTTGCGGACCTGCGCGACCTTGGCCTGGACCTGCGTCAGCGCCGCGTTCGTGTCGTAGTTCAGCTTCAGGTGCACCGAGATCGTCGAGACGCCCTGAGCGGACGACGACTCCAGGTAGTCGATGCCGTCGGCGCTCGCGATGACGCGCTCTAGCGGCGTCGTGATGAAGCCCCGGACCAGGTCCGCGTTCGCGCCGACGTAGACGGTCGTGACCTGGACGACCGCGATGTCGCTCCGCGGGTACTGACGGACGGACAGCGACCGGATCGCCTGCAGTCCGGCGATCAGGATGACGAGGTTGACGACGATCGCGAGGACCGGACGCCGTACGAAGATGTCCGTGAACTTCGAGTTCATTTAGCTGTCCTCCGGCTTCGGCGCCGGGTTGTTGGACGGGACGGTCTTGTTGTTGACCTGGACCGCGGCGTTCGGCCGCAGCTTGAACACGCCGGACGTCACGATCTCCTCGCCCGGCTTGATGCCCGAGAGGACGGCGACCTGGTCGCCCTTGCCCGGCCCCAGCTTCACGAACTGCTGGCGGACGCCCTTGTAGGGCTTCCCGGACTTCTGGTCCTTCATCTCCTCGACCACGTACACGGAGTCGCCGTACGGCGCGAAGTTGATGGACGACGCGGGCAGCGGGATGACCTTGGCGGCCGTGCCGACGCCCGTGGTCGTGTTCACGTACATGCCCGGACGAAGCCGTCCCTGGGGATTCGAGAGCGTCGCCTGGATCTGGATGTTGCGGGTGGCCTCGTCGATGACCGAGTTGACCGCCGTGATCTTGCCCTTGAACGGGCCGTTGCCCTCCGAGCTGACCCGCACCTCGTCTCCGGCCTTCAGCTGCGAGACCTGCTGCTGCGGCACGTTGAAGTTGACGTAGATCGGGTCGAGCGACTGGAGCGGCACGATCGGCGCGCCGGCCGCAAGATACTGGCCGAGGTTGACCTGGCGGATTCCGAGGAGACCGCTGAACGGCGCCTTGATCGTCTTGCGGGCGATCGTCGCCTTGATCTCGGCGATCTTCGCGTCCGCCTGCTTGGTCTCGGCGTCGAGCTTGTCCCAGTCCGCCTTCGCGGCGATGCCCTGCTGGTTGAGGTTCTGCATGCGGTCGAGGTTGACCTGCGACAGTTTGAGGCCGGCCTCGGCGGACGCGAGCTGCGCCTGCTCCTGACGCACGTCCAGCTGCACGAGGGTCTCGCCCGCGCGGACCATCTTTCCGGATTCGAAGTAGATCTTCTCGACGACTCCGGGCAGATCGGCGGACACGACGACGCCCTGCACCGCGGTCACGGACCCGATCGCGGCGATCGACGACGCCCACTCTTCGGACTTCGCGACGACGGTCGTGACGCTCTCGGGCGGCATGTGAAACGCCGCCTGCTGCGCCATGCCCTTGGAGATCTGCCGGTACTTGACGGCCCCGATCACCGCCACGAAGGCGACGATCGCGAGCACGGTCACGAACATCCGTTTCTTCATTGAGCCAATACCTCCACCTTCGATACCCGGAGCCTCGTCATGCTGCTACCCCGCGGGGCCGGGCGTGCCGGCCCTGGCGACCCTTGGAAGATCCTGGGCGGCCGCTTCCTATTGGGGTCGCGCCGCCCGGTGGACGGCGGTCCACGTCACGAGGAAGACGGGGAGCGGGAATGATGCCGTACTCATCCTTTGTATGTAAGCCCCCCCGCGCGATTCGGATTCCGCCTCGAGCCACGAAATTTCCCGTCTTGGCTCTACGGCTCTGAGCCCAAAAGGTTTGTCTCGAGAGCGGTCCGATCCGACGAGGACACCGCCTCTTCTTTACAGCGCTGTGAAGACAGGCGGGGTTACGGATCGGCGAGACGCCGCTCCGGCGGGTCGGCGGGGCGAATGCCGCGATCAAAGGACGCGTCGCCAACCGTCGCGACGGCCTCACCAGCCCACTCCGTAGTCCTCGCCGTAATCGCTCGACCCGCCCCACATGGTGCCGTGCTCGCGATCGAAGTAGATCGCGTTGATCGGGCCCGAGGTCTTGGGCTCGAGCCGGATCCGATAGCCCATCTTTCCCAGCTCCTCGCGCGTCCACTCGGGCGTCTTCTCGTGGAGGTCGATGCGTCCGGGGATCGACTGGTGGTCGCCGAAGGAGCTGCGCATCTGGTAGCTGTTGATGTTCGGCGCCTCGACGGCCTCCTGAACGGTCATGCCGAACTCGACGACGTTCAGGAAGAACTGCAGGAGATTCTGGTCCTGAGTGTCGCCGCCCTGAACCGCCATCGCGAGGTACGGCTTGCCGTCCTTCAGCGCGAGGGTCGGCGTCAGCGTCACGCGCGGACGCTTCCCGGGCTCGAGCACGTTGAAGGGACCCTCGGAGGCATCGAGCACGAAGCTCTGCATTCGCTGGCTCATCCCGATGCCGGTCCGACCGGCGATGCAGGCGGGGTTCCAGCCGCCGGACGGCGTCACCGATACGACCCAACCCTCCTCGTCGGCCGCCTCGATCGAGGTCGTGCCGGCGAAGAATCCCTCGGGGACGTCATGCGGGCCCGCCCCAGGCTCGAGCCCGTTCAGCGCCCCGCTCTCGGCGGACGCCGCGGCGGGCTTCGGCGGCGGCCACGCGGCCGGCCACTTCCCGAGCAACTCGGCGTACGGATTGGTGCCACCCTGGAACGGGTACGGGTCGCCGGGCTTCGCGTTCGCGTCGTTGCGCGACCAGTCAATCCCGGCGGCGCGTTGGTGCGCGTAGTCCTTCGACAGCAGCCCCTGCCGCGGCTCCGCGGGCGGGAAGCGGTCGTCCGGATCGCCGTAGTAGAAGTCGCGGTCCGCGAACGCCAGGTTCATGACCTGGTAGAGCGCGTGGATGTAGCGCGTGCTGTTGTAGCCCATCGCCTTCAGGTCCATCGGCTCGAGCATGTTGAGCGCCTGGAGCATCGCGGGACCCTGCGTCCACACGTCGAGTTTGTAGACGTCGAAGCCGCGGTAGCTGGTCTTCACCGGCTCCTCGATCTTGACCTTCCACTTCGCGAGGTCCTCGAGCGTGTGCAGCCCACCCTGCTCGCGGGAGCCGCGGACGAACTCCTGCGCGATGTCGCCCCGATAGAAGCGGTCGTACGCGGCGAGAATCGCGTCCTTGCGGCTCTTGCCGGCCGCGAGCGCCTTCTGCTCGGCGTCGACCAGCTTCGTGAGCGTCGCGAGCAGGTCCGGCTGGCGGAAGACCTCGCCCGGCTGCGGCGCCTCGCGAGCTGCGCCGGGGTGAGTGAGGAAGAGCGCCTTCGAGTACGGCCACTCCTTGATGTGCTTCTTCTGCCTCTCGATGGCGTCGGCGAGCTCCGCCTCGATCGGATAGCCCTCCGCCATCTGCATCGCCGGCGCGAGCACGTCCTTCAGCGACAGCTTGCCGTACTCGGCGAGCATCACGAGGAGCCCGCCGGGCGTCCCCGGCGTGACCGCGGCGAGGGGCCCGTATTCCGGCGGATAGCTCATCTTCCGCGAGCGGAAGAACTCGGGCGTCGCGCCGGTCGGAGCCACGCCGAGCGCGTTGATCGCGATGACCTTCCGAGTCTTCGGGTTGTAGATCAGCGCCTGCGTCTCGCCGCCCCACGACAGCGTGTCGAACATCGTCGTCGTCGCGGCGAGCATCGCGCACGCGGCGTCGACCGCGTTGCCGCCACGCTGGAACGTCATCGCGCCCGCGGTCGCCGCGAGCGGCTTGCCCGTGATCGCCATCCAGTGCCGGCCGTGGAGCGCGGGCTTGTTCGTGGCCGCCGCGGCGAGCGAGGCGACCCCGAGGACGGCGGCGCAGCCGAGGATGACGCTCGGGAGGGTCAGACGGTCTTGCATCGCATTGCCTCCGCAATCTTCGCGCTGCGTTCGAGCAGCCGCGGATCTTCCATCCTCTCGGCCCACGCGACGAGCCGCTCCGTCGGGCCGCTCCAGCGCAGTTCCTCGACGCGCGTGAACAGCGGCGCGTCGGTCCGCAGCGTGGCGAGATTCTTGAACAGCAGGGCGAGCTCGTGCCGATTCCCCAGCTCCTCGGGCGGGAAGCTCTCGATCGGGCCCAGGCGGTTGAGCAGCCGCGCGGCGCCGACCGGTCCGATCCCCGCGATGCCCGGGTAGCCGTCCGCCGCGTCGCCGACGAGGGCGAGCCAGTCCGGGATGAGCGCGGGACCCACGCCGAACTTCTCCTTCACGCCGGCCTCGTCGCGGATCGTCCGGCGGCGGCCGTCGACCTGCACGACGCGGTCGCCGCGGACGCACTGCGCGAGGTCCTTGTCCGGCGTCCAGATGGAGACCTTCTCGACGGCGGGATCCTCCGACGCGATCTGCGCCGCGGACGCGAGCGCGTCGTCCGCCTCGAGCTCGACCATCGGCCACACGGCGACGCCCATCGCGTCGAGCGCCTCCTCGAGCGGATGGAACTGCGCCCACAGCGCGCGATCGATGCCCGCGCCGGTCTTGTAGCCGGCCCACAGATCGTTGCGGAACGACTCGATGACGTGGTCGGTCGCGACTCCCACGTGCGTCGCGCCGGTCTCGAGCATCTGGAGCACGCCGTGAAGGACGCCGACCGCGGCGGAGTAGGGTCGCGCCGCCTGGTTCTCGCGCCCGGGGCGGCGAAGCCCGTAGAACTGCCGGAACAGCTCGTACGTACCGTCGACGACGTGGACGATCACGAGGGCTTCACCGCCCCCCC
Source organism: Thermoanaerobaculia bacterium (assembly GCA_036271035.1). GTDB lineage: Bacteria > Acidobacteriota > Thermoanaerobaculia > UBA5066 > Gp7-AA6 > DAHUXD01. Next base: position 12,578 of record DATBBK010000149.1, on the reverse strand, counting down.
GGCGGACGCCGCTCGGGAGAGCAGCAGCGCCCGCTCGCGCGCGTTGCTCGTCAGCGCCGCCGCCCGCTCGAACTCGGCGCGCGCGTCGCCGTGACGGCCGAGCCTCTCGAGCAGGTCGCCGCGCACCGCCGGCAGCAGGTGATAGCCGTCGAGCGCGCCTTCGGCGTGGAGCCGGTCCACGAGGCGCAGCCCGGCCTCGGGACCGTCCGCCATCGAGACCGCGACGGCGCGATTCAGGTCGACCACCGGCGACGGCAGCGCGCGCGACAGCTCCATATAGAGCGCCGCGATCCGCGGCCAGTCGGTCTCGGACGACGCCCGCGCGCGCGCGTGACACGCGGCGATCGCCGCCTGGAGCGCGTACGGTCCCCGCGCGCCCCCGAGCGATTCGGCCCGCGCGAGTGCCGCGAGACCGCGCCGGATGAGCAGCGGGTCCCAGCGCGAGCGGTCCTGGTCCGGGAGCAGGATCGGGGCGCCGTCCGCTCCGGTTCGCGCCGCCGCGCGCGACGCCTGGATCTCCATCAGCGCGACGAGGCCGTGCACCTCGGGCTCCCCGGGCGCGAGCTCCGCGAGCACGCGGCCGAGCCGCAGCGCGTCCTCGCACAGCGCGGGACGGATGAGGTCCTCCCCCGCCGTGGCGAGGTAGCCCTCGTTGAAGATCAGGTAGACCACCTCGAGCACGGACGCGATGCGCGCCGCGAGGTCCGCGCCGCGCGGCACCTCGAAGGGCACGCGCGCCTCGGAGAGGGCGCGCTTGGCGCGCACGATCCTCTGCGCCACCGTGGCCTCGGAAACGAGGAACGCGCGCGCGATCTCGGCCGTGGTCAGGCCGCCGAGCATGCGGAGCGTCAGCGCGACGCGCGCCTCGGTCGAGAGAACCGGGTGGCACGCGGTGAAGATGAGGCGCAGCACGTCGTCGCCCACGGGGTCGTCGATCGCCGCCTCGAGCTCCTGGACCGCGGCCTCGCGCCGAGCGTCCGCGTCGCGCCCGAGCTCGCCGTGCTTGCGATCGAGGAGATCGCGACGACGGAGCTGGTCGATGGCGCGCCGTCTCGCGGCGGTCACGAGCCAGGCGCCGGGCCGCTCCGGGATGCCGGACTCGGGCCAGGTCTCGAGCGCCGCGACCAGCGCGTCCTGCGCGAGGTCCTCGGCCAGTCCGACGTCGCGCACCATTCGCGCGAGCGTCGCGATCAGGCGCGGCGACTCGATCCGCCAGACCGCCTCGATCGCGCGCCGCGTCTCCTCCGCCCGCTCCGCGCCCGCCACGGGGCGCGATTAGAGCACCGTACGGCGAAGGGTGAAAGTGAGACATATTAGCGGTTGCTAATGCATCATGCGTGTCCGGACCACTTGGCGTCCGGAATTCCCGCCTTCCGCTGCCCCTCCTCCGTGTGCTCCAGCTTCTTCCGGACCTCGTTCGGAAAATCCGAGATCTCCATCACCTGCCGGAGCTCGACGACCTCGTTCTCGGAACCCGGCACGCGCCGGGCCCACTCGATCGCCTCCTCGCGCGACTTGACGTCGATGACCCAGAAGCCGCCCACGACCTCCTTCGCCTCCGCGAACGGACCGTCCACGACCTTGGGCTTGCCGCCGGGAAACGACACCCGCACGCCCATCGACGGCGGGTGCAGCCCGTCGAGCGCGAGCAGGACGCCGGCCTTGGCGAGAGACTCGTTGTAGGTCCTCATCCGCTCGATCGCCTTCAGATCCGGGAGCGCGCCCGGCTTCGCGGTCTCGTAGCCCTTCGGGTACATCAGCATCACGAATCGCATGACTCACTCCTTCTAGATCGTCAATCGCCAATCCGCTCGTCCGAAGTCGGCGTCAGCGGGCCTCGGCGCCCACGAGCGCGCGGACGCGCTCGTCCCGGAGGAAGAGGGCGGTCCACAGGAGCGCTCCGACGTACACCGGAAAGAGCACGTGGCTGAGCAGTGGATCGCCCACGCGAACGTGAATCGCGATCGCGCCGCCGAGGAAGCCCGTCAGCAGGACCGCGCCGAGCGCGGCAGTCGCCGGGAAGAGGAACAGCGCGACGCAGAAGAGCTCGAGGACGCCGATGCCCTGCGCGAGCGCGACCGGCATGCCCAGCTTCGCGAACGCGTCCACGACGGGCGGGATGACCGCCAGCTTGATCGCCGCGTCGAAGACCAGGAACAAAACAGCCGCACCGGCGAGCGTCCGGCTCGTCCAGAGCCGACCCTTCGAGATGGACCCGTGGGGCGTGATCGCCATGACGTTCTCCTCGAGCGCTCCACGAGCGCTCAGCCCTCCGTCGCCGCCTGCGGGAAATCGTCGTCCGGACTCCACATCTGCCGCACCTCGCACTCGCCCTCCCATTCCGGCCAGTGCTTCCGGCTGAGCTCCATGAAGTGCTTCGCCGACGCGACCGCCTCCTCCCTCGACTTGAACTCGAAGATCGCGAATCCGCCGATGACCTCCTTCGCCTCGGTGAACGGGCCATCGAGAACCCGGATCTGGCCGCCCGAGACGCGGACCCGGAAGCCGCCGGCCGCGGACGGATAGAGCCCGCCCCTCAGGACCAGCGTGCCGTCCTTCGTGGCCTGATCGGCCAGTTTTTCGACCGCCTCGATCATCTCCGGCGGCGGCATCGCCCCGCCCTCCTTGCCCTTCGTGATCGTCAGGAATCTCAAGGTTCCCTCCTCTGCCTCTCGGCGTTTCGGCGGGAACTCGTTTCCCGCCCTCTGCCATCACGACGAAACAGCCTCCTCCGGATCGACACGGCCGGAGAATTTTCTCGGACACCTCACCGACTGACCGAAGCCCCCATTTGGACGGGCGCCACTCCGCGCCGAGAGGCGGCCCGGTCAGCTCGCGAATGCGTGGCGCCGTTGCCGGATCAAAGAGCCGGCGCTCCATGCGTCGGGGCCCGCCGCGGAGAGGTAGAGGACGGCGACATCGAAGAGGATCGCGCAGAGAAACAGGATCGCGATCCCTCTGATGGCGTAGCGCATGATCGCCGCCGTCTCGTCCGCCTCTCAGCGCTCAGCGCTTGCCGGGGGGAAAGGCGTCGTCCGGTCCGAACATCTGCCGCACCTCGCACGAGCCCTCCCAACCGGGCCAGTGCTTCCGGTGGAGCTCCATGAAGTGCTTCGCCGCCTCGATCGCCTCCTCCTTCGACTTCAGCTCGAAGATCGCGAATCCACCGATGACCTCCTTCGCCTCCGAGAACGGGCCGTCGACGACGCGGAGCTCGCCCCCCGAGACGTTCACGCTGACGCCCGCGGCGGACGGGTAGAGCCCGCCCGTGAGGACCATCGTGCCGTCCTTGCCCGCCTGATCGGCCAGCTTGGCGATCTCCTCCATCAGCCGGGGCGGAGGAATCTGCCCCTCCTTGGCCTTGACCATCGTCAGAAACTTCACGGTCTTCTCCTTTTTCTCTCGCGTTGCGGCGGGAACCCGCTTCCCGCCCTCTGCTCTCACGACGAACGAGCCTGGTCCGGATCGACACGACCGGCGAGACTTTTTTCAGCGACTCGAGGATGCCTCGGGCCGCACGCTCGCGCTTCGCTCGCGCGGGTACTCCTCGTCCAGCCATTCGTCGAACGTCGGGCCGGCCAGCGTCGCCCCCGGGCCCGGCAGCAGGGCCCCGGACGCGTAGAGGCCGTCGCCGTCCGGGTACGCGGCGCTCGGTCCCTCCTCGACGCGGATCGCGTCGCCGCGCCTGGCGACGAGCCGTCGCGCGGCGTCGAGCAGGATCTCGGGCCTTGGACCGGCGATCTCGAGTGGCGGCGCGCCGGCCGGCGCCGGCGCGGAACGCGGATCCGTGGCCAGGTCCGCGAGAGCCTGCGCGACCGTCCTCGCGGCGACGAGCTGCGTCTTCATCTTCGGCAGTCGGCTGATCTGCCCGTCTCGACCCCAGTCGACGAGCGGCGCGACGAACTCGTGGAACTGCGCCGCCCGCAGGATGCGCACCGGAACGGGACCGGCGAGCATCGCCTTCTCGTGCGACACCTTCGCCTTGAGATAGCCGGAGGGGAACCGCTCGATTCCGATGATCGAGACGACGCCGATCCGACGCACTCCGGCGCTCGCGGCCGTCCGCTGGAGGTTGTGTGTCGCGGCGAGGAAGAAGTCCGTCGCCGTCTTTTCGTCCGACGTCGCCGTGCTCGACGCGTCGACGATCGCCTCGGCGCCGGCGAGCGCGTGCGCGAGGCCCTCGCCCGTCACGACGTCCACTCCGTGCGACCGCGAGATCGGGACGACGTCGTGTCCCTCCCCCTCGAGCAACTCGACGACGTGGCGCCCGACTCGGCCGGTCGCGCCCGCAACAGCGATTCTCATCGTGAACCTCACTCTCCGGGGCGAACGCCTCCGCCGGCGCGCACCGCCCCGCAACGGCCGATCGCCGCGCTGAGGACATGACCACGTGACCGCCGGGCCACGTCCGATCGCCGCGCGGCGGCGGCAACCTGGACTCGGGCGGGGACCGGTTCCCCGCCTCCACGCAAATATTCACGACGAACGGCGGGGCGTCGAATCGACACCCCGTGCGTTTTCTTGCGCGCCGGTCAGCTCTTCCGGGCGATCTCGGCTCGAAGGCGCTGCTCCTCCTCGCGGACGTCCGCGGGCAGCTCGGCGGCGTCGCTCGTGTCGAAGAGCGGCCGAATCTCGACGTCGCCGTCCTGGCCGTCCGGGTTCGGGATCTTCTTCGCCCAGTCGACGGCCTCGTCCATGGACCCGACCTGCCAGATCCAGAATCCCGCGATCAGCTCCTTGGTCTCCGCGAACGGTCCGTCGACGACGGTGAGCCGCCCCTTCGCCGAGCGGACGCGCTTGCCCTTCGAGCTCGCCTGCAGGCCCTCTCCGGCCAGCATCACGCCGGCCTTCACGAGCTCGTCGTTGAACGCCATCATCTCGCGAAAGAGCCGCTCGCTCGGGAGCTTCCCGGCCTCCGAGTCCGAGTTCGCCTTGACGATCACCATGACCTTCATCGGTTCATCTCCTTCGTGAGCCGGGCCCCGGCCGGTCTCGGCCGGGTGACGACCTGGCTTCTACCCGCTCGACGAACGGGCGGACGCGGGATCGACAAACGGGCGCCGGCCCGTGCGGAGGGCGTCGAGGCTCCAGGGTCCGCCGCCCGCGGCCGAGAGATAGAGGTAGACGAAGCAGAACATGATGGCCGGGCCCCCTCCGTTCAGCACGGGCCACAGCCCGTGCGGCGCGTGCCCGTGAAAGTACGCGATGGCCATCTCGCCCGACAGGAGGAACGCGACCGGACGCGTGAAGAGACCGACGAGGATCAGCGCGCCGCCGAAAGTCTCCAGGACGCCGGCGTACCACGCCAGCGACCCCGCCGGCGCGGTGCCCCCTCCCGGCATGACGGCGGCGGGAAACGCGAACAGCTTCGCCGTGCCGACCTGCATGAAGAGGAAGGCCGTGATGATCCGGAGGACGGACAGAAGGTAGGGCGCCCAGAAACGCCACCGTGAGACGAGACTCGCGTCGTTCATGAGACCTCCTCGATCAATCTCTCATCCATCGGGAAGCAAGTGCCTTGCCCCTGAGTGCAGGGACGGGAGCGCAGCGCGGGAGGGCGACCGCGATCAGGCCGGAATCGCGACCCGGATGCCCCGCCACTTCTGCATGCGGAAGCGGCCGATCGACAGGGCGCAGCGCGTGACGTGTCCCAGCACGATCGCGGTCCAGATCTCGCCCGACGTCAGACCGCGCGTGGCCTGGAGCACCGCGCAGAGGCCCAGCGGCACGATGATCTGCGAGACGATCGAGATGTAGAGCGGCCCGCGCGTGTCGCCCGTGCCCTGCAGCGCGCCGGTGAAGCAGAGCGCGACCGTGACGAACATACCGGACACGGCCAGGTAACGCAGCAGCTGCTTGCCGAGCATCAGGACGACCGGATCCTTCATGCCGAAGACGCCGAGCAGCAGGTTCGGCACCGCCAAAAAGAGCGCGCCGACGCCGGCCGCGAGGCAGAGTCCAATGCGCGACGCGACCCACACGCTCTGAACGACCCGCTCCGGACGGCCCGCGCCGAGATTCTGGCCGGCGATCGCCGCGGCGGCGCCCATCAGGCCGACGGAGGTCCATGTGATCAGCGAGAAGAGCTCGGTGTAGCCGACCGCGTACGCGGCCTGTGCGGCGGCGCTGTGCGGCAGCGATCCGATGAACCGCAGCAGCAGCACGCCCGCGACGTTCATCGCGATCCCCTGCACGCCGGTCGGCAGGCCGAATCGGAAGAGCTCGCGGATGACTTTGAAGTCCGGCGCCTTGCTCATGCCGGGCTCGAAGTGAATGACCGATTCCGGCCGCGACAACCGCCAGACGCCCCACGCGGAGACGAGGGTGCTGCTCGCGATCGTGCCGATTGCCGCGCCGAGCGTGCCGTAACGCGGGATCAGGATCACGTTGAAGACGATCGTGAGCGCGGTCATCGCGAGCCCCAGCCGCAGCGGCGTACGCGCGTCGCCGGCCGCGCGGAACGCGCCGCTCAGCAGGAAGAAGATCATCATGCCGGAGATGCCGACGAGCATCGTCCTCAGAAACGGCATCGCCTCCGCGCGGACGAGGGGCGCCGCGTTGACGAGGTCGAGCAGCGATGGAGCCGCCAGCCATCCCGCGGCGCCGAGAACGACCGCCATGCCGGCCGCGGTCAAAAACGACTGGTAGACGACGCGGTTGACGTCGTCCGGCCGGTTCGCGCCGGCGAAGCGCGCGACGAGCACGCCCATGCCGGAGAACACCGAGCTGATGAAGACGATGACCACGATGATGATCTGCCAGCTCACGCCGATCGCCGCGTTCGCGGTGTAGCCGACGTAGTGGCCGACCATCGCGTGATCGATGATCCCCTGCAGGCCGGCGATGATGTTCTGCAGCATCGTCGGCCAGGCGATCTTCCAGACCGCCGGCCCGATCGGGCCGTCGATGAGCGAGCGGTCGAAGCTGCGCCGGCCCTTCGGGGACGGACCGCCCGGGGCCGGCTGCGAGCCGACCGCCTGCGCGACCTCGTTTCCCGGCGCCGGACTACCTTCCTGGGCCATGCCTCCTCGTCGTCGGGCGCTCGCCGCTCCCGGCGCGGCACGGATGGCTCGCGATGGAGGCGATCCGGCGGCCGCGAAAAGGTACTACGGTGCGAGAACGCCGCGAGTTTCCCGGCGATTCCCTTTTCCGAACGGCGCGCATTTCGCATCGAAAAAACCTGGAGGTGTGTGATGCCGAAAGGCGACAAGAGCAAGTACTCGGACAAGGAGAAGCGTCAGGAGCAGCACATCGAAAAGGGGTACGAGGACCGCGGCGTCTCCGACGAGGAGTCGAAACGGCGGGCGTGGGCCACGGTCAACAAGGTGCACGGCGGCGGTGAGAAGCCGGGAGGCGGTGGTTACGGCAAGCCCGAGGACCACTCGCCCATGGAGAAGGGCGGACGAAAGGGCGGCAGCCTGTGACGACGGAGAAGCAGCGGTCGGCGGCACGGCGGAACGTCCGCAAGGCCGCCTCCGCGGCGCGCCGCAAGCGCACGATCGCCCACCTGCCGAAGAAGACGCGGACCGCGCTCGGCAAGAAGGGCGCGAAGGCGCGGAGCGAGAAGAGCGGGAAGCGGAAGTGAACGATTCCGTGGGGCGGATGCATAATCCGCCCCATGCCGAAGACCGATCCGCGCGTCGACACATACATCGCGAAGTCCGCGGACTTCGCCAGGCCCATCCTGACCCGTCTCCGCAAGGTCGTTCACAGGGGCTGTCCCGACGTGGTCGAGACGATCAAGTGGGGAATGCCCAGCTTCGAGCACCACGGGATCCTCTGCGGCATGGCGGCATTCAAGGCGCACTGCGCGTTCGGATTCTGGAACCGCGCGCTCGAGATCTCGCGCCCGGGCGCGAAGGAGACGATGGGTCAGTTCGGCCGGATCACCTCCGCGTCCGAGCTGCCGCCCGACGCCGTGCTTCTCGGCTACGTGCGAGAGGCGGCGCGCATGAACGAGACCGGTGAGAAGGTCGGCCCGGTCCGCCGCGCGCGGGCGCCCCTGCCGGTTCCGAGGGCGCTCACCGCGGCCTTGAAGAAGAAGCCGGCCGCGCTGAAGCGCTTCGGGGAGTTCAGCCCGAGCCAGAAGCGCGACTACTCGGAGTGGATCGCCGAGGCGAAGACGGACGCCACGCGGCAGAAGCGTCTCGCGACCGCGGTGGATTGGATCGGCCAGGGGAAGCCGCGGATGTGGAAGTACATGCGGGCGAAGAAGACGGCCACGCCGGCCGGTCGGGCAGCGCGATGAGCGGGATCAGCGGGCGTCCCCATGAGTCCGAGCACGCGCCGTACTACGGCAAGTACATCGCGCTCGTCGAGGGACACGACGCGGTTGCGGCCCTCGAGCTTTCCTCGCGCGAGAGCGACGCACTGCTGACGAGCATCACCGAGGAGCGGTCCCATCACCGATACGCGCCCGAGAAGTGGAGCCTGCGCGAGGTCTTCCTCCACGTCTCCGACGTCGAGCGCGTGTTCGCGTATCGTGCGCTGCGCGTCGCGCGCGGCGACGAGACGCCGCTCGAGGGATTCGACCCGGACAACTGGATGCACCGCGCCGGCGCGGACGCGCGGCACTGGGCGGATCTGGCGAACGAGGTCCGGTCCGTGCGCGGCGCGACGCTCTCGCTCTTCCACTCGCTGCCGCCCGAGGCGTGGACGCGGACCGGAACGGCGGACGACAGCCCCGTGTCGGTGCGCGCGCTCGCGTTCATGATCGCCGGGCACGAGGCGCACCACCGGCGCGTGATCGCCGAGAAGTACCTGTGACGAACTAGTTCTTCGCGCCGGCGTTCGCTCTCGCCCAGACCAGGTCCCACGCCTCGCGACGTTGGATGAGCGCGTCGACCTTCCCGTTCGCATCGCGGCGCATCAGGTAGCGGTAGCGCGGCTTGCCCGGCACGAACAACACGTCCGGCGCCTCGGCCACGAGCGCTTCCGGCTTGCGGCCGTCCTGCACGCCCTCGAGGCCGTCACCCTTCGCATTCGCGTGGATCTCGTACGCGAGACCGTCCGGCAGCGCGTAGCGCCCGACGTAGTCCGCGCGCGCCGCCGCCGCCATCGGGACCGCCGGCGGGTCCTCGCGGAGCGCCAGGACCTGGGCCGCGACGAGACGCCAGCCGTCGGGCGTCTTCTTCCACGTGTCGACCGACCGATACCGGCAGTGCAGCTGCGCCCCGTGAAAGGCCTCATGCTCGTCCGTCACGTACGTCGCGACCGCGACGTCATCGTGCAGCGCCGCGTCGAAGTCGGTCACGCGGATGGTGCCGGACACGCCGGCCGGCAGCGGCCGCACGCCCTCGACCATCTCCTTCTTTCCGGCGACGGCGCCGCTCTCGTCGCCGTAGCGGACGTCCGCGTCGAGATACTTCTCCCACGGCTCGCGGCTTCCGGAGGAGATCGCATCGAAGAGCTCCTGCGTCTGGCGGCGCAGCAGGTCCGGCACGCCCTGATCGGGCGGCGCCGGAGCGACGGCCAGAGCCGCCGAGAGAACGAGGCCGATCACGCCCTACGGCTCACGGCTCACGGCTTCGCAGGCGCGGCGGCCCCTGCGGGCTCGACGACCGCCATCTGCTTCTCGAGAAATCCCGCCGCACGGCTGTAGAACGCGATCTGGTTCTCGCGCCGCGCCATCGAGTGGCCCTCGTTGTCGGCGACCATGTACTCGACCGGGATCTTCCGCGACCGGAGCGCCTGAACGATCTGGTCCGACTCCGGCCGCGGCACCCGCGGGTCGTTGGCGCCCGCGTAGACGAAGAGCGGCGCCGCGATCTTGTCGACCTGCTCGATCGGCGAGATGGTCGAAAGAAAGGCGGCGTCCTTGTCGACGTCTCCGAACTCGAGCTTGAAGATCTCGCGAATCACGCCGCTCGTGCTCTTCAGGAAGGTCGTCATGTTCGCCACGCCGACGAGGTCGACGCCGGCGCGCCAGACGTCGGGCCAGCGCTCGAGCGCGATGAGAACCGTGTAGCCGCCGTAGCTGCCGCCGTAGACGACCATCTTCGCGGGATCCGCCCAGGGCTGCGACGCGGCCCACCGCGAGGTCGTCTCCACGTCCTTGAAGGCGTCGAGACGCTTCGGGCCATTGTCGGCCATCTCGAACGCGCGGCCGAATCCGCCCGAGCCGCGCACGTTCGGCTCGACGACCGCGTATCAGAGCGCGGTGAAGAAACGCGCGGCCGCCGACCAGCGGATCGCGGAGGATCCCGCCGGGCCTCCGTGGTAGACGACCAGGACCGGCAGCTTCTTCTCGGTTGCGACGGCGGGCAGGTAGACGTTCATCGGCAGCTTCAGGCCGTCGAAGGCGGGAATCTCGGTGATCGAGGCCGCGACCGGCGGCAGGCCGGCGAGCGAGGGCCTCGGATCTTTCCGCAGGGGGGTCACGCGTCCGCTCGCCGTGTCGACCGAGCAGATCTCGCCCGGCGAGTCCGGCGTGGACCACTCAGCGGCGAGGAGCTTTCCGTCCTCGGAGAATTCTCCGATGCCTCCCGTGCCGAGCGGCAGCAGCACGTCGGCGGCGGGCTTCAGCGACCCGGCGTCGAGCAGCCGCACCTCGGAATGGTTCCCGGCGTCCAGCGCGAGCGCCACGCGGTCGCCCGTCTTCGCGACGGCCAGGGCGCCGACCGCCGCGGTGGGGGTGCGTGTCTCGGTGTACCGGGCGAGCTCGCGGCCGCCCGGGTCGAGCGCGAGCACGAGCGCGTGCTCGCCGCCTCCGTCGGTCGCCACCAGGATGCGCCGGCCGTCGGCCGAGAAGCGCGCCGCGAAGACCTGGACCTTGGGACCTCCCTGTGGCGGATACACACGCTTCGCGGCCCCGGTCGCGAGGTCGAGCAGCAGGACCGTGTTATCCGTGGCGCTCGGGAACGAGACCCAGATGCCGCGCTTCCCGTCTCGCGAGACGTCGGTGAGCGATCCCGGCAGCGGGTCCGAGTAGAGCTTCTTCTCCGCCGCGCCCGACGTCAGCGCCAGCGAGTACGCCTCCGAACCCGACGCCGACATGGTCCGACCCGAGTAGAACGCCGTGTCGGGCGCGCCGTCGGGCACGACAGCGTCTTCGCGCTGGCGCTTCACGCCGGGCGTCAGCTCGGCGAGCCCGGTCCCGTCCAGGTTGCAGACGAAGAAGGACCAGTTCTCGTCGGCTCCCGTATCGGAGCGGAACAGCACGCGCTTGCCGTCGGCGAGCGGGAGCGCGCCGGTCGTGCGCTGGGATGTCGTGACCAGCCGGGTCGCGGGCGCCTCTGGCCGCCCCGCGTCGCCTACGTAGAGCTGCGGGAGCCCGTCCCGATTCGAGACGAAGACGACGCGCTTTCCGTCGCGCGTGAAGACCGCCTCCGAGTCGGTGAATGCGTCGACGATCGCGGCCGCCGTCTTCGCGAGCTGCCGGATCCGCGGCGTGTCGGCCGCCTGATCCGGCGTGACGGGAGCGGCGGCCGCGACGGGCGAAGCCGTCTGCGCGGGCGCGGGACCGGCCAGGAAGACTACGAGGACGGCGAGGAAGGATCCGACGCGCGTCTGCGCCTTCATGGCGGCCTCCTATTGAGAGGGCTTGTTGCGGAGCTTGAGCAGCAGCTCGTCGTACTCGGCGGATTCGCCGGAGAGCCGCAGCCCGAATCCGGACGAGCCGCGCGCCGCCGCACCGAGCACGGTGCGCACGACCTTGCCGGTGAGGACGAGCTTGCGGCCGTTCGGCAGGTTCACCGTGAGACGGAGGTTCGGTCCCGTTCCAGGGATTCGCGCGGAGCGCACGAACATGCCACGCGGAGAGAGGTCGCCGATGATCCCGGTCGCCGGGACGCCGTCCTGCGTGAACTCGACCTCCATCTCCGCCTTGCGGCGACGCGAGGTGCGCTTCTCGATCGGCCCGGTGTCGCGCCGCGCCTGCACGGGCCGCGCGGTCGGAACTCGGTCGACGAGCACGCCGGTCGCGGCGGCGTCGAGCGCGGGCGGCGGCGGGCCCGACGCCTCGAGGTCTCCCGCGCTCTCGACGCGCTGAATGCGTCCGGTGACCGTCCGGCCGTCGACCGGCACCCGGCACTTGAACGTCGCCGGCAGGACCTCGGCCTCGCTCTTGCCGAGCGCGTCCCACTGTTTGCTCAGCTCGGACTTCGTGACGGGACCGTCGAACCAGAAGTTGACGTGGCCGGAAGCGGTGACGATCGCCGGCTGGAGATAGTCGAGCCCGGAGTCGTCGGCCGGGAAGCAGAAGCCGTCGTGGCGCGTGCCGTCGAAGAGCTCGAAGTCGGTCGCCGCGAGGTAGATCTCGTCGTCCGTCTGGGAGAGAGTCGCGCGCTGCGCCGGCGAGACGACGGCCGCCGCGCCGCTGCCGCCCTCGTAGCGCCAGACGGGCGAATCGCGGAGATCCTGGATCGACAGCTCGACGAGCCGCTTCACGGGGAGAAGGTTATGTCAGCAGGGAACGCCGAGGTCAATGCCCACCGGGGTCCGGCGTCCTCGCGGGATGTAGGCTGCGCCCGTGAAGACCCTCCTGGCGAAGGAGCTGGGGCGGGCCGCGCTGGGCGTGGCGGTCCTCGCCTTCGCCCGGGGAGCTCCGGCCGCCTCGACGCCCTCGAGCTTCGAGGAGC
>DATBBK010000148.1:0-30072 GCA_036271035.1 Thermoanaerobaculia bacterium | reverse complement strand
CATGTCGCTCATCGTCCGCTTCTGCTTACCGCGCTGCACCGCATTCAGCAGGTTCGGAATCGCGATCGCCGCCAGGATGCCGATGATCGCGATGACGATCAGCAGCTCGATCAAGGTAAAACCAGACTCCCGCTTCTTCATTCTTCCTCCCTCTTGTTTCCTCTGTCGTTTGATTCGCCGGTCTGTAGAGCAAGGACGGAGCCATGCGCCGGACCGGCGAGAACTGGTTGGATTGTAAGGAGTTAGATGCAAAAGCCGATGCGACCGGGATCACACCGCGGACAAAAATTGCCGATCTGTCCGCACACCCTTTGACACTTTTGCACTACCGCGCGCCGACCAGGGCGTACTCGAGCATCGCGTCTGTAAATGTCTGAATGCCGGTCAGGTAGTCGCGCAGGTAGATCCGCTCATCGTTCCAATGCCGGCGCGCCGTGTCGGTGATGTTCATCGCGAACGGCGAGTAGCCGTAGGTCTGGTATCCCCGGTTCCGGTATAGCAGCGAGGTGGTGAACCCCCCGAAGCCGGGCAGCGGTCCGAATGGGACGCCCGGGTAGTGGGCCTCGGTCACGCGCTTCAGGAGGTCGGTCATGGCCGACGGGTACAGGCTGGCTTTCGTCGGCCCGCTGTCGAAAACGCTCACCACCCGAACCTCTCGTCGGGCCGCATCCGCCAGGATCGGGTCCAGGTAGGGCCGGGGTGCGACGCCGGGCGGAACCGAGATCGTCACGTTGCCGCGCATCTTCCCGGGACTGTCGGGATGGTTGTAGAGGTCCGACCAATGGATGCGGCCCTCGAGGAAGGCTGCGTAGCGATCCGGCAGGATGGCGAGCTCCTTGGGATCGCGACGGACCCGGTCGAGATGACGTAGCGGGTCCGTGTACGGGTTGGGCAGGTGGTTGGCGAGCATGTCGAAGCCCGCCGCGACGTCCGGGAGGGGATCGACCGGCGGGAGATCGATCTTCGGGAAGGCCTTCGCGAGAGCGAGCAGGGTCTCGCGCGGAGCCTCGAACTCCCCCGACGCGTAGCCCGCCTGAACGGTCTCGATCCCCCAGAAGCGCGCCTTCCGGAGGATGAGCTCCGTCGCGCCGCCCTCATTGATCACCCACTTCAACCCCTCGAACCATTCCGGACGGTGGTCGAGCAGCCATCTCGAGCCCCACTTCTGCCCCATCTCCTCGTCCGCCTCCGCGAGGAAAAGGATGTCGGTGCGGGGGACAATGCCGAGCCGCTTGATCTCCCGCAGGGCGATCGCCTGAGCGAGCCCGAACGACTTCATGTCGTAGGAGCCCCGTCCGTACAGGTAGCCGAGCTTGATTCGCCCCTCGAACGGAGGCGCGTCCTTCCAGAAGTCCGGAAACGCCTCGACCACGTCGACGTGGTTGAGCAGGAGCAGCGATCCCTCCCGCGTGCGGCCCGGCAGGCGCGCGAGCAGGTTGCAGCGCTCCGGCGCGGGACAGACGATTTCGTTCTCGATGCCGTCGCAGTCGAGCAGGTCCTTCAGGAACTCGACGCCGGCACGCTCTCCCTTCGATGGAGTCGTCTGAAGCCGCACGTAGTCCTGAAGGAGCCGCACCGGCTCCTCCTTGAGCCACTCAGTGGCAGGCCGCTTCTGGTCGGCAGCTTCCTGGTTGAGGGTGGCCGGCTGGCGCCGGCACGAGGCCGCTAGCACGAGTGACGCGGCGCACAGGATTCGCTTTTTCAAGTGGGTCTCCGGCGGCGAACAAGAACAGCCGCGGCCACGGCGATCATTCCGTACGCGACAGGCCCCCAGCGGGAGAGCTCCCAGCCGGGCAGCTGCTCCTCCAGGTCGACGCGGTGCTTCCCCGCCGGCACGGCCACGGCGGTGAAGGCGATGTTCGCGGGAACGGTCTCGACCTCGCGCCCGTCGACGGTCACGCGCCGGTATCCCCAGAACGCGCGCAGGACGAACAGCCACGTCGCCGCCGGCGCGTCGGTCTCGATCGCGAGCCTCGGCGCGCTCCGCTCGAGAATCCGGAGCCGTCCTTCGGGCGCGGCGCCGTCCGCGCGGCGGCCGGTCTCGAGGGCGAGCGCCCCCTGCGGCAGCTCCGCCATGTCGTGCAGCGCGTCGAGCGCGCTCGGCTCCTCGCGCCACGCGGTGGCGAGGCGGATGTCCGGATACGGCCGCTCGTGCTCGTCCCACTCTTGGGCGCCGTCGCCGCCGAACCGATGGTAACCGGGCAGCGGCTTCTGCGAGCGCTGCCGCACACACCAACGCAGCGCGAAGCCTCCGAAGAACGGGCCCGCGTCCGGGAAGGCGGCCGCGAGACCCGAGATCTTGCGCAGGCTCTCTACGCGCGCGAGGTCGCCGGCGTCGAAGTCGTAGTTGAAGACGGTGCCTCGCCCCCAGATGAGGTGCGTGTAGTGGACCCAGTCGCGGCGCGCGATCTCCCAGCCGTCGCCGTAGCGCGCGTCGCGCACGGATCCCGGAGAACGATAGATCTCCCCGCCGAGCGTGCGGTACTCGCCGGCCGGATCCCGCTTCGCGATCAGCCGCGCGAACGGCGTCGGTCCGAGGATCGCCTGCTCCTCGTCGGTCATCGCGATCGGCCGCGTCGCCGCGACCAGCACGAGCGTGAGGACCGCCGCCGCGGCGAGGCGGCCGTACCCGCGCCGCCGGGCGAGCGCGAGTGCGCTCGCGGTCGCGGCCCAGAGGAGGGCGCCCGCGGCGAGCGCGAAGGGCAGTGACTGCGCGGCCATCTCCGGAAGACGGACGGCGCCGCCGACGAGGGATGTCGCGACGCGGCCGGCAGCGGCGGGCGAAGCGGCGGCCGCGGCGGCGAGCGCCGCCAGCACGCCCGCGGCGAGGAGCGGCGCGCGAAGACGGCGAGCGGGAAGAAGGTCGAATCCCCACGCCGCGAGGATCGACAGGGACAGGGAGATGGCGACCGCGAATTTCTCCGGGTTGCGCAGCGGCAGCGGCGATCTCCACTTGCCCCACGAATCGGGCAGGAGACTCGGCACGATGCCGACGATGAGCGCGAGCACGAGGAGGACGAGGGCGAACCGCAGCCCGGGCCGACGCTCGCGCCGCAGCGCGAACACGGCGACGACGGGCAGCGCGCCCGCGAAGAGGGTCTCGAACAGCCCCATGCCCCGGTAGCGGTAGACCGCGCCGCCCCAGAGCGCAGACGGGTCGAGCCGCCACATCGGCCCGAACGGATACGGGACCGCGAGCTCGAGCAGTCGCCACGGAGAGATCGAGTACAGCGTCGCATCGGAGAGATGCATCCCGATCACGCCGCGGTTCGTCTCGGGGATCCAGAGAGCGGTCGCCAGGATCTGCGGAGCCGCGGCAACGGCGCCGAGCGCGACGGCCGCGACGAAGACGCCGAAGCGGCTCATCTGCGCGCCGCCGGGCTCCTCGAGCGCGATCCACAGCGCGCCGCACGCGAGCGCGAGCGCGATCGTGAAGACGTCTCCGGCGAGCATGTCCAGCGCGAAGAGGAGCGACATCACCGCGAGGAAAGTCCCCGCCTTCCATTCGCGCGCGCGCTGCAGCACCCAGAGCATCCACGGCAACAGCGTCATCCCGGGCTGGATGTGCGGATAGAAGCTCTCGGAGACCGAGACGCCGGAGAAGACGTACGTGGCCGCGCCGATGAACGCGCCCAGCGGCGAGACGCCCGCTCCGGTCAGTAGGAGAATCGCCCCGATGCCCGCCGCCGTCCAGTGGATGAGCGGGAAGAGGCGGATCGCGACGGGAAACGGCAGCCGGGACAACACGATCCGCACCGGGTACATCGCGCCGACGTTCGGATTCGGCATGAGCGGGCGCCCGCCGGAGATCTCGGGAGTCCAGACCGGGAGCTCGCCCGCGGCCCACGCGGAGTGGACCGACTTCTCCATCGGGATGTTGTAGGCGATGAGGTCGCGGCCCGTGAAGTTCCGGCGCACGAAGAGCGGGTCCGCGTAGACGGCCGCGACGAGCGCGAGGAACAGCAGCGCGGGACCGGACCGCCGAACCGCGCTCGTCACGCTCTCCCCCCCGCGCGGGCGCCCCGCAGCAGGACGATCGCGGCGACGGCGAAAACGGCCGGTCCCCACGCCGAAAGAGACAGGCCCGGCACTTCCTCGCGCCACTCGATGCGATGCTCACCCGCCGGCACCCGGACCGCGGTGAACGCGAGTTGGGCCGGAACCGTTTCGGCGTCGCGGCCATCCAGCCGCACGCGGCGATGGTTCCAGAAGCCGCGCAGCACGAAGAGCCAAGCCGGGTCCGGCGCGACGACTTCTAGCGCGAGCCGCTCGGGAGTTCTCTCCAGGACCCGCACCGCGCCCGCGCGGCCCGCGCCGGCGGCGGAGCCGCCCGTCTCGAGCACCGCCTCGCCGGCGGAGAGCCCCGGCAGCGCGGACAGGGCCGCCCTCGCGCTCGGGGCCTCGCGCCACCGCGTCAGCACCCGCACGTCCTGCGCGGCCGCGGCGTTCTCGTCCCACTCGCGCAGCGCATCGCCGCCGAACCTTCGGAACCCCGGCAACGGTTCCTGCCCGCGCCACCGCGTCGCGAACCGGAGCGAGACGGACTCGAAGAGTGGCGCGCCGCTCGCGTCGGACGCGGCGTACGACGAGACGCGCCGCAGGCTCTCGACGCGCGACAGGTCGCCGGCGTCGAGGTCGGAGTTGAAGACCGTGCCGCGGTCCCACAGCGACGGCGTGTGGAAATACCAGGACTCGCGGTAGAGCCACGTCCCGTCCGTGTCCGCGCGCGCGACCATCGCCTCGAGCGGCGACGCCGCGCGATACCGCGACGCGTCCACGGTCCGCCACGCGCCCTCCGGATCGCGCCGCGCGACGGCGCGCGCGAAGGCCGTCGGCGGAAAGACCGCGTCCTCGCGCTCCGTGAGCGCGATCCGGCGCGTGGCGAGCAGGGGCACGGCGGTCAGGATCGCCGCGGCTGCGGCGCGGCGGCCCGGCCGGTCGCGGGCGAGCAGCGAGATGGCCGTGAGCGTCCCCAGCCACCCGAGCGCACCCTCCGCGAGCGCGGTCGGGGCCTGCCGCGCGGCGGAGCCCCGGAGGACACCCGGCAGCGCGGCCGTGACCAGGGCGCACGCGGCGAGCAGCGCCGCGACGGCCAGCGCCGCGCGGGAGGCCCGCGCGGCTTCCGCCCGCACCCGGTCGAACGCGAGCCCCGCGAGAACCGCGAGCGCCAGCGTCATGGAGACGGCGAGCTTCTCGGGATAGCGGATCGGGAGTGGCGACGCGAGCGCGGCCCACGACTCCGGCGCGAACGTGCCGGCGGCCGCGATCGCCGCGGCGCCGGCGAGGAGCGCCAGCGCGAACCGGCCGCCCCGCGACCGCCGCGCGGCCGCGATGAAGAGCGCGAGGCACGCGAACGCGCCGCAATACAGGGTCGCGAAGAACCCGTGAAGCTCGCGAGGGCCCCAGACGGCCGACGGGTCGAGCGTCCACGTCGCGCCGTAGGGGTACGGCACCGCGAGCTCAGCGAGACGCCACGGCGAGAGGCTGAACGCCAGCGACTCGCCCAGCTTCATCCCCGTGACCGCGCGCTGCGTCTCGGGGATCAGCAGCAGCGTGGCGGCGATCTGCGGGGCGGCGAGCAGCGCGGCGAGCGCGGCGCCGCCCGCCAGCGAGACGGCCGCGTCGCGGCGGCCGTCGCGCGAGACCTCGAGCGCGATCCACAGCGCGCCCGTGGCGAGGGCGGCCACCACCGATACCGAGTCGCCCGCGAGGAGCATCAGCCCGTAGACGATCCCGATCCGGACCGCTGCGCGTCGCGGGGCGCCGCCGCGCACGAGCGCCCAGAGGGCCCAGGGCTGCAGCGCGGCGCCGGCCTGCTGCGGAAGGTAGAAGACTTCGGAGACGATCACGCCTGAGAACGCGTAGGTCGCCGCCGCCGTCCATGCCGCGCCCGGCGACACGCCGAGAACGCCGAGCAGAGCGAGCGCTCCGCACCCGGCGAGGGCCCAATGGAACACGGGGAAGACGCGCATCGCCGCCGGGAAGGGGATTTTCGACAGGAGCGGCCGAACGGGATACAGCGCGCCGGCATTCGGGTTCGGCAGCAGCGGCCGCCCTCCGGAGACGTTGGCGCTCCACACCGGGATCCTGCCCCGCGACCAGGCGTCGTGCACCGCGTGCTCGAGCGGGAAGTTGTATGGGACGAGGTCGCGCCCGACGAACGCGCGGCGCGCGAGGAGAGGATCGGCGTAAACAGCGGCGACGAGCAGGGTGAACAGAGCGGCGGGCGCAAGCCGACGCACACGCGTACCCCACGCCGCCGGCATCGGATCCACTACGGTTTAGGATAGAGCATCGAAGCGGTTGCACAAAGCCGATTGCGCTGGTCCGCCGCCATCGCCGCCGCCGTCGTCGCCATCTCGCTCGCCGCTCGCATATCGCTCTTACTCTCCCGGCCCCTCTGGCACGACGAGCGATTCACGGCTTGGATCTCGCGCCGTCCGCCCGGAGAGATCGTCGCCGCGCTCCGGCGCGACTCGGGACCGCCGGTCTTCTACCTGATCGAGCGCGCGTCCAAAGCGGCAAGCGCGCCGGCTTCGCGCGCGTGGGTGCTCCGGCTGGTCTCGTTCGCGGCGGCGCTGCTCTTGCTTCCGATCCTGCTCGGCTCGCTCCCGCGCCGCGCCCGCGCGATGGGAGCCGTCCTCGTGTCGTGCTTCGCGCTGATCAATCTCTACGCGGCGGAGGCGCGTGCCTACGCGCTGCTCGCCTTACTCGGCTTCCTCGTGTTCCGAATGTCACAGGGCGGGCGCGAGAGCCCGGCACGGCTCGCCGGGCTCGCGGTCGTCGCGGCGATCGCGCTCTACACGCACTATCTCGCGCTCTTCGTCGTGGTCGCGGCCGCCGTGGCCGCCCTCGCCGCCCGCCGGTTCCTCTCCGCGGCCGCGTGCGCGGCTGCCCTCGCGGCGTTCGCGCCGTGGCTGCCGATCCTCGCGGCGCAGCCGACCGCGGCGCTCGCGTGGCTCCACGAGCCGCCGCTCGCGACCTTCGAGGGCTTCGCGTCGGCGCTCGGAGGCGTCGGCCGGATACCGCTCCCGTTCGGCGCCTCTCCTCCCGTCGCGCTCGTCGGCGCAGCGGCGGTTCTCGGCCTACTCCTCACCGCGGGCGCGACAGCCGCCGTCGCGCGGCGCGAGCTCGAGATCCGCGGCGCGCTGGTCTTCGTGCTTCTCGTGCTCGGCCTAGCCTTCGCCGCGTCCGTGGTGCGCCCGCTCGCGTTCGCCGGCCGCTCGGAGATGGCGGCGCTGCCCGTTTGGGTGTGGGCGCTTGCGCGCGCGTCGGAGGAGAGCCGCGCGCTGCGCCGCGGCGCGTGGGCCGCCGCCGTCCTCGGCATGGCCGCGACGCTCTTCGTCGTTTTTTCGCCGCATCGCAAGGACACGCCCGCGGCCGCGGTCCGGCGCCTGGGCGGGATGACGCGTTCCGGGGACGCCGTCATCGCGGGGCCGTACTTCTACCTCGCCGCGCGGCTCGCCGCCGACCGCGGCGACCTCCCCGGGTCTGTCCAGGCGCTGCCGTCCGGCGACGCCGACCACCCGGGCTGGTTCGTCGCACGGTTACCGGGCGAGGAGGAGGAGCGCGAGATCTCACTCCGCATGGACGCGCTGCCCGCGGACCGCCGGCTGTTCCTGCTGCTGCCGCCCTCGCACCAGACGCCCGGCGTCATGCGGACGCTCTTCTCGCGCGGCACGGTGCGCGAGATCGTCCGTCAGCCCGACGCCGTGCTGCTCGTCTGGAGCGCCTCGGCGACGCCATCGTCGTTGAGCAGTAGCCCGACGAGGAGAACGAACCGCATGCGATCGCCGCCGGTGACACGCCACAGCGTCGCGATCACGAACGACCAGATCGGGCTGTAGTTGTAGCGCTGCGTCGCAGCGTACACGTCGTGGCCGGTGGATACCGCGTCCGCTGCGATCGCATAGGAGATCGCGTCATAGGTCTGCGGCGGGCTGCGCGCAGAGCGCGACGCGGAGGACGAGGATGAAAACGAACAGAAGCCGAAACGCACTGGTCCAATGATCCTCGCCCGCCTCAGGCGTTCTTCCGGGCGATCGCGAGCAGCGACAGACCCCACGACGGTGGATTCGACTCCTCGGACTTCAGCAGCGGCAGGACGAGCTTGAAGAGCGAGAGCTGGCCGCGCGGCAGCACCCGGCGCCGCAGGAGCCGGCCGTTGACCCACCAGCCGAAGACGCCCGGCCGGTTTAGAAACCGCAGGTCCTCGACGACGAAGCCCGCGGCGCGGATCTTTTGCTCTAGCTCCGCCTTCTCGTAGCGCCGGAAGTGGTGCAGATGCTCGTCGAGCGACCCGTACAGCCGCGCGTGGGCCGGCACGATGAGGACGAGCCGCCCGCCCGGGCGCAGCACCGCGAAGAGGTCGTCGAGCGTCGCGCGGTCGTCCTCGATGTGCTCGAGAACGTTCAGGCACACGACCGTGTCGAGCGAGAGCGCAGTGAGCTCGCCGCGGCGCTCCGGCCCGAGCGGGAAGCGGTACGACTCGATCCGCACCGAGGGATCGTCACGGAACGCGCCGCGCAGGTACTCGAGCGCGACGGGATCGAGGTCCGACGCGATGAGCAGCTCGCGCGGCGTGAGGTGGCGCGTCATGTTGCCGAAGCCGGCACCGATCTCGAGCACGCGTGAGCCGACGGATCGCTCGAAGCGATCGGAGAGCCACTTGTTGTACGGCTCGAGCTTTCCCATGCGCGCGAGGGTCACGTGGCCGACGTTGCGCGGGTCCTCGGCCTCGCGGACGGCGTGGCGGACGATCGTCCACAGCGCCGAGAACGCGTCCTTCCAGCCGATCTTCTTCCCCTCCTCGTACGTCCGCCCGTAGTACGAGATGGGGACCTCGAACACGCGATAGCCGCGGCGCGCGACCTTGGCCGTGATCTCCGGCTCGATGCCGAAGCGCCGCGACTCGATCGTCATGGACTGGACGACCTCGCGGCGGAACATCTTGTAACAGGTCTCCATGTCCGTGAGGTTCAGGTTCGTGAACATGTTCGACGCGAGCGTGAGGAACCGGTTCCCGATGGTGTGCCAGAAGTAGAGGACGCGGCGGGCTCCGCCGCCCAGGAACCGCGAGCCGTACACGACGTCGGCGTGGCCCTGCTCGATCGGCGCGAGCAGCCTCATGTACTCCATCGGGTCGTACTCGAGGTCGGCGTCCTGCACGACGACGACGTCGCCCGTCGCGTGACGGAAGCCGACCGAGACCGCGGCGCCCTTGCCCTGGTTTTCCGGCTGCATGAACACGCGGACGCCCTCGACGCCGTCCATCTCGCGGAGGATCTCGCGCGTGCCGTCCGTCGACCCGTCGTCGACGATGAGGATCTCCTTCTCGATCGGCACCGCCTTCACGCGAGCGACGATCTCGCGGATCGTCTTCGTCTCGTTGAAGGCGGGGATCACGACGGACAGCTTCACGGCGTCATCTCGTACAGGTAGATCGAATAGCCGACGCGGCCTGCCGGCTTTCCCCGCGCGTCGATCTCGCGGCGGAGGGCGGCCAGATTGCGTGCGATCACCGGGGCGTGATGGTACGCGAAGAATTCCGGTCCCGCCGCCAGAAAGAAGCCCGAGATGGCGACGAACCGCCGGACCGTCGGGTCCACCGAGTAGTCGTCCACCCCGACGCGGAAGCGGACCGTGTCCGCACCGAAGTAGGCGACCGTGGGGTCCTCGATCCGCCGGCGCTTCAGCTCCGCCGCCAGGCGCTTAAGGTCGAGCCCCCAGTCCACGTTCGAGTCGTTGAGCAGGAACCGTCCGTGCTCGGGGCCGCCCGCCAGCGCGTTGAAGTACGACAGCTCGTTCGGATGGATCCGGACGAGCTCGACCGCCGCGGCAACCGGCATGGCCGCCATCGCCAGCGCGAGCGCGCGCCGGCCCGCGGACTCGCCGCGGCGCGCCCACACGCGCGCGAACACGGCCGCGGCGAAGAGGGCGAGGAACGGGTAGACCGGCAGGATGTGGCGGATGCCGATGTTGTACGACGAGCCGACCGAGGCGAGGAGCAGCACCGCGATCGGGACGAGGTCGACGCGGCGCTCGCGCTCGAAGCTCATGCGGTGCCCGCCGCGCCCGTCGTCGCGGCCCGCCGGCAGAGCCGCGGCGCCGATCACGACCGCGGCCGCCGCGAGGAAGGCCAGCGTCGACTTCAGCGCGAACGCGACGAAGAAGTACATCGGGAAGCCGTCCGTCGAGAGCTTGCCGAACATGTAGTTGACGCCGCCGCCCACCGCGTTCTGACGCGCGACGGAAGCGAGGCCGCCCGCGTAGGCCGCGAGCGGCGGCGAGACGTCCACGAGACGCGCGAGCGCGGCGCCGAGCCGCGGCGCTCCCTTCATCGCGATCATCTCGGAGATCACGGCCTTCTCGTCCGCGACGTCGATCGATCGGGTCGCGACGGCGTAGATCGCGAAGAGGAGGACGGCCGCGACCGCGCCGGCCGCGACGAGCCGCAGGAGTCCCCGGCCGAGCGCCTGGCCGGGCCCCGCCTCCCTGCGGGCGGCGAGCAGCGTCTGGATGAGCAGGATCGGGACGAGGTAGACGGCGGAGAACTTCGATGCGAGGGACGCGCCCAGGCACACGCCCGCCAGGATCGTTCGCCTGCCGGACGGCGCGCGGGTCGCCGCGTCCCACGCGAGCACCGTCGCGAGGAACCCGAGTGACGAGCCGAGGTCGGTGTGCACGACGCCGGCGTGCGCCACGAGGTTCGGGTCGAACGCGAGCAGGCCCTCGGCGAAGAGCGCGGGGGCGGTCCCGTAGCGCCGCCGGGCCTCGAAGAACACGAGGAGCAAGAGGGCGACGAAGACGAGCAGGAAGGGTAGCCGCGCGCGCGCCGTGATCGCGTCTGGCGGCGACGCGTTGTCGAAGATGAACGACTGCCCGAACTGCGAGAAGAACGCGCCGATCGGCACGTGGGACGGCGGCGGCTTGAGCGGCAGCGTCAGAAGCGACAGCCCCGCGAGCGACTTCAAGAGCGGCGGATGCTCGAGGTTCGCGATCATCGAGCCCGACGCCACCGCCGTGTAGCCGGACAGCATGTGGATCGGCTCGTCCGTCGAGAGGCTGTCGTTTTTGGTGTGTCCCCACACGGCCGCCGCGGCGGCGGCGGCGATCAGCATCGCGGCCGCCGCTCCGGCGCGCCGGCTCATCGAGTGCCGCCTCGCGGGACGAGAGTCGGCCGCCCTCCGCGTGCGTATTTCGCGAGCGCGCCGAGAGCGGAGAAGCCGTCCTTCAGCCGGATCTTCTTGCCCTCGGAGCGGGAGCGGCCGAAGTACGAGACGGGGACCTCGAAGACGCGGAAGCCGCCGCGGGCGATCTTCGCCGTGATCTCCGCGTCGACGCCGAAGCCGCGCTCCTGCAGGTCGAGCGCGGGCACGACGCGCCGGTGGAACGCCTTGTAGCAGGTCGCCATGTCGGACAGGTTTAGCCCCGTGACGACGTTCGAGATGAGCGTCAGCAGCCGGTTGCCCTGCTGGTGCCAGAAGTTCTGGACGCGGTGCTCCGAGCTGCCGACGAAGCGCGAGCCGAAGACGACGTCCGCCCGCCCGGCCTCGAGCGGCTTCAGCAGCAGCGGGTACTCGCCCGGGTCGTACTCGAGGTCGGCGTCCTGGATGACGAGGAAGTCGCCCCGCGCGGCGTCGAGCGCGGTGCGGACCGCGCGCCCCTTGCCGAGGTTCTGCTCGTGCAGGATGACGCGGACGCCGTCGCGGCCGTCCCACGCCTCGAGCTTGGCGCGCGTGCCGTCCGTGGAGCCGTCGTCGACGACGATGATCTCCTTCTCGGTGGCCTCGGCCGCGACCAGACGAAGGATCTCGTCGATCGTCTGCGCCTCGTTGTAGACGGGGATCAGGACGGAGAGCTTCACGGTTGTTGCGACGATGATACGGGAAGGGGCCGAAAGACGTAAGAGGTAGCCGCCAATGCATTAGCTCCGGCTAATGCATTCGATTCGCCTCGGGTGCCGCGTCGCACATCCCGCGACCTCCCGCATAATCAACGCAGTGTCTCGTCGCATCGTCTACGCGCTCGGGCTGTGCGCCGCCGCCGTCATCGGCATCGCGCTGCGCCTCCACACGCGCGACCAGGCGGCGTACGCGGGCGGCGTCCACCCGCTCGACTCCGATTCCGCGTACCACATGCGCCGCGCGCGCTTCGCCGCCGAGAGCTTCCCGCGGACGATCCAGATGGATCCGCTGATGAACTTTCCCGACGGCGGCGTCGCGATCTGGCCTCCCCTCTTCGACCTCGCGCTCGCGCTGCCGGCTCGGATCGCGCACGGCGCGGCCGCCTCGAAGGGCGAGGTGGAGCGCGGCGCCGCCTGGGTGCCGGTCGCGCTCGCGGCGGGCGCGATCCTCCTCGCCGGAGCGCTCGGCCGGCGCGTGCACGATCCGTGGTCGGGACTCGCGCTCGCTCTGTTCGTCGCGGTGTGCCCGGGCCACGTCCTCTGGACGCAGTACGCGCACACGGACCAGCACGTCGCGGAGTCGCTGTGCGGCCTGCTCGCTCTCGTCGCGTTCCTCGCGAGCCGCGCGCGCCCCGACGAGCCGGGACAGGCAGCGCGGGAGACCGCCGCCGGCCTCGCGCTCGCGCTCGCGGTGCTGGCGTGGCAGGGCGCGATCTACTGGGGCGCGATCTTCGCGCTCTCGCTGCTCCTCGAGAGCGTGGCGGCGCGGCGCTCGGTCGCCGGCGCGGCCGCGCGCACACTCGGCGTCGCCGCCGTCGTGTCGGGCGGCGCGACCCTCGCGTTCCTCGGCTGGGTGCGGCCGCCGGTGACGTACGTCTCGTTCGGCCTCTTCCAACCGCTGTTCCTCGCCGCGCTCGCGGGAGGGACGGCGGCGCTCACGGCCGCGATCCGGGCGGCGAGGGGGCTCTCGGAGCGCAGGGAGCTGGCGGCGCGGAACGCCGCCGGACCCGAAGGTCGGCGGGAGGCGGCGGCGAAGGCCGCGCCTGCCGTCGACCGTAGGGAGTTAGTCGTTTCCGCGGCGCTCGCGGCCGCCGCGGCCGCCGTCGCGCTGCCCTTCCTGCCGCAGCTCGCCGGCGGGCTCGTGCGCGGCGTCGGCTACGTGGCGGGCGCGACCTCCGAGGTCGCCGGCGCCGGCGGCTACGTGTCCTACCCGCGCGACTGGCTCAAGGGCATCTACGAGGCGCGGCCGCTGCTCGCCGACGGGCCGGGGCTCGCGCTGCGGCTCCTCTCGGCGGCGTTCTTCGCGTCTCCCGTCGCGATCGCGATCTGGGCCGTCCGCGCGCGCCGCGGCGAGCGGCCGGGCGTCCACTGCGCGCTCGCCGTCTGGGGCGCCGTGACGATCTTCCTGGCCCTGTCGCAGCGGCTGAACGTCTACTACGCGGCGCCGCTCGCCGGCCTCACCGCCCTCGAGCTCGTCCGCGCCGTGTGCGACCGCGCCCGCCGAAAGGGCCTGACTCCGTTCGCCTCCACGGGCCTGGCGGCGCTTCTGGGCTTCGGAATGCTGTGGCCGATGGGACGCGGTCTGCGCGACGAGCTGTCGGCCGTCTACGCGCCCGGCTCGGACCTCTTCGAGACGCTCGGCCGCATGAGAACCGAGCTGCCGCACGCGATCGACCCGTACGACCCCGGCCTCCTGGGTCCGCCTCCCTTTCCGGCCGCGCTGGACGGCGCGCGCTCCGTGATGGCGCCGTGGTCGCTCGGCCACTTCGTCCTGTACGAGGCGGGGCTGCCCGTCGTCGCGAACAACTTCGGGTACGGCTTCATGGACTCGATCCGCTTCTTCCTCTCCGAGTCGGAGGACGAGGCGGTCGCGATCGCGAGGCGGCACCGCGCGCGCTGGGTCGTCGCGACGGACATCACGCCGCGGATCAACGACTACGCGCGCTATCTCGGCCGGCCGCCGTACCTCGTCGCCGGACCCGGCGGGCTCGAGCCGTCGCCGGCGTATCTGCGGACGCTGCAGGCGCGGCTGTACGAGCTCGGCGGCCGCGAGGGGCGCTTCGCCGACGTCGCGGTCCCGGCGCTCTCGGCGTTCCGCCTGCGGTTCCGCTCGCAGACCGCGATCCAGCGCGGCGGCCGGTGGATCCCGAGATGGTCGGTGTGGGAGATCGCAGACTGACGCTTCGGGCGGCGCCCCGTCAGCGCGGTCCCCACATTCGCCACGCGACCGCGGCGCGGCGCCTCTCCTGGGGCGTCTGCGCCTCGGCGACGGCGGCCGAGAGCTCCGCGCGCGCCGGGTCGCGGCCCGAGAACGCGCCGAGCATCCCCGCGCGCCACAGCCGGCCCGCGTAGGGCGGCTCCGGCGCGAGCGCGACGACGAGGAGGAACGCCGCCGCGCCGGCGAGCGCGGACACGCTCGCGGCGGGAACCGTCGGGCGCGCGGCGCGGATCGCCGGAACCGCCGCGAGGAGCGTGGCGGCGAAGGGAATCGCGAGCGACGCCACGGGTGAGAGGCCGAACACGGTTCCGACGCTCTGCGCCGCCCACCCGCGGGCGAGGAACCAGAGCGAGGCCGCCGACGCCGGCCACTCCGCCTCGAGCGGGAAGTGCGGGAACGACGCGGTGAGCAAAAAGTGCATCGCGATCGCGAAGACCGCGCACAGCACGAACAGCCCGCGCGAGAGCGGCGTCGCGAGCGCGCGCCCGATCGGCGCCGCCGCGAAGAAGACGAGCGGCACGAGGTAACGGTCGCCGAGCGACCAGCCGCCGTGCCAGTTCGGGTATCCGGTCATCGCCAGGAAGCCGACGGCCACCGCCGCGGCGGCGAGGAGGCAGTCCGCCCGGTCGCGGCCCGAGCGCCACCACGCGACGACGCCCCCGAAGAACCAGAGCAGAAACGGCGAGTAGAGCAGCGCGCCCCGCGCCGGATGCGCGAGGTAGTCGAGGGCGACGCGCGCGTCCGGGGCGCCGATCCCGAACAGGCCGCGGCTCGCGAGCGTGGCGTACGCCGGGTCCGCCTCGCGCGCCGAGGAGAGGATCCACGGCGAGCCGAAGCACGCCGCGTCGTACCAGAGAAGCAGCGCGAATGGGATCGCCGCGCCCGCGACGAAGGCGGCGAGCACGGCGAGCTTGCGGCGGCCGGGCCCCATCGCTGCGCGAAGCGCGAGGAGCCCGACGAGGGGCGCGACCGTGTACTCCGAGATCGCGGCCCACCCCGCGACCAGACCCGCGAGCGCCGCACCGATGGGCGCGCCGTCGACCGTAGCCGTCTTGCGAAGCCGGTCCCACGCCAGAAACAACAGGGCCGCCGAAAATGCGTGCGCGAAGAACGAGCGCCCGTAGAAGAGAAACGGCGTCCCGAACGCGACCGCGGCCGTCACGAGCGCCGGGGCGGAGGGGTGCGACGCGCCCTCCTCGAGCCGCCGCGCGAACCTTCGGAGAGCGACGACGCACACGGCGGTCACCGCCAGCAGCCGAAGGAGGTAGAGCGTCGCGACCGGCGATCCCTCCCACGGCGGCGGTAGAGCGAGCCGGAGCAGCCGGTAGACGGGATACGCGGCGAACGCGAGGCCCGGCGCCTTGTTCGAGTAGAAGCGCCCGTTCGACTCTGCCTTGTCCTCGTGATCGCCGAGGAGCGCGACCGCGCGGTCGATCGAGAGCGTCTTGAACTCGGCCATCGCGACCACGGTCTCGAACCGCGAGACCTCGTTCGGGTTCGCCCACGGAGGGAAGGCGCCGGTGAACCAGAGCGAGACGACGGCGAACGCGAGGATGACCGCGGCGGACGCGCGGCGGCCCGCCTCCGCTGGTCCGGCCGTCATCGCGATAACTGTACACTCGTCGCGATGTCCGGGCGCCAGCGCGAACGCCTCGCGGCCCTCGCCGTCGTGGTTCTGTTCGTGCTTCCCATGCTGCCGGAGATCATGGGCGCGCGCCGACTCGTCTTCCGCGACGCGCAGATCACGCACTGGCCGTGGCGGCGGATCGCGCTCGCGTCGCTCGAATCTGGACGCGCCCCGTTCGTGAACGCATCGGCGTCCGGCGGCCAGCCGCTGCTCGCCAATCCCAACGCCTCGCTCCTCTATCCGACCTTCCTGCTCGAGCGCGTCGCGCCGCCGACCGTCGCCTTCAACCTGCACTACCTGTTCCACGTCCTCTGGGCGTTCGCGGGCGCGCGCGCTCTGGCGCGCCGGCTGGGTCTCGCCCGCGGGCCCGCGTTCGTCGCGGGTGTCGCGTTCGCGTTCTCGGGGATGGCTCTCTCGTACGCGTCGGCGTTCATGAACTCCTCCGCGGCGGCCGCGTGGCTGCCCTGGTGCGCGGCGGCGGCCCTCGACCTCGCGCGCGCGGCGTCGCCCCGGGACGCGGTCCGGGCCGGGACGGCTGCCGGGCTCGCCTTCGGCCTCCAGCTCCTCGCGGGCGAGCCGGCGATCTCGCTGTTGACGGGCGCGTTCGCGGCAGCGCTGTTTCTCGCGGCGGCCCTCCGCGCCCCCGAGCGCCGGAGGGCGCTGCCGCGCGCCGTCGCCGCCGGCGTGCTCGGAGCCGCGATCGCGTTCGCGCTCGCGGCGCCGCTGCTGCTGCCGCTCCGCCAGGTGTTCCCGCTGACCTATCGCGGCCAGCACCTCTACTCGGAGCGCGCGTTCGGAGCGTCCGCGTTCACGGCGGACCGCGCACTGGAGTGGCTCCTCCCCCGCTTCGGCGGCGATCCCGGCGTGATGGGCGGCGGCGCCAACTGGCTGCGCTCGCTCGCCGGGGGCGAGATCGTCTACGTCTGGTGCGTGACCCTGGGGGTCGTGCCGCTTCTCCTGATCGCTCTCGGCGCGCTGCGCCGCGACTTCTGGAACCGGAAGACGGCCGGGCTCGCTGTCGGGGGAGTCCTGGCGCTGCTCTTCTCGTTCGGGCTCGCGCTGCCGGTCTACCGTGCGCTCTTCTCGTTCGAGCTTCTGCGGCGGCTTCGGTACCCGATCAAGTTCTACCTGATCGCGACTCTCTGCGGCGCGCTGCTCGCGGGCGCCGCCGCCGGGGTTCTCGCGCGGCGCCGCGCGGGACGGCGCGAGACGGCGCTCGCCGGACTCCTGATCGCGGCCTTCGCGGCCGCGTTCGCCGCCGCGGCACCGGGCGGCGTCCTGGAGCGCCGCGTCGCGTCACTGCTCGAGGGCGCGCCCGGCGACTCCGCCGCCTTCCTCCAGGCCTTTCGCGCCGCGGTGCGCGGGGACGCGTGGATGGGCGCGGCCGCCGTCGTCGTCGTCCTGCTCCTCCTGCGCCGCGGCGGCCTGCGCGAGCCCGCCTACCCGCTCGGCCTGCTGTCGCTCGCGCTGGCCCTCGTGTTCGGACTGCCGCTCTTCGTCACCGCCGCGGACAAGGACCTCGACCGGCCGCCGGCCCTGCTGCACTCGCTGCGCGGCCCGGGCCGGCTCTACGTCTCGCCGGCGCTCCCCCGCTTCGTTCCCTCCGCGCTCGCGGAGCCGGCGGCGCTGCCGCGCTTCGCGAAGGCGGCGCGCGTCATCGTCGAGCAGCTCGTTCCCGCGACCGCGGCGCCGCTCGGCGTGCGGTACCTCTTCGATACCGACCCGGACGGATCGTACGGTTACTTCAACCGCCTCACCTCCGAGGCCGCCGCGAGCGCGACGCCGGAGGGACGCGATCGTCTCCTCATCGCGCACGGCGCGCGGTGGGCGCTCGCGTCCGCCGGAGAGGAGCACCCGCTCTTCCGGACCGTCACCGGAGTCGCGGTCGGCGGCAAGCGGCTCGTGCTCTTCGAGCGCGACCGGGCCGTGCCGGAGCTGCGCTGGGCGGCGCGCACGTGGCGCCGCGCGTCGGTCTCGGGGATCCTCGAGCTGCTCCGCGACGCGCGGTTCGACCCCGAGCGCGACGTCGCGCTGCCGGGGCGCGGTGACGAGGATCCGGCGGGCGAGGCGCCCGGGCGGATGGTGTCGCGGCGGACGTATCCCGACGCGGCCGAGGCGGTCGTGGAGGCGGACGCGCCCGGCGTCGTCGTCTTCGCGCGAACGTACTTCCCATCGTGGCGCGCGCGGCTCGACGGCGCGCCGGCCCCGATCCTCGTCGCGAACGCGCGTGACGTCGGGATCGCGGTGCCCGCGGGCCGCCACGTCGTCGAGATCGCGTGGGACGCGTCGCCGTTCCGCCGCGGCGTCGCGCTGCAGGCCGCGGGGCTGGCCGTCGCGCTCGCCGCCGCGGCCTGGGCAGGAACGAGGCCTCAGCCGGCCTGATCGGCGGCCGCGGCCGGCCGGCGCGACGCGCGCAGGTCGAGCATCAGCCAGAGCACGAGGCTCCACCAGATGCCGTGCCAGCCGGGGAGGTGGCGGAGCGGCAGGCCGAGCCCGTCGGGTGAGCCGAGGAAGAACGCCGAGACCGTCGCCGTGTAGACGAGGTACCCCGCTCCTCCCGTCAGCGCGCCCAGCGCGACCGGCCAGACGAAGTAGTACTCGCAGATCCCCGGCGCGAAGAT
Source organism: Thermoanaerobaculia bacterium (assembly GCA_036271035.1). Taxonomy (GTDB): domain Bacteria; phylum Acidobacteriota; class Thermoanaerobaculia; order UBA5066; family Gp7-AA6; genus DAHUXD01. The sequence goes on along the minus strand of DATBBK010000148.1, from coordinate 11,701 downwards.
CAGCGTGACGAGGAAGAGCCGCAGGCAGGCGCGCCGGATCGGGACGTCGCGCAACAGGACGAGCGCCGTCGCGACGGCGGCCAGGAACACGGCCGACGGGAGCCACCGCGGCAGCCACGGGACGTTGCGCAGCATCCCGACCCCGTAGTCCTCCGCGAGGCTGCGGTACTCGACGACGTGGCTGCGGATGCCCGGCCACTGCCGCCAGAACGGGAGAAACGAGGCCGCGAAGACCGCGTACGGAACCGCGCCGGCGACGAGGCCGATCCCCTTCCGTCCCCGCCACCGCACGAACAGCGGCGGGAAGAATGCGGCGATGTGCTTGACGACCAGCGACGCCGACAGCCACGCCGAGACCCGCGCGCTCCCCCTTTCCTTCTCCGCGGCGTGGATCGCCGCGAGGAGCGCGAGAATCGCCAGGCCGTCGAACTGCAGGTGGAAGCTCGACACGAATACGGAGATCGGACTCGCGAAGAAGAGGAGTCCGGCCGCAGCGCCCCTCCGCCCCCCGCCCGCCATGCGCGCGACGAGCCACGCGGTCGCCGCGTCCGCGACGAGCAGCAGGGCGCCGAGCGCGTGGCCGAGGGAGACGCCCGCCGCGTCGCCCGCCCGCGAGAGGCCGGCCAGGACGCCGGCGAAGAGCGGCGAGTAGTTGTACCGGGAGGTCTCGAGATACAGCGAGCCGCCGCGCCGGAGGATCGCCGCGGCGTCGGCGAACGCGGCGACGTCGAAGTTGGTCGTGAAGCGGGAGAGGAACGCGATCCGAATCGCCGCCGCTGCTGCGAAGCCCGCGGCGATGACGGCCGCGCTCGCGACCGGTCCGCCGCCGCCGTCGGTTTGCCGGTTCACCGCCGCGCCGCCTCCGGCCACCCGGTCGCGACGGTGCCGCCGCGGCCCGGCAGCCGCATCGTGACGACCTCGCGGACCGGAATCCGCCCGCGCTGAGCGAGCGTTTCGTGCGCGAGGTCCGCCAGCAGCGGGAACGCGACGCCGTCGGCGCGCCAGTCGTCCAGGATGCCCGCGAAGAGGTGCGCCTTCGACATGCCCTCGACCTCGGCGTGGATCGTGTGGACCTCGGTGCCCTTCACGGCGCCCCGGAAGTAGGCGCGCTGCGCCGCGTCGTCGGAGAGCTCCGGCCACGCGAGCGTCTCGTCGAGCGTCGGCAGCGTGCTCGGAATCTCGAGCGTCTCGAACGCGCGCCCGCCGACCGACGGGAAGAACGGGGTCCCGAGCCGCGTGTCCGATGCGAGCTGCAGCGACCTCTCCTCCTGGACCTCCAGCGAACGCGCGCTCACGGTCCAGCCGGGCGCCGCGCTCGTGCGCGCCGGGACGCCGAAGATCCGCAGGTACTCCGCGTGCGCGCGTCCGTACTCGTCGGCGACGCGCTCGGGCGCCATCCCGTCGAGCCCGTCGTGCCAGCCGACGTGGTCCCAGCCGTGAACCCCCGTGTCGTGCCCCGCGGCGGCGGCCGCGCGCATCGCGTCGGCGGCGCCGCGCGCGATGGACGGCGCGGGCAGGAGCGTCCCGGAGAGCATCGTCCGCCAGCCGTAGAGCGACGCGGCGCGGGAGCGGAGCATCTTCGTCAGGAATCCCCGCTGCGTGAAGACGCGCAACGCCGCCACCCCGGACCGGTCGGGCCCGAACGTGAAGTAGAAGGTCGCGCGGATACCACGCGCCCCGAGGATCTCGATGAGCCGCGGAACGCCGTCGCGGGTTCCCTCGAGCGTGTCGCAGTCGACCTTGAGGGCGATTCGACGCGCGCCGTCTTCGGCGCGACGCGGGATCATCGGACGGGATCCGAAGGCGCCGCGAACTCTCGGCGCGCCGTCTTCGGCGCGACGCGCTTGGCGATCACCTCGTGGCTCGGCGGCTCTTCAGGTAGTAGTCCAGCGTCCGCCGGATGCCCTCCTCGAGCGAGACCCTCGGCTCCCAGCCCAGGATGCGGCGCGCGCGGGCGATCGACGGCACGCGCGTGAGGATGTCCTGGTAGCCGGGGCCGTAGTAGTCGCCCGACGAAACGTCCACGATCGACGCCGCCCGGCCCCGCTCCTCGAAGCCCGGGTAGGCGCCGACCGCGTCGATCATCCGCTCGGCGAGCTCGCGGATCGAGAGGTCGTTGGCCGGATTGCCGATGTTGAAGATGCCGCCGTCGGCCGCGCCGCCGCGGTTCTCGAGGATCGCCATCAAGGCGTCGATGCCGTCCGAGATGTAGGTGAACGAGCGCCGCTGCGTGCCGCCGTCCACGAGCTTGATCGGCTCACCGTAGAGGATGTTGTGCAGGAACTGCGTCAGCACGCGGCTCGAGCCCTCCTTGGGCGAATCGATGTCGTCGAGGTGCGGCCCGAACCAGTTGAACGGGCGGAAGAGCGTGAACTGCAGGCCGCGCTCCCCGTACGCCCAGATGACGCGGTCGAGCAGCTGCTTGCTCGCGGAGTAGATCCAGCGCTGCTTGCGGATCGGCCCGTAGACGAGCGGCGAGGAGTCCTCGTCGAACTCGGCGTCGGGGCACATCCCGTAGACCTCGGACGTCGACGGGAACACCACGCGGCGGCCGTAGCGCACCGCCTGCTTGACGATGCGCAGGTTCTCCTCGAAGTCCAGCTCGAAGACGGCGAGCGGCTCCTTCACGTAGGCCGCCGGCGTCGCGATCGCGACCAGTGGCAGCACGACGTCGCACTTCTTGATCTGGTACTCGATCCACTCCTTGTTGATCGCGATGTCGCCCTCGAGGTACGTGAAGCGGGGGTTCGAGAGGAACGCGGCGATCTTGTCGGAGCCGATGTCGAGCCCGGAGACGTCCCAGTCGGTCGTCTGCAGGATGCGCTCGGTCAAGGCGTTGCCGATGAACCCGTTGACCCCGAGGATGAGGACCCTCATGGCGCGCTCCTCTCGACCGCGAAGCGCGGTGCGTCGACCTCCGGCTCCCCGTCCCGCTGCAGCGCGAGGATCTCGACGTAGCGGTCGTCGCCGCACGCGACGTGGATGCGGCCGTCCTCGGCGCGAACCTGGCCGGGAAACGTGTCGTGCCCCGCCAGGCCGGGCAGCCGCGTGCGCCAGACGAACGTGCGGCCCCCGAAGAGATCCGTGAACGCGCCGGGGTACGGATGCGTGACCGCGCGGACGAGATCGTGGATCTCCTTCGCGGGACGGCTCCAGTCGATGCGGCCGTCCTCCGGCGAGCGGCGGCCGAAGCGGGACGCCTTCGACTCGTCCTGCGGAACGGAGCGCGCGGTCCCGGCCTCGAGCGCGTCGAGCTGCCGGGCGAGCACGGCGACCGCCGCCTCGGAGACGCGCCTCTGCACGTCGACCGCCGTGTCGTCCGGCCCGATCGGGACCTCCTCCTGGTCGACGATCGGGCCGCGGTCGGCTCGCTCGGTCATCACGTGGAGGGTCGCGCCCGTCTTCGTCTCGCCCTTCAGCACGGCCCAGTTGACGGGTGCGCGTCCGCGGAACCGCGGCAGCAGCGAGCCGTGGACGTTGTACGCGCCCAGCCGCGCGGCGCCGAGCATCTCCTCGGGCAGCACGCGGCGGTAGTAGAAGGAAAAGATCAGATCCGGCCGCGCCGAGCGCACGCGCGCGATCGACGACGGATCGAGCGGGTTCTCCATCACGACGGGCTCGATCCCGTGCGACCGCGAGAGCTCCGCGACGCTCGGGAACCAGCGCGCCTCGTCGGCCGCGTCGCGGTGCGTCAGGACGAGCACCGGCGTGCGGCCGCGATCGAGCAGGTGCTTGAGGCACGCGTGGCCCGTGTCGGAGTAGGCGAAGACGACGATCCGGCTCATCGGCGCGCGAAGGTTTCCGGTTTCTGGTTTCTGCTTTCTGGTTCGGCGCCGATGCCGTACACGTGGCGGATGCGGTAGCGCGGCCGGCCGCGCACCTGCTGGTAGATGCGGCCGACGTACTCGCCGACGATGCCCAGGCCGGCCATCGCGATGCCGAGCAGCGTGAAGAGGATCGCGAACAGCGTGAAGACGCCCTCGACCTCCGCGCCGACGACGAGGCGCCGGATGAACAAAAAGACGCCGAACGCGATGCCGCCCGCGGCGACGAGCGTCCCGAGGAGACCGAACGCCTGCAGCGGCACGAGCGAGAACCCCGTCATGAGGTCGAAGTTCAGGCGGATGAGCCGATAGAGCGAGTAGGCCGACGCGCCGTGCGCGCGCGGGGCGTGCGCGACCTCGATCTCCGTCGGATTCCGCGCGAAGCTCTGCGCGAGCGCCGGGATGAACGTCGATGCCTCGTCGCACCGGTTGATCTCGTCGACGACGTCGCGCGAGTACGCGCGGAGCATGCACCCGAGGTCCGTCATGCGGATCCCCGTGATCGCCGAGGTGACGCGGTTGACGAGCCAGGACGCGGCGCGTCGCAGGGCGGAGTCCTGGCGGGACAGGCGGATTCCGCCGACGACGTCGTGGCCCTCGTCGAGCTTCGCGAGCAGCCGCGGGATCTCCTCGGGCGGGTTCTGGAGGTCGGCGTCGAGCGTCACGACCGCGTCGCCCGTCACCCGCGAGAACGCGGCGAGGATCGCCTGGTGCTGGCCGAAGTTGCGCGCGAGCTGGAGCACCTCGATGCGGGACGGATTCGCGGCGGCGGCCGACTTCAGGATCTCGAGCGAGCGGTCGCGGCTGCCGTCGTCCACGAAGACGAGCTCATACGGACGGCCGGAGGCGTTCATGACCGCCGTCAGGCGCTCGAGGAGGGCCGGCAGATTCCCCTCCTCGTTGAAGACGGGGACGACGACGGAGATCTTCATCGCGGACGCGCGGCGATCTTAACCGGATTCGCCGCGCCGCTCGCGGCGACGGCCCGCAGTTCCCAGGCGAGCCACGCGAGCGCGGCCCAGAACGGTCCGTACCAGCCGGGCAGCGGCACGGCGGCGCGCGCGGCCGGGAACAGGACGCCGGCGAGAAACGCTCCGGAGACGGCGCTGTAGAGGTAGAAACCCGGGCCGCCGAAGACGGCGCCGAGCGCGATGGGCCAGACGCAGTACTGACGCCCGAAGCCGGGCGCGAAGACGAGGACGACGAGGAAGAGGCGGAGGCTCGCGCGCGCGAGCTCCACGCGGCGCAGGAGAAGAACGGCGACGATCACCGCCGCCGCGAAAATCGCGAGCGGCGCCCACTCCGGCACGCCGGGCAGGAGCACGATCGCCTCGATCCCGTAGTTGCCGGTCAGGCCGCGATAGAGAAAGACGTTCGACGCGATCCGCCGCCACGACGCGGCGTACGGGAGAAACGACGCGGCGAAGACCGCGTACGGCGCGACGACGGGGATCCAGCCTCGGACGCCGCCGCGGCGGCGGAAGAGCGGCGGGTGGAGTCCCGTGACGTGCTTGACGAGCAGCGACACCGACAGGGCCGCGGCGGCGCCGAGGTCGCGTCCCGCGTCGGATAGCAGGATCGCCGCGAGCAGCAGCAGGATCGCGAGGCCGTCGAACTGCAGGTGATGGCTCGAGACGAGCACGGAGACCGGGTTCGCGAAGAAGAGCAGCGCGGCCCAGGGAGCGGCCGCGGGACGGCGGCGCCGCGCGAGGAGGAAGACGGCCCAGGCCGTCGCCGCGTCGGAGCACAGCAGGAGCGCGCCGAGAACCGCCTCGCGCGTCGCGCCGAGCGCCGCCGCCGCGGCGTCGATGCCGAGGAGCAGGTGCGCCCAGAGCGGCGAGTAGTTGTAGCGGTCCGTCTCGCGATAGACGTCCCCCCCACGGCGTGCGATCCCCGCGACGATCCCGTAGGACTCCGTGTCGAAGTTGCCGGGAAAGGCGTGCAGCAGCACGAGCCGGGCGGCGAGCGCGGCGGCGAACCCCGCGGCGAGAAGGCCGGCGCGGACGCGCGGCGTCAGCGAGCGTGCTCCATGAGGACGCCTCGCACCGCCTCGATCGCGTCGTCCTGGTCGGCGTCCGTCATGCCCGGGAAGAGCGGGAGCGAGACGATCCGCTCGGAGACGAAGTGCGCCTCGGGGAAGTCGTCGGGCCGCCAGCCGAACCGCCCCGCGTAATACGTGAACTCGTGGGCGGCCGTGTAGTGGAGACCCGTTCCGATGTTCCGCCTCTTCAGCTCCGCCATGAAGCCGTCGCGGTCGATCCGCAGGCGGTCCACGTCGACGAGCGGCGTGTAGAGGTGCCAGGCGTGCCGCGCCGCGTACGGCGCGCGCTGCGGCAGGATCAGGCCGGTGAGCCCCGCGAACGCGGCGTCGTACCGCTCCGCGAGGCGGGTCCGCTCCGCGATGAAGCTCTCGAGACGCGGGAGCTGTCCGAGCCCGAGCGCCGCCTGGATGTCCATCATGTTGTACTTGAAGCCGGGCACCGCGACGTCGTAGCGCGGGCTGCCCTCCTTCGCGAACCGCTTCCACGCCTCCCGATCCATGCCGTGGAACTTCGAGAGCGACGCGCGCTCGAAGACGCCCTCGTCGTCGGTGACGACCATCCCGCCCTCGCCCGTCGTCATGTTCTTGTTGGGATGGAACGAGAAGACGGACGTCGTCGTGAAGGACCCGATGCGCCGGCCCTTGTACTCCGTGCCGACGGCGTGCGCCGCGTCCTCGAGGACCGCGATGCCGCGCGACGCGGCGAGCTCGATCAGCGGATCGAGGTCCGAGGGCTGACCCGCGAAGTGGACCGGCACGACGGCCTTCGTCCTCGTGGTCAGCTTCTCCTCGACGCGCTCGGCGCGAATCTGAAGCGTCGCGGCGTCGACGTCCACGAGAACCGGCACCGCGCCGCAGTGCACGATCGTGTTGAGCGTCGCCACGAATGTCATCGGCGTCGTGACGACCTCGTCACCGGGACCCACGCCGAGCGCGAGCAGCGCGACGTGCAGCCCGGCCGTCGCCGACGACACGGGAACGGCGTATCGGCCGCCGACGTACTCGGCGAACGCGGCCGCGAAGCGCTCCGTGCGCGGGCCGGTCGTGATCCAGCCCGACTCGAGGGTCTCGACGACGGCGCGGATCTCCTCGGGCGAGATGTTGGGCCTGGAGAACGGAAGGAAGGTGGACCTCATTCGCCTCGCACCCGGCGCCGCGGCGCTCTCCTAGCCATCCGTGCTCCTCCGCGGCTTCGCCGCCGCCTCCTGCCACTTGACGTCTCCCTCGAACTGCCAGGTGCGGCTCGGGCTCCAGACGCCGGCCGCGGCGATGTCCGACGTGACCTCGAAGCGGAGCACGTCGCGGCGGTAGTCGTAGGGCGCGCCGTCGCGCGCGTGGATCGCGGCGTCGAGCGAGTAGACGCCGGGCGCGAGGTCGAGCGAGGGCAGCGACAGGGTTACGCGGCCCGCGCCCGTGAACCGCGCCGGGCTCAGGCCCTCGAGCGCCGTGTTGACGCCGACGACGACCGTGCCGGAGACCGTTGCGACCCGGAACCCGAAGACGAAGTCGGTCAGCGGCTCCGCGGCGTGCACCGCCATCACCAGCGACGCCGGCTTCCCCGCGCGCAGCCGGCCCGCCGGCCGCCCGTCCTCGTCGAGAATGTGGACCGACGAGATGAACGCGACGCCGGATCCGACGCGCTCGCCGCCGGGCCCCTCGCCGAGCCGCCGCTCCCCCTCGCCCGCCGCGACGTGGTCCCGGTAGCGCGCGACCGTCTCCGCCGCCGGGCCGTCCGCGGCGACGCGCCCGCGGTCGAGCCAGATGGCGCGACGGCAGCGGTCGGCGATCAGCGGGAGGTCGTGAGAGACGAAGACGAGCGTCCGCCCGTCGCGCTCGAGCTCGGCGAAGCGCTCGAGGGCGCGATGCGCGAACGCCTCGTCGCCGACGGCGAGAACCTCGTCCACCAGGAGGACATCGGGATCCGAATGAGCCGCGATCGAGAACCCGAGGCGCACCGCCATCCCGGAGGAGTACGTCTTGACCGGCTCGTCGAGGAAGTCCTCGATCCCGGCGAACCGCACGATCTCCGCGAACCGGCGCCCGATCTCCCGCTTCGAGAGCCCCAGCAGCAGGCCCGCGATCTCGACGTTCTCGCGTCCGGAGATCTCCGGGTGGAAGCCGGCGCCGAGCTCGAGCAGAGCGGCCAGCCGGCCGCGGACCTCGACGGTGCCGCGCGTCGGCCGCACGATCCCGGCCATCAGCTTCAGGAGCGTCGACTTGCCCGAGCCGTTCGCGCCGATGATGCCGAGCGACTCGCCGGGCGCGGCGTCGAAGGAGACGCCGTCGAGCGCCGTGACCGATCCGCCGCTCCCCGCCCGGGCGCGGCCGGGAAGCAGCGCGGACTTGAGCGTCCCGTGGGGGCGGCGGCCGAGGCGCCGGTACACCTTGACCGCGTCGCGGACGCGGATCGCCGGCTCGCGCGCGCTCACGCCTGCTCCGCGAGAGAGTCGCGCAGGAGCTCGTATACCGCGCCTCCGCCGCCGAGCGCGACGGCGGCCGTGCCGGCCATCCAGAGCCAGTCCGCGAGCGCGACCGGACGGAAGAAGAACGCCGTGTCCTGGATCGCGGAGAAGAACGTCGCGAAGGGATTGAGGCGCATCAGCGAACGCCATCTCTCCGGCACCGAGGCGACGGGATAGAGGATCGGCGTCACGAAGAAGGCGAGAGTCAGCAGGTTCGCGACGATGTCGCGAACGTCCGCGAAGTGGACCGAGAGCGCGCCGACGGCGAGCGCGAGGCCGAGCACGGTCGCGGCGAGCAGCGCGAGGACGAGCGGGAACTCCAGCGCCGCGAGTCCCGGCGTGACGGATCCGCGCGCCGCGCCGACGGCGGTCGCGGCCACGAGGACCACGAGCGCCAAGAGGAGATGGACGAGGCGCGCGAGGACCGCGGACGCCGGGAACACCTCCGGCGGCACGGTCGTCTTGCGCAGGAGCGGGCCGTTCGCGCGAAACGTCTCCGCCGCATCCTGCAGCGATCCCGAGACGAACGCCCAGGCGAGCACGCCGGCGAAGAGGAAGAGCGCGTAGGGGCGCACGTCCGCGCGCGGCGCGAAGACGAAGCGGAAGACGGTCGCGTACACCAGCAGGAGCAGGAGCGGATTGATGAGCGCCCACAGGAATCCGAGCGCGCCGCCGCGGTAGCGCGCGACGAGCTCGCGGCCCGCGAGCGCGCGGACGAGCGCGCGGCTCGCGAGGAGGCGCGAGTATGGAGAGAGCGGCAAGAGCAAGTCGGATCTCCGGCTTCTGGTCTCGGGTCTCGGGCTCGCGGATATATTAGCCGCAGCTAATATATTCCTCGACGGATCCGGGGAGAGCGCGAGACGGTCCTGTATTCTCCCATCGTGTCGGACTCGTCCTCCTTCCGCGGCACCGCGCCCCCGTCCGTGTCGTGCCGCGCCGTACGCAAAGTCTACGCGGGCGCGGAGCCCGTCGTCGCGCTGGACGGGCTGGACCTCGACGTCGCCGGCGGCGAGTTCCTCGCGCTCGTCGGCGACTCGGGCAGCGGCAAGTCCACGCTCCTCCACCTCCTCGGCGCGATCGACCGGCCGACCTCGGGATCGATCGAGGTGGGCGGGGTCGCGCTTGACGGGCTGACGGAGCGGCAGCGCGTCCTGTACCGGCGCCGCGACGTCGGGATGGTCTTCCAGTTCTTCAACCTGCTTCCCCACCTCACGGTCCGCGAGAACGTCGAGCTGCCGCGTCGGCTCGACGCCGGGCGCGACGCCGGCGCGCGCGCCGCCGAGCTCCTCGAGCGGGTCGGCCTCGCGCATCGCGCGGCCGCCCACCCGTACGAGCTCTCCGGCGGCGAGATGCAGCGGATCGCGATCGCGCGGGCTCTCGTGACCGGCGCCCGGCTGCTGCTCGCCGACGAGCCGACGGGCAATCTCGACAGCCGCAACACCGAGCACGTCCTCGGGCTGCTGGACGAGGTGCGCCGGGAGCGCGGCGTCACGCTGCTTCTCGCCACGCACTCGCGCGAGGCGGCCGAGGGAGCGGATGGAATCGCGCTGCTTCGAGACGGGAAAGTGGCGACGATCGAAAGACGAGCTTCGAGTTCCAAGTTACAAGTTACAAGTTCGCGGGCCGCCGAGCCCAACTCGAAACTCGAAACTTGAAACTCGTAACTGTCGCATGAGCGGCTTCTCCCTCGTTTTTCGCGCCCTCGTCACCGGCCCCGCCCGCCGCCATCCGATGCGGGTCGCCCTGCCCGCGCTCGGTGTCGCGATCGGTGTCGCCGCCGTCGCCGCGATCCACCACGCGAACCGCAGCGTCACGGAGTCCTTCCGCGAGGCCGCCTCCTCCGTCTCGGGCCGCAGCGACTTCGTGATCACCGGCGCGGCCGGGATCCCCGTCGCGGATCTCGCGGCCCTCGCGTTTCTCTGGCGCTTCGCGTCGTTCGCGCCCGCCGTGGCCGGACCCGCGATCCTCGCCGACGGCTCCGGCGAGGTGCTCCAGATCCTCGGCGTCGACTGGGGCGGCGACGCCGCGGTCCGCGACTTCCGGCTCGTCGGCGCCGACTCGCCGACCGCGCGCGCGCATATCCTCGCCTCGGGCGGTTCCGTGCTGGTCTCGGCGCCGTTCGCCGCGCGCCACGGTCTCTCGCCCGGCTCGCCGCTCGCTATCGTGGCGGGCGGCGTGCGCCGCGAGACGCATGTCGGCGGCGTCCTCGAGCTGTCCGGCGTCGCGCGCGCGAGCGGCGGCGATCTGATCCTGACCGACATCTTCACGGCGCAGGACCTCCTCGGCCGGCGCGGCACGATCGACCGCGTCGACGTCGTCCTGAGCCGCGGCGTCTCGCGCGACGCCGCGCGCCGCGAGATCACGGCCCGCCTTCCGCCGGGGCTCTCGCTCGAGCCGCCCGGCCGCGCCGCGGAGACGGCGGACCGGATGGTGCGAGCCTTCCGCTTCAACCTGAACGCGCTCGGCTCCCTGACTCTGCTCGTCGGCATGTTTCTGATCGCGAACGCGGTCTCGATCGCGGTGCTGCGGCGTCGCCCCGAGATCGCGACGCTGCGCGCGCTCGGCGCCTCACGGGAGGCCGTGTTCGGCGCCTTCTTGCTCGAGGGCCTCGTCATCGGCATTGTGGGCACGCTCGCCGGCGAGGTCCTCGGCGTCTTCGCGGCGCGAGCGGCGCTCTCCGCCATCGGGGGGACCGTGACCCGCATCTATCTCCCCTCCGCGCGGATCGCCGGCGCGGGCGGCGGAGAGGCCGCGCTGCTCGCCGCCGCTGTCGGACTCGGCGCCGCCGTCGCGGCGACGCTGCTGCCGGCGATCGAGGCGACCCGGGTCGATCCCTCCCCGGCGATGCGGCCCGGGTCCTTCGAGGGCGCCGCGCGGGGCCGCCTCGGCGCGCGCGCCGCGGCGGCGGCCGCCGCCCTGCTCCTCGCCGCCGCCGCGGCCGCCGTCCCCGCGATCGACGGCTTCCCCCTCTTCGGCTTCGCGGCCGTCGCGCTCGTCGTCGCCGCGCTCGCGTTCGCGTCGCCGCTGCTCGTCCGCTCGCTGGGCGGCGCGTCGGCGCGGCTGCTGGCGCCCGGCGCTCCGCCCGAGGGCCGGCTGGGCGCCGGCTTCTTCGCCGGCGCGCCGGCGCGCAACGGCCTCGCCGTGACCGCGCTCGCGATGGCGCTCGGCATGACGCTCGCGATGATCGTCACCGTCGCGTCGATCCGCGAGACCGTCCGGATCTGGGTCGAGTCGACGCTCCGGTCGGACCTCTGGATCAAGGCCGAGGCGGGGCCGCACAGCGGCATCGTCGGGGACCTGCCCCCCGACATCGTCCCGTTCCTGCGCGCCATCCCGGGCGTCGCCGCCGTCGACCCGTTCCGCGCGCGGGAGGC
>DATBBK010000147.1:0-10493 GCA_036271035.1 Thermoanaerobaculia bacterium | reverse complement strand
TACCACTCCCCCTCTTCCTCGCCGCCGCCGATCTCCGGCTGATCGAGCTCCGCGTCGGATTCCAGCTCGTCGAGCTCGGGGGCGTCCGCGTCGAGCTCCGCCGCCGAGAGTTCTTCCTCACGCCAGCTCTCCTCGCCGTAGACCTCGCCGGGCGCCGAGTCGGCCGCCGCGGCGCCGGCGCCCGCGGCCGCGGCCGCGGCCGCCATCGGGATCACGTTGCCCGAGCGCTTCGGGGACTCGCGCTTCGTCGGCTCGCGCTTCGCCGCCTTTGCCGTCTTTCCCGCCTTCGCCGTCTTCGCGGTCTTCGCCGTCTTCCCAGGCGCCCTGGGCGCCGTCTTCTTCGCCTTGGAGCTCGACTTCTTCGGCGCCTTCGCGGTGCGCCGGGACGCGGTCATGGTGCTCCGCTTCGCGGCCTTGCGCGCCGGAGGCCGGCGGCTGGCGGGCTTCTTCGCCGCCTTTTTCTTCGCCTTAGCCGGTTTCTTTCGTGCGGTCTTTTTCTTGGCCACTGCGATCCTCCTCTGCCGGCTCCGCCGGAAGCCGGATCATACAATCCGGGTCTTGTCACGGGGAGAGGACGATCGCGTCGTGATCGCGCCCGTTGCGGGCGGCCTCGAGATCCGCATCCAGCCCCTCGCCGGCCGCCGCTCCTGGAGGTGGCGCGTCGCCATTCTCGCCGCGCTGGTGGCGGGCGCCGCCCTGGCCGGATCGATCCGGCTCGCCGGCGCGTGGGAGAACGGACTGAAGCGCGGCGAGTTCTCCGATCTGCCGCTGCCCGCGCTCGTGCTCCTGTCGCTATCGGTCGTCGGCGCGGCGCCGTTCGCTCTCGTGGGTCTCGCCGCGCTGGCGTTCGCGGAGGAGCGCATCCTCGTGTCCTCCGAGGAGATCCGCGTCGACACGACGGCGTGGGAGCGCACGCAGACCGTGCGCATTGCGCGCGCCGACCTCGAGTGCTGGCGCGAGACACGATTGCCCCTGCCGCCCTGGTGGACCTGGGCGGTCACGCGGCTGGCGGCGCGAGCGCACGGCCGGCTCCATCCGCTCGCGGGCGCGGCCGGGCCGAAGGAGAAGCGCCGCGTCGGTCTGGCTCTCGCGAAGGCGACGGGCAAGCCGCTGATCGGAGACTTCGGGAGGCGGCTGGATTAGAACGGGACCCGCGAGTGTTCAGTGACTTACGAGCGGCGCGTCCCGAGCTCCGCGCGGCTCCCACGACTGACGATCGGAGCTCGCGACCGCGGCGAGCGGCTCCCGCAAGACGCGGGTTTCGAACGACTGCTAAGATTTGAACGTCGAATGACCACGGCCTCCACCGAACATCACCTCACCGAAACGCTTCTGGCGAGCTATCCCCTGCCGGACGAGGTCCGCTGGGGCATCGCGGACGCCGGCTTCGTGTTCGCGACGCCGATCCAGGCGAAGACGCTGCCGGACGCGCTGACGGGGAAGGACATCGCCGGCCAGGCGCAGACCGGGACCGGAAAGACCGCGGCGTTTCTGATCACGATCTTCACGCGGCTCCTGTCCAAGCGGCCGGGCCGCCGGCCGCGCGGCCCGCGCGCGCTCGTGGTCGCGCCGACGCGCGAGCTGGTCGCCCAGATCCGGGCCGACGCGGAGATCCTCGGCCGGCATACCGGCCTGACGACGCTCGCCGTGTTCGGGGGCATGGACTACCGAGCGCAGCGCGACGCCGTGAAGGCGGTGCCCGACCTGCTCGTCGGCACGCCGGGACGGCTGCTCGACTACGAGCAGCAGGGCGCCGTGACGTTCGGCGACGTCGAGATCCTCGTCATCGACGAGGCGGACCGGATGTTCGACATGGGCTTCATCCGGGACCTGCGGCGCATCCTCCGCCGCTGCCCGCCGTACAACCGCCGCCAGACGATGCTGTTCTCCGCCACGCTCTCTCACCGGGTCATGGAGCTCGCGTACGAGCACACGAACAACGCGCAGAAGGTCGAGATCGAGCCCGAGCGCGTGCTCGCGCGCGGCATCACCGAGGTTCTGTACCACGTCTCCTCGAGCGAGAAGTTCCGGCTCCTGCTCGGGCTGCTCGAGAAGGAGGGCGGCAGCCGCGTCCTCATCTTCGTCAACCGGCGCACCACTGCGGCGGACCTCGTGCGCGGTCTCTCCTCGAACGGGTATCCGACGCGCGCGCTCGCGGGCAATGTCCCGCAGGAGCGGCGCATCAAGATGCTGCAGGACTTCAAGGACGGGAAGCTCGCGATCCTCGTCGCGACGGACGTCGCGTCGCGCGGGCTGCACATCGAGGGCGTATCGCACGTGATCAACTACGACCTGCCGCAGGATTCCGAGGACTACGTGCACCGCATCGGCCGCACGGGTCGCGCGGGCGCGGAGGGCACGGCGGTCTCATTCGCGTGCGACGACTACGTGTTCTCGCTCGACGCGATCGAGAAGCGGATCGGGCGGAAGATCCCCGTCGAGTGGCCGCCCGAGGACCTGTTCCGCCAGGGCCGCATCGCGCAGGCGCCGCGCGCGCACGCCGGGTTCCGCTCGCGTCCCGGGCCGCCGCCGAGGCAGGACGGGAGGAGTTCGGCGCCCGCGCCGAAGGCCCCGCTCTCCGAGGCGGAGAGCTACGGCCGCACCAAGAGGAAGAGCCGCAGACGCTAGGGGGCCGCGACTCGGACCGGCATCCGCGGAGTCCGGCTACTTCTCCTCGTCTCCCCCGAACAACCGGCCGAACCGGGACTTCTTCCCCGGCGCCTCCGGGGGAGGCGGGCCCTCTGCGGCAGGCGGCGACTCGGATTTCTACTTCGCCGCCGGCGCCGCGGGCACGGAGGTGTTGCCTCCGAGTGCGGACATCGTCGAGCCGGTCCCTCCGAACGCACCGATCCTGCGCGTGCGGCGTTTCATGACTCTCCTCTCACCGATGGACGTTCTCCGGTGAAGGGCAAGTAATGGACGCGGAGGCGGGGATCGCTCGGAAAGGGACGGCGGCCGGACGCCACTTCGCCGCCAGGGCGGCCTCTCAGCCGCCGCGCGACCCGAGGCCAGAGACGAAGCCGTCATTGACGTCGCGCCGAACGGGAGGATGGTATGCAGCGTCATCCCCTCTCCGCGCGCGAGGCCGGGGGGAAGACGGGGTTTCGATCGCCGGCGCGCGGCTCGTCGAGCCCGAGCCGCCTAGAAGCTCTTCAGGAACTCCCTGTTCGTGCGGAACTTCCCGAGGCGGCCGAGGACGAGCTCCATGGCCTGGATCTTGTCGACCGCGGCGAGCGCCCGGCGCAGCTTGACGATCTTCGGCAGATCGTCCGGGTCGTAGAGCTTCTCTTCCTTGCGCGTGCCGGACTGCGGGATGTTGATGCACGGGAAGATTCGGCGGTTGAAGAGGTCGCGGTCGAGCACGATCTCCGTGTTCCCGGTGCCCTTGAACTCCTGGAAGATGATCTCGTCCATTCGCGAGCCCGTGTCGACGAGCGCCGTCGCGATGATCGTCAGCGAGCCCCCGCCCTCGGCGTTGCGCGCGGCGCCGAAGAAACGCCGCGGCTTCTCCATCGTGCGGGCGTCGATGCCGCCCGAGAGGATCTTGCCGCCGCCCTTCTGCATCTGGTTGTACGCGCGCGCCATGCGCGTGATCGAGTCGAGGAAGATGATCGCGTGCTTGCCGCACTCGATGAGGCGGCGCGCGCGCTCCGCAACCATCTCCGCGACCGCGATGTGATTCTCGGCCGAGAGGTCGGCAGAGGACGCGATCACCTCGCCGCGCGTGACGCTGCGGCGGAAGTCGGTGATCTCCTCGGGCCGCTCGTCGATGAGCAGGACGATGACGTGGACGTCGGGGTCGTTGACCTCGACGGCGTGCGCCATGCGCTTCAGAAGCGTCGTCTTGCCCGCCTTCGGCGGCGCGACGATCAGGCAGCGCTGGCCGCGGCCGATCGGCGTGAGCAGGTCGACCACGCGGCCGCACATCTCGTCCGACGTCGTCTCGAGCGTGAGCCGCGAGTTGGGGTCGATCGAGATGAGCTCCTGGAACGCGGGCCGCTGACGGAACGCTCCCGGGTCCATGCCCTCGATCGTCTCGACCTTCCGCAGCACGGGCCGTCCACCATCGGCGGCGACACCCGCGATCAGCGCTCCGGCCTCGAGGCCCTCGCGCTGGATCAGCTCGCGCGGGACCAGCGGATCCTTCGGGGACGGGAGATAGTTCGCGCGCGACGACACCAGAACCCCGGCCGCGTTCTCACGCGGCGGGAGGTAGAGCACGCCCTCCGCCGGCCGCTCGGGACCGCTCGCGGCGAGCTCTTCCGGCCGCTCGTGGTTGCCGCCGCCGGGAGCGCCCTGAGGACCGCCTCCGCGGCCACCGCGCCGGCGGCGCCGGCGACGCCGGCGTCCACGAGGAGCGCCGTCGCCTGAACCACCACCCTCGGAGCGAGGCGACGTGTCAGTCGAGATAGAGGCGGACGAATGATTGCCCGGGGTCAAGGGATCTTCGGACATGGACTCCCAAACCCCCGCCGCGCTGACTCTAGGTCCGGGCGGGAACGACACATTCTACGACGAAAGCCGGGCCGAAAGCGAACCGCGAAAAACGCCTCCCGGGCGCGCCTCCCCGGATTCCAGGGGGGTCTCCATTGCGGACCCTTCAGCGGAACAGCCCCATCACCGCGTCCTCGGACGCGGGCGGAACGCGGGCGACGGCGAAGTCCTCGCGGGCATGCTCCGGCCGCGAGGCTCCGACGAGGGCGCAGGTCTCCCCCGGCGCGGACCGCGAGAACTGCAGGGCCCGCTGCGCGTCCGTCTCGAGGCCCGGGAACGCCTCGACGACCTCCGGAGGAAGCCCGTCGGAGAGGCGCCCCTGGAGGATCGACGCGGAGCCGAACGTCGCGAGCCCGAGAGCGCGCGCGGCCGCCAGCGCCGGCAGCCGCCGTCCGCCGACCGCCTGGCTCCGGAAGGCGACCGCCTGCGCCATCGCCATGTTGACCGGCAGCTGAACGCCCCGGAACCGATGGCCCTCGCCGCCGACCTCCTCCGCGATCGCACGGACGGCCTCGAGCGAGAGGTGCTCGGGATGCTCCGGCGGCACGCGCAGCCCGTCCCATGTCGCGAGCCCCCACGCCGCGATCGCGCCGCCGTCCGCCGCCTCCTCGAGCGCCTCCACGGCGCGGCGCAGGCGCGCCGTGAACTCGTCGCGGCCGACGGCTCCGAGCTGCGTCTCGACGTTGTGGAGGTAGTAGAGGTCGATCGTCTCGAGGCCGAGGTTGGCACGGCTGCGAGCGATCTGGTCGCGCAGGTAGGACGGAGCCATGCAGTGGCAGCCCTGCGCGATCTCGTCGGCCGGCGCGAGGCCCGTGTCGACGAACGTCTCGCGCGTGTAGCGAAGCCCTGGAACGTTCACGTCGGCGTCGTGGGGCAGATAGCCGCCCTTCGTCGAGACGAACACCTCGTCGCGCGACGCGGCGCCCGACGCGAACGCCGCGGCGAGGGCGCGCCCCACCGCCCGCTCGCTCTTCTGGCCCCGGTAGTTGATCGCGGTGTCGAGGACGTTGATCGCCGACACGAGCGCCTCGCGGACGGACGCCTCGTAGCCCGCGTCGGCGGACGCCGAGTCCGCGCCCAGGTACGTTCCGAGGCCGATCGACGAGAGCGAGAGCCCGCCGGGCGCCTCGCGGAAGTGTCCCTCCGCCGCGTCCGAGCGCTCCGCGAATCGCCGCGTCCCCTCCGCCGTCGCGCGTCCCGAAATCACGCGCGGGAAGGTATCAGAGGGCAGGCGTATCATGGTCCGAAACCAACAAGAGAGGAGACGATCATGCGCGTGCGGAAGGCGTTCGTCGCTTGCCTGGCGTTGCTCGCGGTTCTCTCCGTGCCGCTCGCGGCACAGAGCGCGGACGGGTCCGACAATTTCGGGACCACCGACGGGATCGACCTCTGGATTCCCGCGTCCTCGTTCACCGGTAACGCCGGCTGGCTCGAGGGGCCGTCGTTCGGCTATTTCTACGCGACGACCGGGTCGAGCTTCCATGCCGTGGTGCCGCTGCCTCAGGGCGCGCTCCTCGACTCCTGGCGCGCGTTCTTCTACGACAGCAGCGCCTCGAACGAGTTCACGATCGGGCTCGTGAAGTGGCTCGACGACTCGACCAATTCCCCGACTCAGGCCAATCAGACATTCGGCGTCTTCACCTCGAACGGAACCCCCGGATTCACGAACCACCACGAGGTGGAGGGCCTCACGATCGACCTCAGGGAGCCCTCGAGCGGGAGCGTCACTCGAGCGGAGGCCGCCGACTTCTACTCGTTCTACGTGGTCATGCCGACGGACTTCAACGTCGCGTTCAAGGGGGTCCGCGTCATCTGGCATCGCCAGGTCAGTCCTGCACCGGCCGTCGCCACGTTCAACGACGTCCCGACCTCCGACCCGACGTTCCAGTACATCGAGGCTCTCGCCGCCTCCGGCATCACCGCCGGCTGCAACGCGGCGCCGCCGATGTACTGCCCCGACGCGACGCTGACGCGCCGCCAGATGGCGGTGTTCCTGTCCAAGGCGCTCGGGCTGCACTGGCCGAACCGCTGACGTCGCGGCGCGCGCATTGCAGGAGCGTCCCCCGAACGGGATAGATTCCCGATCGGAGGAGATTCACCAATGGCCGATAAGACGCAGCCTGAGAAACAGCCCTTTCTGACCGACATCAAGACGCTCCGCGAGCGCGCGCGGCAGCACATCGAGAACGGCGCGGTGACCGACGGGTACCGCGCCGACCGCAAGACCGTGATCCGCGTCCTGAACGAGGCGCTCGCGACCGAGATCGTCTGCGTGCTCCGTTACAAGCGGCATTACTTCATGGCGGACGGCATCCACGCGCAAGCCGTCGCCGCCGAGTTCCTCGAGCACGCGAACGAGGAGCAGGGCCACGCCGACCTGATCGCTCACCGCATCGTCCAGCTCGGCGGCGAGCCGAACATGAGCCCGGACGGCATGCTCACGCGCAGCCACTCCGAGTACGTCGAGGGCGCGAACCTGCTCGACATGATCCGGGAGGACCTGGTCGCCGAGCGAATCGCAATCGAGTCCTACGGCGAGATCGTCCGCTATCTCGGCACGAACGACCCGACCACGCGGCGCATGATGGAGGAGATCCTCGCGAAGGAAGAGGAGCACGCCGACGACCTGCGGACGCTGATCGAGACGCTCACGAACGCCGGAGCGCCCGCCACGTAGACCGGGACGTGAGACGCAGGATGTGAACCTTCGGGACGCGGCGCTGACATATTAGCGTTGGCTAATATATTTTCCCGTCCCTCACGTCTCGCGTCTTACGCTTTGCGGACCGCCGCTCGACCGGTGCCCCCGATCACCGAGCCGTACGACCGGTTGACGAACCCCAGGTTCGGCCACTCGGCGCCCAGCACGGCCGCGGCGTCCGCGCCGAGCCAGTCCGACAGGATCGTCCCGTAGTAGCTGCGGAAGTCGTTCTCGATCGCGAGATTCCCGTTCGCGTCGAGGTGCGCGAGGTCCGGCGGGCCGCCGTGGATGCCCGACACGACCGCGTCGCCGACGACGAAGTGCGGCGCCGACGTGCCGTGGTCCGTGCCGTTCGACCCGTTGTCCTGGGCGCGGCGGCCGAACTCCGACCACGTCATCAGCAGCACTTCGTGCGACTTGCCGTGCCCGTCGAGGTCGTCGAAGAACGCCTTGATCGAGTCGGACACGTCGGTGAGCAGCGGATCGTGGTCCTGGTCTTCCCCCGAGTGGTTGTCGAATCCACCATAGGTGACGTAGAGGATTCGCGCGCCGACGTGGGCATTGATGATCTGCGCGATGAGCTCGAGGCCCGCGCCGAGCGAGTTGTTCGGGTACGCACCCATCGAGACGTAGCCGGCGCCCACGGTCTGCAGGACGTCCGAGGAGACGATCGCGTCGTTCGCGACACCCGCGAGCGCCGAGGGCGTGTTGTCGATCTCGTACTCGGCGGCGCTCTGGGCGAGAAACGCGGTCCGCTGGTTGCCCGAGTCGCCGGGGTACGCGCCGTCGGTCTGGTACTGGTAGCTCGCGAGCGTCAGGAACGTCGGCACCCCGACGTGATCGGCGAGCAGCGTGCGCGGCAGATTCTGCGAGATCGCGGCGCACGAGAGCGGGTTGCCGTTGCCCGCGATCGTCGCGTCCGCCCAGCGCCCGAGCCAGCCGCGCCGCTGCGCGAGCAGCGGGTCAGCCGTATGCCAGATGTCGCGCGACTGGAAGTGCGAGAGGCTCGAGTTCGGGTAGCCGACGTTCGTCACGAGCGCGACGCGGCCGGCGTCCCACAGCGACTTGAGACCCGTCATGACGGGGTTCATGCCCAGCTGGCCGTCGAGCTGCAGCACCGTTCCCACCGGAATCCCGATGCGCGAGCGCAGCTGCGGGTAGAGCGCGTCCGCGTACGGAACGACCGTGTTCAGCCCGTCGTTGCCGCCCATGAGCTCGAGCACGACGAGCGTGCGGCCGGACGCGTCCGCGCCGACCGACTCCTCGAACGCCGCCGCGCCCTTGACCGCCCAGCGCGGCACCATCGCCGAGACCGTGACGAAGCCGCTCGAGCGGATCAGGAAATCGCGCCGCGTGAACGCCATGGTCTGCTCCTTCTCTCCGCGGGCCTCAGGCGAGCTGGAAGGCCGGACCGGTCAGCATGACGTGGACGAGGCCGCGCACCTTCTCGTCCACGTGGGCCGTGTCGTTCGCCCAGGTTCCGCGCGAGCCGTCGTCGTTCGCCTCGAGGTAGGCGATCCAGGCGTCGCGCACGCCGCCGGCCGCGTCCTCGACGTTGAGCCGCGCCGCCAGCGCGTCCACGACGCCCTCGGCGGTCGACGCGTCCGCTCCGCCGAGCAGGGCCGAGGCGTCGAACCGCGAGCCCGCCGTGCCGCGGTTGCTGGCCAGCGTGTTCGCGAGCGACGCCCGCGCGAAGAGCGACCCGGTGTTCAGCCAGGCCATCCCCCAGTCCCAGCCCTTCGCGTCGGACGGGTTGAAGAGCGACTGGCCCATCCCGGCGAGAGCGTTGGCCGGCGCGGAGAAGTCGCTCTTCGCCTCGAGCATCCGGATCGCGGCGACCGCGAACTCGACCGGGCTCCGCACCCACGTCCGCATCGTGTGCGCCTCGTAGAGCTCGGGGTGGAGCAGGATCGCGCGCACGACCTCGCGGATGGAGCGGCCGCTCGACACGTACACGTCGCGAAGCGCGGCGGTCACGTAGTCGTCGGCGTCGCGGCCGGCGAAGTACGACCACAGCTTCGCCCCGATGAAGCGCCCGCTGACGGAGCCCTCGGCATCGGTGTGCTCGAGGATGATGCGAATCGCGTCGCCGCCGTCGAAGGCGCCGCTCTGACCCAGGATCGTCTTGACGCCGTCGTCGTGGTAGTCGGCGCGGACGGTGAAGGTCGCCGCGTCGTACTGGGTCGCCTTGTTGTAGTTCGCGACGGTCCAGCCCGTCAGGGCGCGCGCGACCTCCGTCACGTCGGTCTGGCTGTAGTTGCCGACGCCGAGCGTGAAGAGCTCCATGAGCTCGCGCCCGTAGTTCTCGTTGGGCCGGCCGACGCGGTTCGTCGCGTTGTCGAGCCACACGAGCATCGCGGGGGCCTGGGAGATCGCGGTCACGAGATCGTCGAACCGCCCCATCGCGAGGCGGCGCTCTGTCTGGTTCTGGTTGAGAATGAGCGTCTCGCCCTTGACCTTCGAGATGCCGGAGGTCCAGTGCAGGTTCCAGAAGTACGTCATCTTTTCCTCCAGCGGCCGCGGCGAGAACGCCATCCGGTCGAGAAACCACTGCTGGAGACCGGTCGTGCGCTGGAGGTTGTAGCCGCGCGAGGCGAGCTGGGACTCGTAGTCGTCCGTCGGAATGGAGTCGTAGTCGACGAGCCAGCCGACAGCGCCCTCGAGGCCCCTCGCAAAGAGCGCGTCGATCTCGGCCGGCGTGCCCCCGAACCCCGCCCGCCGGTAGAGATGCGCGGCCGCCTCGCGGGTCCAGGGAATGGTCACGTCGTCCTCCTTCCCGTTCCTAACCGGAAGTTGGACGACGCGGCAAAGAGATCGTTTACAGGATGCCGTGCTCGGGGTCTGACCCCCGCAGGGGGTCTGACCCCATAGACCGGCGAGGCATCAGTTCCAGTGCGGTTTTACGAGCCCCGCTCCCGCCAAGCCGCCCGCTAGATCACCGGCAGCGGGATCCCGTGCGTTCGGGTCGTGCCCTCGACCGCGCCGTCCCAGCGTCCGGGGATCGGCTCGCGGCAGTCCGGGCACTTCCCGCCCGCGATCCGATTCGAGAGCACGCGGAAGCTGTAGCGCTCGACGAGGGTGGCGGCGCAGCGCGGGCAGCGCGTGTTCTCCCACTCGCCCACCCGGCCCGGCGCGTTGCCCGCGTAGACGAACCGCAGGCCTTCCCCCGTGCCGATCTCGCACGCGCGGACGAGCGCCGAGACGGGCGTCGCGCCCGGATCGAGCATCTTGTAGTCGGGATGGAACGCGGTGACGTGCCACGGGATGTCGCGCGACAGCGAGGCGATGAACCGGGCGG
>DATBBK010000146.1:0-2672 GCA_036271035.1 Thermoanaerobaculia bacterium | reverse complement strand
TCGTTCTTCTGGGACCCGGACGTCGTGCGCAACCACCTCGAGCGGACGATCCGGCGCGCCTACGAGGACGTCGCCGAGACGGCGCGCCGCCACGACACGGACCTCCGCACGGGTGCGCTCATCCTCGCGGTCGGCCGCGTCGACGAGGCGACCCGGATCCGGGGGCTGTTCCCGTAGAGGCGGCCGGGTCGCGGCGCTCCCAGGGGGCGGCCTTCGCGGCCGCCGGCGACGGCACGCCTTCACGATAGGGACCGCCGCAGGCGCGCGCTCCTTCGCCGAGAGACCGCCCGATGCCATCAACCGCGAAGTGGAAATCGTGTCGACGTGATTCCGAACATATTAGCTGTCGCTAATATGTCGCCGGCTACTCCTCGATCAGGATCGCCCGGACCGGCGACGCGTCCAGGTCCTTGAACCGCAGCGGCAGCGCGACGAGCTGGTAGTCGCCCTCCGGAACGCCGGCGAGATCGAGGTCCTCCAAAAGCGCGATGCCGCGCTCCAGCAGCGCGCGGTGCGCCGGCAGATCCTCGGCGTCCTCCGGATCGATCGAGGCGGCGTCGGTGCCGACGAGCATCGCGCCCTTCTCGGCGAGACGGATCGCGGCGAGCGGCGACAGCGACGCGCGGCCGCCCGAGCGGAACAGGATCCGCGACGCGCCGAGGCTGCGGCGCGGCAGCGCGTCGGCGCCGACCTCCCCCACTCCGGGCAGGTCGATCACGCGCGCCGGTCCGATGTACGCGGCGAGCGGCGCCTCGCCGATCGCGGCCGCGTCGCCGAAGACGTGCCCCGGAGCGTCGGCGTGGGTCCCGCAGTGCGCGCTCATCGTGAAGCACGTCGAGCCCCACGGCGCGCCGGTCTCGGCGCCGGCCGTCTCCCTCCACGTGAAGGGGACGTCCCCGGGCCAGACCGGCGTCTGCTCGGAGATCACGCGGGAGATGTCGTAGATCTTCACGCCGACTCTATCCGCCTCGCTCGCTGCGCCCCGGCGCAGGAGTCACGCTCGCCGGCTCAGCGCATGCGCCGAACGGTTTTCTTGTCGGCGAAGCGCTCGGCGAGATGAGGATCGTAGCCCTTGTGCTTGGCGTGAACGGGAACGTCGCGATACTCGGCGTCGCAGCGATAGCAGATCGTGACCGGCCGGATCCTCGCCGCGACGATCCAGTCGACGACGACGCTCGCGAGCAGCGCGGGCGTGAACCAGATCCAGCCGAAGCGCCAGCCGACGAACAGCGCCGCCGCGAGCGAGACGCCCATGATCAGACAGCCGAGGCGCTGGTCGAAGTCCTTCTGGAGGAAGAACGTGCGGTTGCCGCAGAAGACGCAGCGCTCGACGCCCTCGGGTCCGACCGCCCCGGCGGGGTCCGCGGCATACGCCCGCGCGCAGCCGGCGCACTGAAGATCGCCCGACGCCGTCCCGTCGTGGTCGGCGTGCGTGAGGCACTCCGGGCAGTAGAACCTCGCCCGCACGCGCTCGGCCCCCAATCAGGCCGGGAAGCCGGTGGCAACCGTCAGGTACGAGGAGAGCAGCTCGCCGATGAGCACGAACACGAGCGCGACGTAGAGCAGGCCGGTCGCGGCCTGGTTCGACTTCATCTCCGCGGTGCGCCAGATGAACCACGACAGCGCGAGCGGCCCCGCGATCCCCCAGAGGACCCGGAACAGAAAGAACAGCGCGTCGCGCTCGAGCGAGAGGAGCGCGTCGACGCCGCCGGCGTGGCGGTGCGCGGCGATCGCGACGCCGAGATAGACGGTGCGGAAAGCGGCGAGCAGCGCGAAGAGGCCGGCGCCGCGCGCCAGGAGCTGGAACGGCAGCTTGCGCGAGACGAGATACCAGTGGCCGAGGTTCATGACCAGGAGGACGGCGCCGAAGAAAAGGCCTCCGGCGATCGCGCCGATGACGGTCCAGACGTCGCCCGACCCACGCGGCGCGACGAGCGCGACGCGAGCGAGGCACCAGAAGCCGGCGGCGGCGCCGAGCGCGAGGACGGGGCGCGACCGCGCGGCGGCGCCCGCGTGAGCGGCGGCCGTGTAGGCGATGAGCAGGACGGCCGAGGCGGCGGCGGGCATGACGGGAAGGCCGTCGGGGTGGACCAGCAATGCCAGGACGGCGAAACCGGCCGCCAGGAGTCCGTGGAGCGAGAAGAAGCCCCGTCCAAGGATCGCCGGCGGAAAGAAGAGGAGCAGAAATGCCGTTCCCGCACAGGCTTCCAGCAGAAACAAGCCGAGACCAGAGAGCGCCATTGCGTCGCGATTCTATCCGTCCAGTGGAGATGAGAGGACCGGGCCGCTGGTGCGCTTCGAGGCACGGGATGCGCGGCGGATTGACCCGGCCTTCGACGGCGCCCTGCCGCGCCGCGGGAGTCGCGCGCGACGGTCTAACCGATCATCCGCACGACTTCGTCGGCGATGCGGTCGACGTGGTCGACGAGACCGTGGTCGCCGCCGGGTATCGCGACGAAACGCGAGCCGGTCGCGAGCCGCCCGGACCCTTCCCAGTCTTCCCAAACGCGCTGGACGCCGTCGAAGGGAACGCTTTCGTCCTTCTCCCCCATGACGATCGTGACGACCGGCGCGGGCGGCACGGCCTCGAGGTTGCGCGAGGCCATGTCCTCGAAGAAGGCGCGGTGGATCGGCACCTCGCGGCCGAGCGCGTGGTGGAAGAACATGACGGG
>DATBBK010000145.1:0-3627 GCA_036271035.1 Thermoanaerobaculia bacterium | reverse complement strand
GGCCTTTCGCATGGGCGCGAGATCGAGCCGATCCTTGATCCACCAGACGAGGCGCTTGTCGAAGGCGGTGCGCCGGCGCGACACGCGGTAGAGATACGTGCGCGCCTTCGCGTCGTGGCGCGCGTGGAAGCGGGGCGGCGCCTTCTCGACGGCGAGGACGTTGATGTCGAACGGCAGCCGGTCGTTCAGGCCCTCCTGGACCTGGCGCTCGGGCATGTCCCGCTTCGCGCGCAGGTGCGCGATCTGCGCGAGCGCGTGCACGCCCGCGTCGGTGCGGCCGGCGCCGCCCGTCATCGCGTCCTCGCCGAGGAGCTCGTGCGCCGCGCGAACGAGCGCGCCCTGCACCGTCCGATCGGTGTTCTTCTGGGACTGCCAGCCGCTGTAGCGCGTGCCGTCGTACTCCAGCGTGAGCTTCCAGGTGGGCACGGAGGAAGTGTATGGAAGAATTGCGAATTGCGAATCGAGAATTGACATTCCGAGCTCGATCACGATGTCTCGGACGACTTCCGGAGTGAGCGACATGCGCAAATGGATCGCCACCGCGGTTCTCTCGGCCGTTCCCGCCCTTCTCGCCGCGCAGCCGAAGCCCACGCCCACGCCCGACCACCACGAGCGCGAGCCCGGCGAGATCTTCCGCAAGCAGGAGCTCTCGCGCGGCGTCTGGGTGCTGTACGGCAAGGGAGGCAACATCGGGTTCCTCGCCGGGCCCGACGCGGTCCTCGTCGTCGACTCGGAGTTCAAGGAGCTCGTGCCCGGGATCGTCAGTCAGATCAAGAGCGTGAGCGACAAGCCGATCAAGTACCTCGTCAACACGCACCACCACGGCGATCACACGGGCGGCAACGAGGGGTTCCGCTCCTTCGCGGTGATCCTCGCGCACGAGAACGTGCGCAAGCGCATGCTCGCCTCGCCGCAGACGATCCTCAAGGAGTACCCGGCGTACCTCGAGGAGGCGAAGAAGAAGGGCAAGGCGGAAGACGTCAAGTTCCTCGAGGACGCGCTCGACTGGGCGAAGAAGGTCAAGGTCGAGGAGATCGCGGCGCCCGTCGTGACCTTCGCGAGCGAGATCAAGATCTACGTCGGCGACGAGACGATCGACGTGTGGCACACGCCGCCGGCCCACACGGACGGCGACAGCGTCATCTACTTCGAGAAGGCGAAGGTCCTGCACATGGGCGACATCTTCTTCAACCGCGTCATCCCGTTCATCGACGTCAGCGCGGGCGGCTCCGCGAAGGGATACCTCGCCGCGATCGACGCCGCGATCGCGCGCGTGTCGCCGGACGTGAAGATCATCCCGGGCCACGGCGAGGCGACCGACCTGGCGGGTCTGAAGGAGTTCCGGCAGTTCATCGCGGACGTCCTGGACGCCGCGAAGACGGCGCGCGCCGGGGGCAAGACCAAGGAGCAGTTCCTCGCCGCCTGCGACCTGCCGAAGTACAAGTCGTACGACGGATACGCGGACCGATTCCAGGGGACCTGCGCCGCCGCCTGGGAGGACGCCGCTCCATAGCGGTCTCAGGCGCATGCGGCGGCGCGCACCTCCGCCCCCCGGGCCCGGCGAGCGCGACACGGTCGTGCCAATCGGCGCGCTCGAGGTCGTGCCGCAAGGCGCGCTCACGGTCGTGACGCACGGCGCGCTCGAGGTCGTTCCGCAAGGCGCCGCCGGCGTCCGCTGGCGGACGAGAGAGACGGAGGGCTCGGGCGATCCGGTCGTCTACGTCCACGGGCTGCTCGCGTCGTCGGCGTCGTGGCGGAGCGTCCTCGACGGCGCATCGGCCGGCCGGCCCGCGATCGCCGTCGACCTGCCCGGCTTCGGCGCCTCCGACCGGCCGTGGCCGTACGACTACACGGTCTCCGGCGAGGCCCGATCGCTCCTCGCGTTTCTCGACGCGCGGCACATCGCGCGCGCCGCCCTCGTCGGCAACTCGCTCGGCGGCGCCACGGTGATGCAGGTCGCGGCAACGCGGCCCGAGCGCGTCGCCGCCCTCGTCCTGGTCGCCGCGGCGACCGCGGAGACGCCGGTCCCCTGGCCGGTGGCCGTGCTGCGGACGCCCGTCCTCGGCGAGCTCGCGCTCGCGCTCTCGACGCGCGCCAGCGTCGCGATCGGACTGCGGATGCGGATCTACGCTCGAGCGTCGAACGTGACGCCGCACGCGATCGACGACGCCTGGCTCCCGCTCACGATCCCCGGGACGCGCCGCGCGGCACTCGCGGCGATCCGGACCGATCCGCGGGAATTCGAGGGGCTCGCGGCGCGCGTGACGGCGCCGGCGCTCGTGGTCTGGGGCGAGGAGGACCGGATGATCCCGGTGCGCGAGGGCCGGCGGCTCGCGGAGCGGCTGCCGAACGCGCGCTTCGCGGTGATCCCGAACGCTGGCCACCTGCCGCAGCGGGAGGAGCCGGAGAAATTCAGCGAGATCGTGAGGGGGTTTCTGGACGAGGTGCGATTCAAGACGTCATCCTGAGGAGCGAAGCGACGAAGGATCCCCGCACTGAACGCCGTGTCGCCGCGTCGACCCGCGGATCCTTCGCGCCTTCGGCACTCAGGATGACCCGCGGAGGAGCGCGCACGCGGCTTTCCCGGCTCGCGGGTCAATGTCCGCACCGCTGCGCCACCTGCGCGGTGATCGCGCGCGGGTCCGGCGGCGTCTCGCCGAGGCCGAGCGTGTGCAGCGTCTCGTGGATGATCGTGTTCGCCGTGTAGCCGAAGTTCGTTCGCTGCTCCGCCGCGAACTGGTCCCAGCACACGAGCACCGCGCGGCTGCCCGGATTCGTCCACGCGAGCGTCCGGCTGTCTTCGCACGGCGTCGTCGCGCGGCCGTCGTAGAAGATCACCCAGCCGAGATACGCCGGGAATCCCTGCCCGGTCTTCGCGAGATTCAGATCCAGCGTGCGGCCCTGCGGATCGGTGAAGTCCGTGAGGATCTCCTGGCACCGCGAGTCCGAGATGCGTCGCAGCGCCTCGTCGAGCGACGGCCGCATCTGCCGCGGCAGCTTCCGGTCGATGAAGAACGGGATCGTCATCGGCTGCACCGTCGCGGGCACGCCTCCGTTCTCGAGGGCCTCCGCGACGGACGCCGGCAGGAGAGAAGACGCGGACGAGGCGACGGCGAGGAGGAGGCGAGTCAGGAGGCTTGCGACTCTGCGCGCTGGCCGGTCCACGGCGGCTCTCCCGCGGGGGAGTGCGCACGTCCGGGAATTCGACGATGGCCTCCTCCGCTATGAGAGACATCCGAGACGGAGGGCCCTTGGGGTCATGAGACTTCGATTCGAAACTTATGGGCACTTCTAGCGTGAGGTCGTCGATGCGAATCCAGTTCGGTGACTGCACCTTCGATTCGATGCGGCGCGAGGTCCGGCGCGGCGAGCGGCACGTGCATCTGTCGCCGAAGGCCTTCGAGCTCTTGCGCGTGCTCGTCGAGAGCCGGCCGCGCACGCTCACGAAGGAGGAGCTGTTCGGCATCCTGTGGCCGCAGACGTTCGTCACGGAGGCGAGCCTCGCGGGACTCGTGGCGGAGGTGCGCCGCGAAATCGGTGACGAAGCCCGCGAACCGAGGTTCCTGCGGACGATCCACGGGTACGGGTACGCCTTCGCGGAAGCGGAGACGGCGCCCGCGCCGGCGG
>DATBBK010000144.1:0-2387 GCA_036271035.1 Thermoanaerobaculia bacterium | reverse complement strand
GCCGTGGAACATCCGACCGCGTATCGCTCGGCGCAGATCGACGGAGTCTCGATCTTCTACCGGGAGGCCGGACCGAAGAGCGCGCCCGTGATCCTGCTCCTGCACGGCGTGCCGACGTCCTCGCGGCAGTTCGAGCCGTTGTTCGCCCGTCTCTCCGATCGATACCACCTGATCGCGCCCGACTACCCGGGCTTCGGGCACAGCGACTGGCCGGATCCGAAGAAGTTCGCCTACACGTTCGACCACGTCGCCGAGCTGATGAACAAGCTCACGGAGACGCTCGGCCTGTCGAGGTACACGCTCTACATGCACGACTACGGCGGTCCCGTCGGGTTCCGCATGGCGCTCGCGCACCCGGAGCGCGTCGAGGCCATCATCGTCCAGAACGCTGTCGCGCACGACTCGGGCCTGGGCGCGAACTGGAAGGCGCGGCGCGCGTTCTGGGCCGACCGTGCTCCGAACGAGGCCGCCCTGCGGACGAACCTGCTCTCCCTGCAGACGACGCGGACGCGCCACCTCGGCAGCGACCCGCGCCTCGAGCTCTACGATCCCGACCTCTGGACCGACGAGTACCGTTTCCTCAATCAGCCCGGGCAGGGCGACATCCAGAGCGACCTCTTCTACGACTACCGGACGAACGTCGAGGCCTATCCGAAGTGGCAGGCCTGGATGCGCGCGAACAAGCCGCGGCTGCTCGTCCTGTGGGGCAAGTACGACCTCTCGTTCGACGCGTCCGAGCCGGAGAGCTTCCGGCGGGACGTGCCTTCGGCGGAGGTCCACGTCGTCGAGGCCGGCCACTTCGCGCTGGACGTTGCGGCGGACGAGATCGCCGGGTACGTGCGGGGCTTCCTGAACTAGCGTCCCAGCGGCGCGGCGGGCCCGTCCGGCCCTCTCCTCTGGCTCACCGAGGGGAGTCAGGCTATTCTCCCCTCGGAAACCGATATGAAACATGAAACCCGCGGCCCGCGCGGCCGTACCTTCCCTAGGACACCGAGATGAGCAAACCCGCCGACCTCGTCCAGGGCACCCTCGACCTTCTCCTCTTGAAGATCCTCGCGCTCGAGCCGCTCCATGGCTGGGCGATCAGCCTGCGCCTGCGCTCGCTGTCGTCCGAGGTCCTGCAGGTCAGCGAGGGATCGCTGTACCCGGCGCTCCACAAGCTCGAGCAGGAGGGCTGGATCCGCTCGGAGTGGAAACAGACCGAGAACAACCGGAAGGCGAAGTTCTACGCGCTGACCCGGCTCGGCCGCCGCCAGCTCGACGCGGAGGCCGCGAACTGGAAGCGGCTGTCGTCGGCGATCTCGGCGGTCGTCGCGCTCTCGGAGGCCTAGGAGGAGGAGCGTCATGCGTCCCGAGCACTGGTGGTACACGGCGCCGCTCAGGCTGAAATCGATCTTCCGGCGCCGGCGGGTCGAGGACGAGATGGACGAGGAGCTTCGCTTCCACCTCGAGCACAAGATCGAGGAGGGCGTGGCGGACGGGCTCTCGCCCGAGGACGCCCGCCGGCGCGCGCTCCTCGCGATGGGCGGCCTCGATCAGCGCAAGGAGGAGATCCGCGACGCGCGGCACCTCCACTGGCTCACGGACTTCGTCGACGACGTGCGCTACGCCGCGAGGAGCCTTCGCCGCACGCCGGGCCTGACGGCGTTCATCGCGATCACGATCGCCCTCGGCGTCGGCATGACGGCGACGCCGCTCAGCATGCTGGACGCGCTCATCTTCCGGCCCTACCCGGTGCCGAGGCCGGGCGAGGTGATGACCCTCGTCTCCACGTCGCGCGACAACGCCTTCGACTCGTTCTCGTACCGCGAGTACGTCGACATCCGCGACCACGTGAAGAGCTACGCCGGCGTCGCCGCGCACACGGCGCTGACCACGGTGGGCTTCAGCGCGCGCGCCTCGGAGATCCCGCGGATCAAGGGCGCTCTCCTCGTCTCCGGCAACTTCTTCCGCGCGATGGAGGTCGAGCCGCGCGTCGGGCGCGGGTTCCGCGACGACGAGGATCGCGTACCCGGGCGCGATGCCGTGGTCGTGCTCGGCGCCGACTTCTGGCGAAACGAGCTCGGGGGCGACCCGTCCGTCGTGGGCCAGACGATTCGTCTGAACGGCCGGGATTTCACGGTGATCGGCGTCGCGCCCGACGGCTTCACGAGCCTCTACATCTTCGACCGCCCCGACTTCTTCGTGCCCCTCGCGATGGCGGGCTCGTTCGCGACGAATCCGAACAAGAGCTTCTTCTCCGACCGTGACGACCGCGAGCTGATCGTTCGGGCTCGCCTCAAGCGAGGCGTCCGCCTCGGCGACGCCCGCGGCGAGCTGGGACAGCTCGCGAGGGACTTCGCGCGGGAGTATCCGTCGACGAATCGCGACCGCGGCGCGACGGTCCG
>DATBBK010000143.1:0-10277 GCA_036271035.1 Thermoanaerobaculia bacterium | reverse complement strand
CGCCCGCGCGATGGCGCCGACCGCGGCGACCGCGGCCGCGTAGAGCAGGAGCAGGAGGACGGATGTCATGCGAGGCGGGACATGGCGGGGAGTCTAAGTCGGGCGGCGGAGCGGCCCGTCCGCGAGCCGCTCAGCCGGACGAGGGCGCCGTAAAGATCGTGTCGTGCGGCGCGGACCGCTCCGCCTCGGGACGCCCGTTCGAGTAGTAATACAGGGAGACCGACTTGCGCGTCGTGCCCTCGGGGCAGCTCAGCGGATGGGGGTGGCCGTGGAACGACCAGTCCGTCGTCGTGAACACCACGGTGCGGTTGAACGTCGGCAGGATCGACGCGACCGGGTTCGACATCTCGCGGTCCCAGAGCTCGAGCGCGCCGCCCCACTCGGACCGCCAGCCGCGATTGAGATAGACGAGCATGTTCAACCGCCGGTCGAGCCGGAGCTTCGGATGCCAGTTGAAGTCGGCGTGGACCTTCAGGAAGCCGCCCCGCACGATCTGATGCAGCGCGCCGCCGCCGAAATACGGGTCCGGAACGAGGCCGTCGATGCCGGTCAGCGTTTCCAGAAACGAGAGCAGTGGCGGCGCGTTCAGCGCGGAGAGGAAGCTTCGAATCGGCTGAGACAGATCCTCGAGGCGGCCGTAGTTGCCGAGCTTGTTTTCCTGCGCGTTCTCGAAATGCCCCCAGGCGGGGTCCGACGGAGCCGGGAATCCCGCCAGCATCTCGTCGAGCACGCCGTCTTCGAAGAGGCCGTCGATGACGGCGTGCGGGAACGGTCGCGCGGCTGCGTAAGCCTCGCGCAGCGAGGCGGGGTCCGCGTTGAGCTGGAGTCGTCCGATCAAGACTTATGCGCCGGCCGCTCCCAGCGGATGCTGGATGCGGCTCGAAAGTCTAGCGGAATGTCCGGCGAGAACGTGATCCAGCCCTCGGGGGATTGATACCGCAGCCGCAGGGTGAAGAGGTCGGCATGGTGGCGATAGCCGCCGCTTCGCACGACGTCGAAGCGCTCGACGCCCTCGCCGTAGACGATCGAGTACGTGCCGTCCGGATACGGTCCGAGACTCCAGAAGAAGTCGCCGCCCCGGTGAGAGAAGTCGCCCCACAGAGGCGCGTCTCGCAGACGCGCGCAGTAGTCGG
This sequence comes from Thermoanaerobaculia bacterium, assembly GCA_036271035.1. Classification (GTDB taxonomy): domain Bacteria; phylum Acidobacteriota; class Thermoanaerobaculia; order UBA5066; family Gp7-AA6; genus DAHUXD01. Next base: position 9,144 of record DATBBK010000143.1, on the reverse strand, counting down.
AGCGGATTCGCGGAAGCTCGGAGCCGACGTCCTCGACGCGACCGCTCGAGGCGCGGTACTCGAAGACCCGCGTGACCGGCCTCGCCGGCTCGCAGAGGAACAGGTCGTCCGCGAACCAGCCGCCCCCGGCCGGCAGACGAAGAGCGGATTCCTTGAGCCAGCGCAGCTCGTTCATCGCCGCGGCGGGGATCGCCGGATGCCTCAGGAGATCGCCGCCTGCCATTCCGAGGAAGAAGCGGCCCTCGGTGCTCATCCGCCACGCCAGCGCGTATCGCGAGCTCCACGCGGCGCGATTGGCGGCGAGGGTCCCCGCGACGACGGCGGCGGCCACGAGCCAGCTCAGCGCTCGTCGGGAGCCGTTTCGCGCGACCAGGTTGCCGAGCCCGAAGGTGAAGCCGACGACCAGTACGAGCCAGGGCAGGCCCGCGTAGCGCGGATGGAAGCTCTGCACGACGAGGAAGACCGGCGCCGCGGCGAGAAGCAGCGACCATCCCAGCAGGAGCGCCGCGCCGCGCCGCCGCACGACGGCGGCGCCGAGACCGACGGCGAGCCCCGCGGAGAGGAGAGCGGCCGCCGGCCATCCGCTTCCGGCGAGCGACGCGCCGATCCGCTCGGGCAGGCGAAGCAGGAGCGACGGCAGGTCGGCGGCGCGAATCGTCCAGCCCTGGGCGGCGGTGAGGCTTCCGACCTCGGCGAGCCTCCAGGCCAGGTACGCCGCGAGCGCGATCGCATGCGGAACGAGAGCGCGGAAGCGACTCCGCCGGTCCCTCTCGGGGAGAGCGGCGAGAAGCGCGATGACCGGGACGTAGACCTCCTTCTCGAGCGACGCCGCGAAATAGCACGCCGCCGAGATCACGGCGAGCAGCGCCCGCCGATCGCGCAGGCCGGCGACGAAGAGCCACACCGAGGCCGCCGCCAGGATCAGCCCCTCGACGTAGTGGCGCACGAGCAGCTCCTGCGCCCACGCCGATATCGGCGCGCCCGCGAGGAAGAGCAGCGACGCGAACAATGCGAGACGCCGCGGCAACCAGAGACGCAGCACGGCGAAGAGTGCGAGAGCGGCGAGCGCCAGCGACAGCAGCTGGTGGGCGTAGAAGAGTCCCGGGCGAAGACCGAACACGCGAAGGTCGGTGGCGAACGATACGAGAAGGAGCGGCGTGAACATCCCGGACTGCCGCCAGGCGGCCGACGAGAACGACGCGAGCAGAGGCGCGCCTCGGATTAGATGCAGGCAATAGAAGTCGTCGTACGTCCACCAGAGGCGAAGCGCCGGGCCGTAGAGGAGCGCGACCGCGGCGGCGACGGCGATCGCGGCGAGGACCCATCCTGCGACGGGGCCGACGCGTGCCGGCCGCGACGGCTTCGGATCGGACGGCGGCCCGAGATCGGCCGGGCTCACATCCTGCCGTGAACCCCCGCCGGGGGGCGGCCCCGCGCCTCGATCAGCGCGGCGGCGAACGCGGCCTCGAGCCGCTCCGCCACGCGGTCGGTGTCGTAGCGTGCCGCCTCCGCCGGTCCGGCGACGCGGGCGCGGACGCGCGCGGCCTCGGTCAGGATCCCGGGCAGGGCGTCCGCGAGCGATTCCGGGTCTCCATCCTTGTAGTACCACGCCGCGTTCCGTCCGATGTCGCGCTGTCCGGGGTTGTCCGACAGGAGCGCCGGCAGACCGCACGCGAGAGCCTCCAGCGTCGGTAGCCCGAAGCCCTCGGCGGGGCGTGAGCCGCCGACGAACGCGTCGGCCGCGCGATAGGCCGACGCCATTCTCTCGGGGGGGATCATGTGATGAAACTCGTCGGCGAGGTCGAGCTCGCGCTCCCAGTCGGTGGGAGCAAAGTACGAGGCGCGGACGAGACGGAAGGGCACGCCGCGCCGACGCGCGATCTCCAGGCCGCGGAGAACGACGTCGACGCCCTTGAAGTCGATCTCGACGGCGCCGACGACGAAGATGACGGGCGGCTCGTGGACCGGTCGAGTCGGACCCGGCTGGAACCCCGTCGCGTCGAACGCCTGACCGATATCGCGCACCGGCCCGAAGCCGAGCTCCTCGAGATGCGCCGCCAGCACCGGCGAGATCGCGAGCTTGTGAGTGGGCAGCCCGTAGATCTCGCGGATCCGCGGCAGGACGTCGCGGTAGAAACCGATCTCTCCCTCGTAGCCCTGACAGAGGTGAAACACCGGAACCTGCGACCCCTCGAGGGCGTGCGGGACCGTCCGGAAGAACGTGCCGACCCGGATGTCCGCCTCGGCGAGGGCGCGCGATTCGCGGTAGGCCGCCTGCTCGAAGCGGACGGCGCCGAACTCGTACCAGTCCGGCCGCGGCTGGGGGGAGACGATCGTCACGCGGTGGCCGCGGCGGACGAGCGCCTCGGCCTGCATGATCATGACCTTGACGCCGCCGAAGAACTCCCCGGATTCGAGGAGATAGGCGATCCGCAGCGGACCGGTGCCGCGGCTCTCGAGCGGGTGCCGCGATCCGGACTCTGCGCGCGTCATCGAATTTGGAGCCATTCTAGACGGGCCGCCCAGAGGGGCCGGCTCCGGCCCGGACCGGCGGCCATTCGGGCCGGACGCTTGCAAGGCGAAAGGGCTGCGACGGCCCGGATGGGGCGGAAATCCCCGATAGAATGGGTTTGAGGACCGTAGCTAGATCGAACGCACCATGAGTCAGCCAGAGGACAGCCCCTCGTCGTCGGGCGCGGCCCTCGAGGACCGCCCGCCCGTCGTCTCCCCGTTCCTGCACGATCGGGGCGACTCGCTCTACAACCCGTTGACCGGCAATTACTTGCCGAAATCGGGGGACGCGTTCGACGTGCTCGACCGGATGCGGGCGGGGCTGCCCTCGAGCCCGCCGCCGCCACCGGGTGTCCTGGAGCATCTTCGCGCCGAGCGGTTTCTGATCGACGACGTCGATGTCGAGATCCGGAAGACGCACTTGCTCTACGTGTCCCTGGAGACGTGCACGGTCTGCAATCACCGCTGCCCGTTCTGCCCCGTCTCGATCGCGCCGCGCGACCGCGACGTGATGACCCAGGAGCTCTTCGAGTCGATCGTCGACCAGGTCGTCGCCATCGCGGGCCGGAAGGCCGCGATTTCGCTGTCGAACTACAACGAACCGACGTTCGATCCCCTCTTCGAGGAACGCGTCAAGTATCTGTTCGCGCGCGGGCTGCCGGTCAGCGTCCTGACGAACGCGTCCGGGTTCACGCCGGAGCGGGCGGAGATGTTCGAGCGCCTCGGCCGCTTTCGCTACATCGGCGTGAACCTGCCGACGCTGCGCCCCGATCGCTACGAGAAACTGCACGGCACGCGCGACCTCGCCCGCGTGCTCGAGAACATGGACGCGATGCACGCCCGCGAGCTCTCCGAGGAGACCGCGATCGTGTGCCTCGGCGAGGAAGACGAGGAACACTTGCGCGACGTCGCGGAGATCCGCGATCACTTCGAGCCGAAGGGCTGGGTCGTCAAGCAGTTCAAAATTCGCAGCCGGCCCGGCAGCGGCACGTACGTCATCGAGCCGCCTCCGCTCAAGAAGCTCCGCGGCTGCGACCTCGTGGGCTCGCGCCCGTTCGAGCACCTCCACGTCACGGCGACCGGCACCGCGGTTCTCTGCTGCCAGGACTACTACGAGAACCTGAAGATCGGGGACGTGAAGACCCAGTCGATCGCCGAGATCCTCGGCGGCGACACCATGGCGCAGCTGCGGCGCTGGACCTACGGTCTCGACGAGGCGCCCGACGACTTCATCTGCCGGCGCTGCGAGTTCGCGATACCGGGTTGAGTCCGGCCTCCACGAGCACGGCTCGCCGCTCGCTCGAGAAGCGCCTGCGCGCGCTCCAGCGCGCCTACTACGAGAACCCCCGCGACACGTCGGTCCCGCCGGAGTACCTGAGGACGCTCTCCGAGATGCGCCGCCTGTCGGGTGGCGGCCGAACGGGCACCGGCCCCCGCCTCCACCTCGGCTGCGGCGGACATCGCATCGAGGGCTGGATCAACGTGGACCTCGCTCCCGACGGCTCGACGGACGCTCTCGCCGACTGCGCCCGCGCGCTCCCCTTCCCCGATGGCTCGATCGCGTTCATCCACTCCGAGGATCTGATCGAGCACCTCGACCGTGAGAGCGGCCGCCGTCTCCTCGGCGAGTGCTTCCGCCTGCTCCGACCCGGCGGCGCCATGCGCCTGCTCACGCCGGATCTGCGCGCGCTCGTCGCGAAGGTCTACCGCGGCCGGGCGGGTCGGCACCTGCGCTGGTGCGCGGCGGAGCTCTCCGCGGAGGGACCGTGCGAGGCGCTCAACATGCACCTGCGCATGAACGGCGAGCACCGATTCGTCTACGACGAGGAGCTCCTGCGGGGCGACCTCGCGAGGCTCGGTTTCTCGGTGCGCCGCACGCGGTGGAACGCGTCCCGTCATCCGGAGCTGCGCTGGCTCGACCTCCGCGACTTCGGGCTCAACCTGTTCCTGGAGGCGACGAAGGCCGGCTGATCGCCCGAGGTGGGCTCACGTCAAGTCGTACAGCGACGGCACGAGGTACGCGCGGTCGGCGAAGCGCCGCACCGCCTGCTCGTCGAACACGCGCACGATCACCGGGAATCCGGCGTCGAGACGCTCGCCGCCGAGCGCCTCGATCGGCGCGAGGCCCGGCCCGCCGCGCGGCACCCAGAACGCGAGCCGGCGCGCACCGAGCCGCCGCGCCTCGTCCGCCGCGGCCGCGAAGAGCGGAGGCAGGTCCGAGCCGTCGCGCTCGACGCCCAGGTAGTCCGCGACGGTCGCCGTCTCGCCGACGATCGACAGCGCGGTCCACCCCGTCATCGCGCCGCCCTCCCGCCGCCAGACCATGCGGTAGTAGCGGTCGGGCCGCGCGTGAAATCGCCAGTTGACGCGCGCGCGGTCGCGCACGGCGGCCTCGTCGAGAAACCGCGACGCCGCGCTCCAGAGCGCGTCGAATGCCTCGCCGACGGAGTCGCCCGCCTCGGCGTTGGCCGGCGGCGCGCCGAGCTCCGTCACCGGAACGCTCACGACCTCGATCGGGAAGAGGGTCCGCGAGCCGACGATCCGCTCGCTGACCCGGAGCGCGCGCGCGTTCGGGAATCCGTAGCAGAACGGCACCTCGCGCGCGACGCCGGCGTAGAACGCCTCCGTCATCTCGCGGTAGACGCCGCGGCGGCCGCCGAGCACGCGGACCGACGGGTCCGTCGCGACGTCGCCGACGGAGTAGAGCAGGCGCGCCGCGCCCTCCACGAGGAACCGGGCGCCCCAGCCCGCGTAGTTTCCGACCACCTCTCCGTCGAGGACGCCGACCGTCGCGCGCCAGCCGTCGGGGTTCTGCTCGAACTTCCACCGCCACTGCGCGTCGGTGAGCGGATGCCCGAAGACGCGCTCGAAGAGCCGCCGGATGCCCGGCGCGTCGGCGGCCGTCGCGTCGCGGATCTCGAAGCCGCTCACGGCTTCTCCCAGACGAGCGTCTCGAGCGGCGCGCCGTCGGCGGCGCGGAACGGGCGCAGCCAGACGGGCCCCGGGCGCAGCGAGGCCAGGACCTCGTCGGGCAGCCGGAAGTCGGAGTCCAGCGGTGCGCCGGCGAACGGCACGAGCGAGGGGTTCGTGGACACGGCGACCCACGCGCCCGTCCGAGCGCGCACGAGCGGCTCCGCGACCGGCGTCGCCCGGGCCGCGTCGCGCGGACCGCCCTCCATCCGCGCGATCAAGGCGCTCCCGAGCGCGCCGTAGTGGCGCCGGCGAAAGACGCGGCGCGACTCGGCCCGGCGCGCCTCCGTCTCCGGGTTGCGTGCGGCGCTGCGCGCGTAGAGGTGACGCACGCGCGCCGCGGGATCGAACCTCAGGACGAATCCGGCGCGTCTCGCGCGCATCTCCCAGTCCGTCTCCTCGTACTCGAAGGGATACCGCTCGTCGAACGCGCCGACGCGATCCCAGACCTCCCGCCGAACGGCGAGAACGGCGCCGACGAGCCGCCGCGCCTCGCCGCCGCGCTCCCAGAGCGCGAGCGTGCGGCGCGCGAACGGCGCGAAGCGAACGAGGCCGAGCTCGCCGGCGAGCCCGGAGGGCGGGTCGGCCGGCAGGCGCAGCCGGCCCGCGGCGTCCCACAGACACAGCGGCGCCGCGGCGCCGACGCGCCGCTCGGCGACGGCGGCCGCGAGCGCGGAGACCGCGCCCGGTTGGAAGACGACGTCGGCGTTGCAGAGCAGAAGCGCCGCGCCGCGCGCCCGCGCGACTCCCGCGTTCACGCCGCCCGAGTAGCCGAGGTTGTCGGAGAGCAGTACGAGCGCGTCGGCGGGAATCCCGCGAAGGCGGCCCGCCTCCTCCTCGCCCGAGGCGCAGTCGACGAGAACGATCTCGCCGGCGACGCCCTCGCGCTCGAACGCGGCACGCAGCGACGCCGCGCAGTCCGCGGCCTCCGACGCGCTGCGGTGATTGACGACGACGGCCGAGACGGAGGGGGTCACGGAATCGCGTGCGCCGCCGTCGCGATCCACTGGTACGTCTCGAGGCTCTCGCGGTCCGCGTCCGGCCAGAGGGCGGCCAGCTCCAGGAAGGCGGCCGGGTCCGGCGCGGGCGCTCCACTCTCCCGCTCGATCCGCGGCGCCGACCATCCCGCCTCGAGGATCGACTCCTCGAGAAACGTGCGCGAGAACCAGCGCAGGTGCCCCGCGTCCTCCAGGCCCGACGGCGCCGGGTCGAAGCGGCCGAGGAGCAGGTCGCGCGCGAGTGAGAGGTGGCCGACGTTGGGGACGCTGACGAGCAGCAGAGCGCCCGGCGCCGCCGCCTCGCGCGCGGCCGCGAGCGCGTCGACAGGCTCCTCGAGGTGCTCGAGCACGTCGGCGAAGACGATCGCGTCGAACCGCTCGCCCTCGGCCGCGAGCCGCGGCAACGCGTCGCTCAGGTCGCCCTCGACGACGCGGTCGCAGCGCCGCCGCGCCGCCGCGGCCGCCCGCGCGTCGCGCTCGATGCCCGTGATCCGTCTCTCCGAACGGCGCGCGACGGCGGTGAGCGCTCCCCCCGCGCCGCAGCCCACGTCGAGGATCCGGACGGCGGAGTCCGGGATCCGGCGCGCGATCTCCGGACGCGGCGCGTCCGAGGCATCCGGAATCGCGACGGACACGAAGCCCTCCGCGCCGCGGCCGCGCGCCGCGAGCGCCGCGAAGAGCTCGGCGCAGGTGACCTCCCGGGCCCCGGGCGCGCCGGGCGCCGCCGTACCCCGTCGGGCGAGCGGCGCCGCATCCTCCGTGCGGAACGCGATCGCGGAGGTCGCGCCGTCGTACGCGTGGATCTTCGACGCCTCGAGCTCGCGCAGGGTATGGACGGCAGGGAGCGACCCCGGCCGGCACCGCAGGACCTGGCCCGATGAGGGACTCGGCACGCTCCCGACCGGCACGGCGGCGGCGTCCGTGACGACGACCCACTCGTCCGACTCCGAGAGCGCGGCGGCCGCCGGAGCGTTCGGCTCCCAGTCCCGGACCGAATCCACCCCGGCCGCCCGCCGCCAGCGCAGGCGCGCGAACCGGTCCCCGTACGACGCCGCCGGCGCCGCGGCGAGGAACGCGATGGCGCGGGCGCTCTCGGTCAAGACTTCGACGCGGCGCGGTCGAGCGGGACGGCCGCCGCCGCGTCCGACTCGGGCAGGGTCCACGCATGCGCGGGCCGCAGCAGCCCCACGACATAGTCGGAGGCCGCGACGGTGAAGCCGGGCCGCAGGATCTTCAGGTCGTGCACGTGCAGCGCCTTCTCGTCGCCGAGGTAGACGTACACGCGGAAATCGCCCTGCGCGATCGGGAGGTCCGGCACGGTGAGCCGCACACGATAGGAGTCGCGGCCCGTCAGCGGGGCCCACGGCTCGAGCCGCGTGTCGACCGCGAAGGTCTGGATGCCGTCCTCGCGGTCGATGCCGATGCGGACGTGGAATGCGAGCGTCGGATCCTTCGACTCGAATGCGACGTCGAAGGCGACCGTCTCGCCCGTCGCGAACTCCGTCCTCGCGTAGCCGGACCCGTCGTGGATGACCACCTCCGTGATCCGCGCGGGCCGGCGGCCGTCGGTCGCGGCGGGAGCGGCCTCGGTGGCGCCGGGATCCGCGAGGAGCGCGCGTTCCTTCTCCTGCAGGAACGACTCGTACGCGCGGATCACCGGGAGCGCCTCGCCCTGCGCCGCGGCCTCGCCGCGCCGCAGCCAGATCGCGCGGTCGCACAAAAGCGCGACGTAGTACAGCGCGTGCGAGCAGAACAGCAGCGTGCCGCCCTTGCGCTGGAACTCGGTGATGCGGTCGACCGACTTCTTCTGGAAGTAGCCGTCGCCGACGGCGAGCGCCTCGTCGACGATGAGCACGTCCGCGTCGCAGTGCGTCGCCACGGAGAACGCGAGGCGCAGTAGCATGCCCGACGAGTAGGTCCGCACCGGGCGGTCGAAGAACTCGCCGAGCTCGGAGAAGTCGCGGATCTCGGGCAGCCGCCGGCGGATCTGCGAGCCCGAGAGGCCGAGCAGCGCCGCGTTCATGCGGGCGTTCTCGCGGCCCGAGAACTCGGGGTGGAACCCCATCCCGAGCTCGAGGATCGACGCGACGGTGCCGTCGAGCTCGATCGAGCCGGACGTCGCCCGCGTCGTGCCGGCGACGATCTTGAGCAGCGTCGACTTGCCCGCGCCGTTCTCTCCGACCAGCCCGAGCGCGCCGCCGCGGGGGATCTCGAACGAGACGTCGCGGAGCGCGTGGAAGTCGCGGTGGCGCCGCCTCCGCAGCAGCATCTCGCGGAGGCGGTCGGCGGCGGAGTCGTAGACGCGATACGTCTTCGAGACGCGCTCGGCGCGGATCGCGTTCACGGGTGCTGTCGGGGCCTTCCGGCCGGGCGGGCCATTCGCGGTGATTCTAGCCGCACGGTCCGCCTGATCCGGGACGACGCGAGGTAGGCTTTCGCGCCTTGTCGTGGCGAAGAAAGGGGTCCCTCGTCGCTTCGCTCCTCGGGATGACATGGAAACCAGGGGTCCCTCGTCGCTTCGCTCCTCGGGATGACAATCAAATTGTTTCTCACGCCCCGGAGAACGAAAAAGGGCCCCTTTCGGGGCCCTTCGAGAGTCGCATCGAACGAGCTCAGTTGACCGGCGTCCCCTTGATGAACACCGTGTCCGCGCTGATCTGATCCA
>DATBBK010000142.1:0-3426 GCA_036271035.1 Thermoanaerobaculia bacterium | reverse complement strand
ACGTCGGACTTCGGCATCTCCGCGAGCGCCGCGGCGAGGATGGCGGGCGAGACGAGCGCCTTGCCGAGCCGCGCGGCGACGGGCGCCCTCACGACGCGCACGCCGTTCTCCTCGGCGCGGCGCGGCAGCGACGGCTCGTGGCGGTGGGTCAGGACCGAGACCGCGTGGCCGCGCCGCGCTAGGCCCTCCGCCAGGTGCTCGACGTAGAGCGTCAGCCCCGACACGTTGGGCCGGTAGTAGTCGAGCGCCATGAGGATCCTCATGAGGGCGGCTGTTTTGGCTGCGTCGCCGCGCCTTCGCTTCGCCCGGGACGCGCGACCGCGAAGACCTCGGTGTCGCCCGAGACGATCGGCTGGAGGAACGGGAACCGGGAGATCGCGTCGGCATTCGGATACGCGCGCCGCTCCAGATTGCCGAGGATCACGAAGTTGACGCCGTACTTGCGGAGGATCTCGTACGCGAGGCGCGGGTCACGCGCGGTGTAGAAGGCGCGGATGCTCGAGGAACGCTCCTCGAGCTCGCGGTCGTTCGATCTCCAGAGCCCCTCGTGGTTCGCCCAGCCGAGCACCGTCGGGATCCCGGTGTGCGATGCGATCCGCGCGTACTCGGAGTACGGGTCGCCGGTCGCCTCCATGACGACCGATCCGATCGGCGCGTTGCCGATGAGCCAGGCGATCGCACCGGCGTCGCCGGCATCCCGCGCCCGCAGGGGCCCGCGGGCGTCGAGCGAGAACGGCCCCTCGCGCTGGCGCAGCCGCGAGACGATGACGTTGATCGGCCAGAGCATTCCCAGCACTCCCGCCGCCACGAGCACGACGCGGGTGAGCGACCGCAAAGCGTGCGCCGAGGCGTCCCATGCCCGCGCCGCGAAGACGGCGATGCCGATCGCGAGCAGCGGCCACGCCTGGTGGTAGAACTTGAAGATCGTGTTCATCCGCTGGAGCTCGGGGCCGTAGGTGTCCTTCAGGTAGACGAGCTCGCACCCCAGGACCATCCCGAGCCCGAACAGGATCAGGAACGCCGCGAACACGCCGCCGCCGTCGGGCTCCGGGGCGCGGAGGCTGCGCCAGCCGGCGGCCGCGGCGAAGGCGGCGAGAGTCAGGAGGACGGCGAGCGCCGGCCGCCCCGACGCGAGCCCGACGAGGAGAGCCACCGCCACCGCGCCCGCGACGAACGCGTCGCGCCGGCGCTTCGCGGCCTCGGAGACGTCCGACCCCCGGGGCCAGAGCGCGGCCGCCGCCGCGGTGAAGAGGAGTCCCCAGACGCCGAGGAACTCGATCAGGCCCGAGAACAGCGTCGCCCGGCCGAGGCCGCGGTTCTCCAGGTAGAACGACGACGTGTACGGATAGAAGAGTCCCATCGAGACGAGAGTGACGACGAGGCCGAGGATCGCGCCGCCGATCGCGGGGCCGGGCTGCGGCAGCCGGTCGCCGCGGCCCGAGCGCATGACCGCGCAGAAGACCAGAAGGACCGCGAGCGCGGGGAGGTTCCACAGGCTCGCCGCGCGCGCCGTTCCCGCGACGAGCGCGACGAGGAAGATCCACGGGACGCGCCGCAGTTTCCAATCGCCCGGACCGCGCTCCATCCAGCGGTGCGCGACCGCGAACGCGGCCACGAAGTAGGGGAACGCGAGCAGGTGCGGATGCAGGTCGGCGTGGAAGAACGTGAAGAACGGGAACTCGTTGATCGTGTTTCCCGCCGCGATGACGCGCGAGGCGTGGAAGTAGTCGAAGTCGCGGGCGAACGGCGCGTTCCACGCGTCGAGCGCGCCGGTGAGGTTGCCGGCGAAGACGGTCCCGGCGGCGCCGCCGAGCCCGACGCGCAAGTCTCCGCGCGACAGGCGCAGGCCGAGGCAGGCCGCGGCCGAGAAGGAGAACCCGGCGAACGAGCCGACGGCCAGGTTGTACGCGACCATCGGCGCGACGTTCGCGATCTTCGCCTGGACGGCCGCGAGCAGATAGCCCCAGTAGTAGTAGTTGATCGTGCGTCCCGACATCCACGGGTCGGCGGGCGGCATCGCCGGGTAGCGCGCGAGCGAGTTCAGGAACGCGAGGTCCATGAACTTCTCCTGCCCGTCGATCGCCGGTCCGGCGGCGCGGATCAGGAAAAACACGGCCGCCGGGATCCAGAAGAGCGCCGCGCCGAGCTTCTCCTCGTCGCCCCATACGCCCCCGCGGCCCTTCCCGCCGGTGAGCCGGGGCAGGATCAGCCAGCTTCCGAGCGCGCAGACGAGCAGGACGAAGAGCAGCGCCGGCCGCGAGAAGCCGATCGGCGCGGCGGCGAGCCCGCAGATCCAGCCGCCGTAGGCCACGATCGCGAGGCCGACCGGCCGGCTCAGCAGCGCCGCGTCGCGGCGGTTCCCGAAGAAGACGCGGAGGAGGGGAAGGACAGCGAGGCCGATGAGTTCGGTCGCCAGGGCCCATGCCAGGAGGTCCCGCATTTGCTAAAGACACAGTGTACCGTTGAAGCCTCAGAGCGGTAAGCAGTAAGCGGTGCGCCGCAGGCGAAAGGCAGTCAGGAGTCACGTGGCAGGCGATCGCATACCGATTCGTGTGAAGCCGATGCTGGCGACGCTCGTCGGCGAGCCGTTCGATTTGCCCGGCTGGGTCTACGAGGAGAAGTACGACGGCTACCGGATCCTCGCCTACAAGGAGGGGAGCCGCGTGACGCTCCTCTCCCGCAACGACAACGACCGCACCGGCACCTTCGCGGAGGTCGCGGCGGCGGTCGCGAAGCTGCCGGACCGCACGCTGCTGCTCGACGGAGAGGTCGTCGTCTTCGACGAGGAGGGCGTCTCGCGCTTCCAGCTCCTCCAGCGCGGCGGGGCGCACGCGTATGCCGTCTTTGACTGCCTCTGGCGCGGCGGCCGCGACCTGCGCCGCCTTCCGCTCGAGGAACGCCGCGGCGAGCTCGGAAAGGCGCTCGGGCGGGTCTCGAAGACGGCGCGCGTCTTCCTCTCGCGCCGCCTCGCGAAGAACGGCCTCGCCGCCTACGAGGACGCGCGGCGGCGCGGGTTCGAGGGGCTCGTCGCCAAGGACGCGTCGTCCACCTACGAGGAGCGCCGCAGCGGGAAGTGGCTCAAGGTCAAGGTCCACCAGGAGGACGAGTTCGTGGTCGGGGGCTACACGCCGCCGCGCGGCGCGCGCTCGCATCTCGGCGCGCTGCTGCTCGGCGCGTACGCGAAGGGGAAGTTGCTCTACGTCGGCAAGGTCGGCACGGGTTTCTCCGAGAAGACCCTCGGCGAGCTGGCGCGGACGCTGTCGCCGCTCGAGCGCAGGACCCCCGCGTTCGTGAACGCGCCGCGCGAGAAGGGCGCGGTCTGGCTCGAGCCGTCGCTCGTGGCGCAGATCTCGTATCAGGAGCTGACCGCGGACGGCAAGCTCCGTCAGCCGGTGTTCCTCGGGCTCCGCGACGACAAGGCCGCGA
>DATBBK010000141.1:0-3625 GCA_036271035.1 Thermoanaerobaculia bacterium | reverse complement strand
GGCGGGGACGAGCCCCGCCCTCACGACACTCTGAAAAATCCCTTACCCCGCGTTCCGCACCAGCGCCGGCCGCCACGCGCGCGGCGGCGGCAGTCTGAGCACACGAGCGCTCTCGCGCGCCGGCTCCGTGCGGCGCCACTTGGCGGTCAACCAGAAATGATCCGAGCCGCACTTGGGACATCCTCGATTTCGGACGTTGAAGGTCACCTTGCAGTCGAGGCACAGCGCCGTCTCATCCTCGCGGATGCTGTTCGAACGCAGCACCTCTCCCGCCAGCGAGCCGTTCCAGGACGGAGCGCAGGACCCCACGAACCCCGACGACCCTTCCTGCTTGGCAGCCATTTAAATCCTCCTCGTCTGTGGACGAAAAGCGCACTCAGGGCGGGAAGAATTGCAACTTTCGTTCCCGTCCGCAAGGACAGGTTTGACCTGTCCAAGAGTGTCAGTCGAGGCGCAAGGATGTCGGCGGCGCAACAAAGGCGAACGGTCCACGAAACACGCGACTTGCGGCCGCGATCTTCCGCGGTCGGAAAACGCCCACAAAAACGGGAGCCCGGCTCGCATCGCCGGACTCCCGGAAAAGCGGACCTCCGATTCAGGACCGGACGCGGTCGTACGCGTCGCGGGTCGCCTCCTTGACGTCGTACCAGGAACGGCCCGCCGCGCCCTTCGCGCGATCCCAGCCCTTCTCGAGATCGTTCTCGACCTCGTTGAAGCGGCGGCCGCGATACTCCGGCCGCGAGGCGCTCTCCCATCCGTAGCGATATGCCGGCTCGTACTCCTCGTACGGCTTGCCGGTCACGACGTAGGGACGCGTGGCGTAGTTCTTTCGCCAGAACTCGGCCTCGACCGTCGGGTTGACCGCCTCGCCCGCCGCGTGCCCCGCCGCGCCGCCGGTCACCGCTCCGATGGTCCCTCCGACCACCGCTCCGACCGGACCGCCCACGGCCGCGCCGACCGCCGCTCCCGCCGCCGCGCCGCCCGCGGCGCCGAGGCCCGTGCCCACCGGATGCGAGCCCGGCTCCTTGGTGATGGGATCCCTGTTCTCGGGGTTCGTATCGATCTTGATCTCGTCAGTCATGGGGGTCCTCCTTGAGCTGGTGACGACCTCGGAAGCACGGCGACGCCGCGCACGTAACGACTCGAACAGGCGGAGGAGCAAGCGCGATGCCACCGCGACGGACCGCGCGGTTTCTAGCGCAGCAGCTCGACTCCGGCCGCGGCGGACTCCGGCGCGAGCGCGATCTCCTGCGGGAGGAGCCGGCCCTCGACCCAGACGACCGCCTGCGCGTCCAGCGAGTCGCGCAGCCTCGAGTACGCGGCGCGCAGCTGCGAGCGCGTCGCGACCGACCCCACGTCGCCCCACGGCGACCGAGGCGGGCCCGGTCCCTCGAGCGACCAGACGAACAAGGGGACGCGCAGAGCCGCGAGGTACTCCCGCACCGCGCGCGGCGTGTGCGTGCTCGCGTCCTGCGGCTCGCGCCCGAGCAGCAGCACCACCGCGCGCCGCGAGAAGCTCGCGAACGCGTTGACGCCGGCGACCGCGACCGCGTCCGCGTACATCGGAAAGATGCCGGCGGGACTCGGGTTCGCGACGTGCGAGAGCAGGTAGGCGAGGCCGCCGTCCGAGCGCGAGAAGCCCTCGCTCGACGGGAACAGCGCGGTCGGCATTCCGGCCGCGCCGTAGCGCCGCGGCCGCGGCCACACGAACTGGACCGTGTCCGTCTTCTGGAGCGCGAGCGCCGAGGGCGAGAAGCCTCCTCCGAACACGCTGCCGTCCTTCAGGCTCGAGAACGCCTCGCCGGCGTTGTCGTCGCGCACGATCCAGATAGAGGCGCCTCCGCGCTCCGCCGCCGCGACCCGCAGGGCGCCCGCGTCGGTCTGGAGCAGGCCGCGCATCGCGGCCGGGTCGACGCGGCTCCGTTTCTTCTTCGTGCGGATCGGGACCGCCGTCAGCTCGCTCTGCGCCTGGTCGCCCGCCGCGCCGCCGAACGCGATGTCGTCGCGCGAGTGGACGCCGCTCTCGAAGTCCAGCTCTACGGTGAGGACGTGCGAGACGTCCTGCGGGTGCGGTGGAATCGCGACGCGGCGCTCGGCGTCGAGCGCGAGCGGACGTCCGTCGAAGCTGACCGTGATCTTCGTCGGCTCCTCGTCCATGAGGTTCTGCCACGTGATCCGCGCGGCGCGGACGCGCCCGTCGCGGTCGCGCTCGAGGAGGATCTCCGACTCCGCCGGCGGCCGCGGCATGTTGATCCACTGGCGTGCGCGCGCGAGCTCGGCGCCCGCGGCGTCGACGGCGCGCGCCACGAGCTCGTGCGGCAGCAGCCCGGACCCGAGGTCGATCGAGACCGTCCAGGGAGGACTGTCGAGCGCCGCGAGCGCCTTTCCGTCCAGCCGGAGCTCGACCTGCGCCACGGGCCCGTGGACGTCGAGCTCGACGGGCTGCGGTCCGGATCGGAGGCCGAGGTAGAGCGAGAGGAAGGCGACGGACGCGGCGGAGGTGGCGGCGCCCGTGGCGGACCCCCGAGCCCGCTAGGCGCGGGCGCGCTTGCGGGCGGGGCGTCGCCGCGCCGGCTTGCGGGCGCGGACGGCACGCTTGGGCGCGGGGCGGACCACCTTGCGGGAGGCGGTCATCTTCTCGATCCACTCCGCGAACCCCGGCGAGGCCCAGTCCACCTTGTATGCGAGCACCTCGGGCAACTCGTAGGTGTTCACTTTGTGGATCGTCTCGCGCACGGCGTCGAAGCTCGTCGCGCGCGTCTTGATGATGAGGAGCATCTCGCCGTCGTCGCAGACGCGCCCCTTCCAGCGGTACACGGAGTGGATGTTCGGGACGATGTTCACGCATCCCGCGTGGCGGGACCGCACGAGCGCGTGCGCGACGTCGAGGGCCTGCTCCTCCGTACCGACGGAGGTGACGACCACCATGAGATCGCGCGGGGGCATCGGAGTCATTCCATGCTGGACGAGGCGGCGGTGTCAAGCGAAAGCGCGTGACGACCGCCGGTCGGCTCCGACGCGTCAGTGCATGTGCGCGTGCGCCCCGCCGTGAGAGCCGAACCCGATCCGCAGGAACGCCTGGAAGCCGAAGGGTGTCGCGTCGTAGACGCCGTCGAGCCGCGACGAGAAGTGATAGAGCGTCGCCTCCGCGCCGAGACTCGTCGCGACGCCCGGAAAGAGCGCGACGTCGCGCGCGGCGCCGAGCGTGGTCGCCCACACGCGCGAGCGGACGTGCGGCACGCCCTCCGGGCGCTGCGTCTTGTGCGTGAGCTCGTAGACGTCGCGGTCGACCGACTCGACGCGGCCGAACACGGAGTTCGCGCCGGCGAACTTCCAGGTGCCCTCGAGAAGGCTCCCCCACTCGCGACCCTCCTCCGTCTCGTTGAGACCCGAGATGAGGCTGAGCGCGACGAAGCCGTCCGTCGTCGCGCGCTGCCAGTACGCTGCGCCGACGTAGCGCGTCTGATTGCCCGGCTCGATCGCCTCGGGGTGCTCGAGGTGGCCGGCGCTGAGCTGGATCTGGAGGTCCGGAAGCGCTCGGATCGTCAGCCGTCCCGAGTACGAGTCGAGGGCGCCGGCCTCGATGTCCCAGCGGTTCTCGTCCGGCTCGGCGCCATGGAATACC
>DATBBK010000140.1:0-46406 GCA_036271035.1 Thermoanaerobaculia bacterium | reverse complement strand
CCGGACGGCCGGATCGCAGAGGACCTCGATCTCCCCCTCGCGCTCGGCGGCGTACGTGCTCGTCGCGCGCAGCCGCTCGTCGGCGCGGCCGGGATGGCACATGAGCTCGGTCGTGCCTTCCGGCAGCGACTCGAGGATCTGCGCGAGTGTCTCGAAGTCGGCGCTCTTGCCGTAGAAGCGGTCCACGAAGCGATCGGTCGTCCGCACGCCCGCGGCGCGCAGTCTCGCGAGCGACTCCGGCGTCGCGCCGCGCACGGGAAGCGAGTATTTCCTCGCGATCGCCGCGACCACCGGCTCGACCGACGGATGCAGCGACACGTGGTGGTGACAGTCGAGGTGGGACGGGCGCTTGCGGGCGAGGACCTGGAAGACGCCGATCTGCGCCTCGAGCTCGCGGCGCACCTCGTCGGCGGGCAGCACCTCCGGCATGTCCTCGCGGCGGCGCGGGAAGACGCCTCCCGGTGCGAGCGTCGGCACATCGCGCGCGGCGGACGACGGGGGCCCGCCGCCGGTCAGAGTGAAGTGCAGACCCAGCGAGATCCGCGGGGCGCGCTCCGCCGCCTGGCGGATGCCCCGCGCCGCGGAGGGCTCCAGCACCATCACCGTCGACGACGTGACGATCCCGCCCGAGTGCGCCGCGAGGACGCCCTCGTTCACGCCGGCAGACCGGCCGAAGTCGTCGGCGTTGACGATGAGGCGCTTCGCCACGCTCTCATTCTCGCGCAATCGCGCCCCTCCGGGCGCGTCGGATATCGCGACCCTCCGGGTGCGTCGGCGATAATGCCGCGCGCGATGGCGGTCAGAGGAGTTCGCGGCGCGACGACGGTCCCGCGCAACGAGGCGGCGGCGGTCGTGGAGCGCACTCTCGAGCTCCTGCGCCTCCTCGTCGAATCCAACGGGATCGAGCCGGCCGACGTCGCGAGCGCGATCTTCACCGTGACGGACGACCTCGACGCCGAGTTCCCCGCCGCCGCGGCGCGCTCGCTCGCCGGCTGGAACGTGGTCCCCCTCCTCTGCGCGCGCGAGGCGCCGGTTCCGGGCTCTCTCGGGCTGTGCGTGCGCGTGCTGCTCCACTGGAACACGGACCGGGCGCAGGGCGACGTGCGCCACGCCTTCCTGCGCGGCGCGCGCGAGCTGCGGCCGGGCTGGGCCGTGCGCGTCCCCGGAGACGACGACGAGCCGCCGCCGCCGCGAATCCCCGGCCGCCGGACCTAGGCGGTCCGCCTCCCGCCCTCCGTCGCGCCCCTGCCGGCGCGCACCATGCGCGCGAGCTCCTCGAACGCCGGCAGGTCCAGGCTCTGCGGCCCGTCGGACAGCGCGTGCTCGGGGCTCGGGTGGACCTCGACGAGGACGCCGTGGGCGCCCGCCGCGAGGCCTGCGAGCGCGAGCGGCGCGACGATCGAGCGGATCCCGGCGGCGTGGCTCGGGTCGACGATGATCGGCAGGTGCGTCCGCTCGCGCGCGATCGCGACGCCGTTCAAGTCGAGCGTGTGCCGCGTCGCACGCTCGAACGTGCGGATCCCCCGTTCGCAGAGGATGACCTCGTCGTTGCCGTCCGCGAGGATGTACTCGGCGGCCGAGAGCCACTCCTCGATCGTCGCGCCGCCCCCGCGCTTGAGCAGCACGGGCTTGCCGGCGCGGCCCGCGGCGCGGAGCAGCGCGAAGTTCTGCATGTTGCGCGCGCCGATCTGCAGCACGTCCGCGTAGCGCGCCACGACCGGCACCTCCTCCCATGAGAGGACCTCGGTCACGACGGGCAGCCCCGTCCTCTCGCGCGCCTCGGCGAGGAACTTCAGGCCGCGAACGCCGAGCCCCTGGAACTCGTACGGCGACGTGCGCGGCTTGTACGCGCCGCCGCGGAGCATGTCGGCGCCGGAGCGCGCGACCGACTCCGCGACGCGCAGCAGCATCTCCTCGCCCTCGACCGAGCACGGGCCCGCCATGAGCACGGGGCGATCTCCGCCGATCTCGACGCCGCGCACGGAGATGCGCGTCCCCTCCGGCCGCTGCCGGCGGTCGTACAGCGGGATGTTCGGCTTCGGCCGGTGATGCGCCGGAGGCGGCGTCGGCGCGGCGGACGGCGCGGTGCCGTCGTTCCACTCGCGGTAGCTGCCGAGTATGACGAGCTTCGTGACGAGCGCCTCCGTCGACTCGATCGCCTCGGCGAGGCGCGGCTCGTCGGGCGCGCCCTCGACGTCGAGGTAGAAGCGATACGTCCACGGCGCCGTGCGCTCCGGCCGCGACTGGAGCGAGGTGAGGTTCACGCCGCGCGACGCGAACGCCTGGAGCGCGGCGGAGAGCATGCCCGGCTTGTGCGGCAGCCACAGCAGCAGCGACGTCTTGCGGCGCACCGACGCGAGCGCCGGATCCGCCGGCGGCGCGCTGCGCGTGAACGTCAGGAAGCGCGTCTGGTTCGACGGGTCGTCCTCGATCCGCTCGGCGAGGGCGCCCAGCCCGTATGCGCCGATGGCGGCGAGCGGCGCGATCGCGGCCTGGTCGAGACGCCCCTCGCGGGCGACGATCTCCGCGCTGCCCGCGGTGTCCCATTCGCTCACGAGCTCGGCGCCCGGCAGGTGAGCCTCGAGCCAGATGCGGCACTGCCCGAGCGCGACGGGATGCGAGAGCACGCGGCGGATCCCGGCGAGCGTCGCGCCGGGCGCGGCGAGGATCGCGTGGAAGACCGGCAGCAGGATCTCATCGGAAAGGTGGAGCTCGCCGTCGCCGAACGCGTCGTGGAGAAGGTCGTAGGTCGCGGTTACGGAGCCGAAGAGCGAGTTCTCGATCGCGAGGCAGCCCGCCTCGGCGCGCCCGTCGCGCACCGCGGCGACGACGTCGCGAACCTCGCGGCACGTGACGAGCTCCGCCTCGGGCCAGCGCCAGCGTGCCGCGGCCTCGGAGAACGAGCCGTGCGTGCCCTGGATGGCGACGGTGCGCGGCGGCGGCGCGAGTCGATCCGCCTCGGTGCGCTCGGTGTCGGTCATGTCCGTTCTGCTCCTGTTCCCGAAAAACAAAAAGCCCCGCCGTTTCCGGCGGGGCTTCGAGTTTCCGTGTGCGGGTCGCCGCTAGCGCGCGAGCTCCGTACCGGACGCGAAGGCCGCGCCGGAGCGGGTGAAGGCGTACCAGCGGTATCGAGACATCGCGAGGACGATACGCGCCGCCCGATGCCGAGTCAACATATTAGCTGTGGCTAATGTATTCGGCGTCACCGCTCGGTCTCGCGCAGTCCGTGCCGGGCGAGCAGGAACGCGGCCGCGAAGGCGCCCAGGACCAGGCCCACGACCGCGAGCGAGGCGAGGCGGAGCCAGTCCGCTGTCGTCACGGGCGCCAGGATCCTCGAGAGGCTGCCCGCGAAGTCCACGGCGGCGCCCGGCTTGCCGCGCGCCGCCCGGAGCGCGCCGAGAAGGGCCGAGATCGCGAGCGCCGCCGCGAACCCGGCCGCCGCGACGCCGACGCTCGTCGCCGCGAGACGCGCGCGGGTGACCGGGCGCGCCTCGGCGGCCTCGAGCGCCTCGAGCTCCGGCTCGCGCTCGCCGAGCGGCGCGAAGCGCTGGAGCAGGAGGAGCCCCGGAATCGACGCGGCCGTCGCGAACAGGTAGAACGGCGTCCACCCGATCGCGTCGGCGGTGAAGCCCGCGATCGGGCCCGTCACGATCCGTCCAACGGCGAAGATGCTCGAGAAGAGCGCGTACTGCGTCGCCGAGAACTGCTTCTGCGTCATCCGCAGCAGCATCACGCCGAACGCGCCGGTCGCCATCCCCTGGCAGAGATTCTCGACCGCCATCGCCGCGAGCATGACCGCGCGGTGCGACAGAGGCTGGACGACCGCGCCGATCACGCCGCCCGCGCACGGGCTGCCGGGCGTCATCTGGTCGATCACGACGTAGCCGAGGAAGCCGACCGACTGGATGAATCCGAAGAGCCACAGGCTGCGCGTCAGGCCGATGCGGTCCGTCGTGACGCCGCCGAGGAACGCGCCGACGATGAGCGCGATGAGCCCGACGGTCGCCGTCCCCACGCCGACGTCCTCCGGCGCGTAGCACTTCTGGATGAGGAACGGGCGGATGAGCGCGGTCGCGAGGTTCTCGCCGAACTTGTAGAGCACGAGGAAGCCGAGGATCGGAAGCGCGCCCGAGCGGCGGAACAGCTCGATCAGCGGGTCGAGAACGGCGCGCCGGAGCGACCGCGGCGGCAGCGACGAGGCGTCGGGGTCGGGCGACCAGAGGACCACGCCCGCCATCGGGATGAAGAGCAGCGCGAGGACGGTGAACACCGGCGGCCAGCCGAGTCTCTGGCCCGACGTGATCGTGAGCGCCCCGGCGACCAGGACCGCCGAGCGCGCGAGCGCGTTCCGCGCGCCGACGGCGAGCCCCTGCTCGGAGCGCTCGAGCACCTCGACGGCGTACGCGTCGATGACGATGTCCTGAGACGCGGAGCCGAACGCGATGAGCAGCGCGATCACCGCGATGACGCCGACGTCGGCGGTGTGCGACGCGCCGGCGAGCGCCAGGATCGAGAGCAGCAGGAAGAGCTGGCAGACGAGGATCCACGAGCGGCGCCGCCCCATCCCGCCGAATCGCGGGCCGTAGCGGTCCATGAGCGGCGACCAGAGGAACTTGAAGCTCCACGGCGCCTGCGCGAGGGAGAAGAGCCCGACCGTCTTGATGTCGAACCCGCGGTACGTCAGAAAGGCCGGCAGCGCGATCCAGACGAGGCCCAGGGGAAGGCCGGAGGAGAACGACTGGAGCGTGACGGCGCCGATCCGCCGGGAGGAGAACGCGGCGCGCAGGCTTCCCCACGTGCCGACGCGATCCGAGCTCATTGCGGATGAGTGTAGCGAACGCGTCCCCTTACCCGTAAGGTTCCTGTCATCCCGAGGAGCGACAGCGACGAGGGATCCCTTTCGGAAAAGGCGATGAGAGCCGAGAGGGATCCCTCGCTTCCGCTCGGGATGACAAGACGGTGAAAGCGATATCTCGTTCCGATCGGGATGACTAGACGGCAAAAGAAACGCCTTGCTCCGCTCGGGGATGACACGACGGCGAGAGGGATCCCTCGCTCCGAAAGGGATGACAAGACGCTGGAGATAGAACGGCTGCTGTTGACTCGCGCGTCGCCCTCTGCTCTCCTTCCCCGCCATGCCGAACCCGCTTGCCGCTCCCGCCCTCGCGACCCTTCTCGCGCTGCCGGCCGCTTCCGCCCCGCCCAAGCCATCCCCCGCGCTCGCGCCTCTCAACGCGGCGTACCCGGACCTCGAGAGGCTGTACATCGACCTGCACCAGAGCCCGGAGCTCTCGCTCCACGAGGAGAAGACGTCCGCGAAGATCGCGGACCGGCTCCGCGCGCTCGGCTACGAGGTCACCGACCACGTCGGCGGCTTCGGCGTCGTCGGCGTGATGCGCAACGGCAAGGGGCCGACCGTGCTGCTGCGCGCCGACATGGACGCGCTGCCCATCGAGGAGCGGACCGGCCTTCCGTACGCGAGCAAGGTGACGGCGAAGGACGCGTCGGGCGCGACGGTGCCGGTCATGCACGCGTGCGGCCACGACATCCACATGACCTCCCTCGTCGGCGCGGCGACCCTGCTCGCGAAAGCGAAGAGCCGGTGGAAGGGAACGGTCGTGCTGGTCGGCCAGCCCGCCGAGGAGCTCGGCGGCGGCGCGTCCAGGATGCTGAAGGACCGCTTCATGGAGCGATTCCCGAAGCCCGACTACGCGATCTCGCTCCACGACGACGCGCGGCTGCCGGCCGGCGAGGTCGGGTTCACGCCGGGGTACATGTGGGCGAACGTGGACTCGGTCGACATCACCGTGTACGGCCGGGGCGGCCACGGAGCGCGGCCCGAGGGGACAGTGGATCCGATCGTCATCGCGGCCCGGATCGTGACGGCGCTGCAGACGATCGTCGCGCGCGAGAACAGCCCGTTCGATCCGGCCGTCGTGACCGTCGGCTCGATCCACGGAGGCACGAAGCACAACATCATCCCCGACGAGGTGAAGATGCAGCTCACGGTCCGCTCGTACGAGCCCGCCGTGCGCAAGAAGCTGCTCGCCGCGATCGAGCGGGTCGCGAAGGCGGAGGCGGCGGCCGGCGCGGCGCCGCGCGAGCCCCTGGTCGTGGTGGACGCGGATGGCGGCGACGCGGTCTACAACGATCCGGCGCTCACTCGCCGCGTCGCGGGCGCGATCGCCGCCGTTCTCGGCGCATCGAACGTTCGTGAGATGCCGCGGGTCATGGCCGGAGAGGACTTCGGCGAGTGGGGCGTCGCGGCGAAGTGCCCGTCGACGGACCTCTGGCTGGGCGCGACGCCGCCGGCGAAGCTGGCCGCGGTCGGGGGCGACGCGACGAAGGTTCCGGGGATCCATTCGTCCGAGTTCGCGCCGGACCGCGAGCCGACCATCAAGACCGGCGCGGCGGCGCTGACCCTGGCGGCGCTCGAGGTGCTGGGGAAGTAGGTTCACCCGGCGTCGCGAGGGCAGCGAGGGATCCGTCCCTTGTCATCCCGAGCGCAGCGAGGGATCCCTTTCGAACTCTCGATGTGGCGCCGAAAGGGATCCCTCGTCCCCCTCGCTGTGCTCGGGGTCCTCGGGATGACAGAGGGGTTGGGTCCCTTGTCGCTTTGCTCCTCGGGATGACAAATGGGCACCGATCCTGCACCAAATGGCGACATGTCCGGCTTGTTCGATCATCGCCTGTTCTCCATAGGCGACACGCCCGTCACAATCGCGAGCCTCATCGTGGCGCTGCTGATCGGCATCGGGTCGTTCGTGCTCGGACGCCTCTCGCGGAAGCTCGTCAGCCAGCGGCTGCTCGCGCGCACTCAGCTCTCCATCGGCATCCGCTACATGCTCGGCCGCTTCGTCGGCTACCTGGTGTTCTTCCTCGGCCTCGCGATCTCGCTGCAGACGCTCGGCGTTCGCGCGACGACGCTCGCCGCGTTCGGCGCGGCGCTCGGCGTCGGCATCGGCTTCGGACTGCAGGACGTCGTCAAGAACTTCGTCGCCGGTCTGATCCTGCTCGTCGAGCGGCCGTTCCAGGTCGGCGACCGCATCGAGATCGAGAAGACGGGCGCCGAGGTCGTCGAGATTCGGGCGCGCGCGACGGTGCTCCGGACCAACGACGACGTCCACCTGATCGTGCCCAACGCCAAGTTCATCACCGAGACCGTCGTCAACCGCACGTTCGGCCGGCCCATCTACCGGCTGCACGTTCCGGTGCAGGTCGCGTCGGACTCGGACCCGGGCGTCGTCCGGGAGGCGCTCATCGAGGCGGCGCGAGGATGCGAGGGCGTCCTGACGGAGCCCGCGCCCGCCGTTCGCCTGCGAGCGCTCGGCGACTCCACGCTGCGATTCGAGCTGCTCGCGTGGACCGCGCGGATGGTGCACCGCCCCGGCGCCCTGATGAGCGAGCTCAACTTCCGCGTCCTCGAGACGCTCCGCCGGCGCGGCGTCGCGCTGCCGTCGTCGCAGATCGAGGTCCGGCTGCGCGAAGGCGAGCGGATCCTCGAGCCGTCCCGCGAGCCGGTCCGCTGAGCGCAGGGGCTCCGACCGGCACGGAATCTGCACTTTCCCCCCGCAGGAGGCCCGACATGAACCGAGACGAGATCGAAGGCAAGGAGAAGGACGTCAAGGGTCGGATCAAGGAGGCCACCGGAGCGCTCACGGGAAACGAGGACCTGGAGCAGCGGGGCGCCGACGAGCGCTCCCAGGGACAGGCCCAGCACGACCTCGGCAGCGCGCGCCGCAAGGTGGGCGAGGCGATCGAGGACCTCGGCGACGAGATCAAGCGCTGAGGGAGATCGGAGTCCGACGAGCGGCGGCGCGAGCCGCCGCTCTTTTCATCTCTCGCCTCCCAACGCCCGAGTTCTTGCTCCTCGGCGTCTCACGTCTTACGTCTGCCCTCCCACGCTGTTAGCATCCCGCCTCATGGCGAGCCCCAAACCACTCCGCCGCGCCGCGGCGCCGCGGGGGCGTCCCGAGACGCTCCGCTGGACGGATGCGACCGCGCTCTACGCGATCCCGCACTGGGGCAAGGGCTTCTTCCACGTCTCCGAAGAGGGCGAGCTCGTCGTGCGTCCCACACGCGAGGCCCACCGGGGCGTCGCGCTGAAACACATCATCGACGAGGTCGCGATGCGCGGCCTCACGCCGCCGGTGGTGATCCGCTTTCCGCAGATCCTCTCGACGTCCGTGTCCAACCTGAACGACGCGTTCGCGCGCGCGATCGACGAGTACGGGTACGGAAACGTGTTCCGCGGCGTCTTCCCGATCAAGGTCAACCAGAAGCGCGTCGTCGTCGACCACATCGTCGAGGCGGGGCGCCACTACGGCTACGGCCTCGAGGCCGGCTCGAAGCCGGAGCTGCTCGCCGCCATCTCGAAGGACCTGGGACCGGACGCGATCATCACGTGCAACGGCTACAAGGACGAGACGTTCGTGCGGATGGCGCTGAACGCCGTGCGGATGAAGAAGAAGGTCATCCTGATCCTCGAGAAGGTGTCGGAGCTCGAGCGCATCCTCGCGACCGCACGCGAGCGCGGAGTCCGCCCGCTCCTCGGCATGCGCGCCAAGCTCTACGCGCGCGGCTCGGGCAAGTGGGCCAAGTCCGGCGGCGAGGCCGCGAAGTTCGGCCTGACGACGCCCGAGATGCTCGAGGCCGTGAAGATCCTCAAGTCGAAGCGGATGCTCGACTGCATGGTGATGCTGCACTTCCACATCGGCTCGCAGATCACCGACATCCGCAAGATCAAGGAGGCGATCCGCGAGGCGGGGCGCGTCTACGCGAAGCTGCGCGCGCTCGGCGTCCCGATTCAGTACCTCAACCTCGGCGGCGGCCTGGGCGTCGACTACGACGGCTCGAAGACCGCGTACGAGTCGTCGATGAACTACTCCGTGCAGGAGTACGCGAACGACGTCGTCTACACCGTCAAGCAGATCTGCGACGAGGAGAGGGTCCCGGCGCCCGTCCTCGTGACCGAGTCGGGCCGCGCCGTGACCGCGTACCACTCCGTCTTCGTCACGAACGTGCTCGACGTCGCCGACCGCATCCAGCAGGGCCGGCGCGTGAGCGTGTCGTCGGCGGACCCGAACGTGCTCCAGGAGCTCCACGCGATCTACCAGTCGGTCAACGCGAAGAACCTCCGCGAGAGTTATCACGACGCGCTGCAGTACAAGGAGGAGCTCTTCACGCTCTTCGCTCTCGGGCACCTCTCGCTCGAGGACCGCTCGCGCGGGGAGATCCTGTACTGGCAGATCTGCGAGAAAATCCACCGCGACCTGAAGACGCTCAAGGAGATCCCCGAGGAATTCGAGGACATGGAGTCCATGCTCGCGGACACCTACGTCCTCAACTTCTCCGTGTTCCAGTCCCTGCCGGACGTCTGGGCGATCGACCAGCTCTTCCCCACGCTGCCGATCCACCGGCTGCGCGAGCGGCCGAGCGAGGTCGGCACGATCGCGGACATCACGTGCGACTCCGACGGCAAGATCGAGAAGTTCATCGACCTGCGCGACATCAAGGAGACGCTTCCGCTCCACGCGCTCCGCGACGGCGAGCCCTACTACATCGGCGTCTGCCTGACGGGCGCCTACCAGGACGTGCTCGGCGATCTGCACAACCTCTTCGGCGAGGCGAACGAGGTGATCGTGACCGTCGACGAGGAGGGGAACTCGCACATCGAGGACGTGCTGCCCGGCGAGTCCTGCGGCCGCGTGCTCGAGTACATGGGCTACGACAAGACGGAGATCCTGGACTCGATCGGCCAGCAGCTGAAGCGGGTCGCGGGACGGCCCCTCAAGAAAGAAGAGATCCGGGCGATCTACCAGGAGTTCGAGGCGGTCTTCCCGAAGTACACCTACCTGGAGCGATGACGCCGCAGCCGTGAGACGACTTACGGCAAGCGGCTTTCTCCTCCTCGCGGCGTCGTGGCTCGGCGCGCAGACTCCGGCTCAACCGAAAGAGCTCGTCGTCGCGGTCTACGAGGCGCCGCCGTGGTGCATGAAGAAGCCGGACGGCGACTGGCACGGCGCGACCGTCGACCTCTGGAAGGCCATCGCCGATCGTGCGGGGCTGTCGTACCGCCTCGAGGAGGCGCAGTCGGACCGGATCCTCGACGAGATCCGGGGCGGCCGGTACGCGACGAGCGCCGGGCCGTTCGCATCGACGCTGGAACGGGAGCGCGTGATGGAATTCACGCACTCCTACACCGTGACCGGGCTCGCGATCGCGGTCCGCCAGACGAGCGAGCGGGACCGGTGGCTCTCGTTCCTCGAGGCGCTGACGACGCCGACGGCGCTGAAGGTGTACCTCGGCATCGCCGTGCTCGCGCTCGTCGCAGGCCTCGTCGTCTGGCGGCTGGAGCGGCGCCACAACCCGCAGTTTCCGGCCCGCCCGCTGACCGGCATCGGCTCGGGCTTCTGGTGGGCCGGCGTCACGAGCTCCGGCGTCGGGTACGGAGACAAGGTCCCGGTGACGATGTGGGGACGCGCCGCCGCCCTCCTCTGGATGCTGATCAGCCTCGTGATGATCACGGCGCTCATCGGCTTCGTGACCGCGCGCCTCGCCGTGACCGAGCTCGGTAACGTCCACAGCATCGCCGGACTGCATCGCGTGAAGGTCGGAAGCGTGGCGGGCTCCGCCTCGGCGGACTTCCTGCGGCGGCAGGACATCCCGCACCGGCTCTACACCAGCCCCGAGAAGGCGCTCGTCGCACTCCGAGCGCGCGACGTGGGCGCCGTCGTCTTCAGCGACGTCGTCCTCCGCTACTACGTACAGAGGGACGCGACGCACGCGCTCGAGCTCGTGCCCGGCGTCGTCGAGGCTCAGTCGTACGCCTTCCCGCTCGTCGACGGCAGCCCGCTGCGCGAGCCGCTCAACGCCGCGCTCCGGAACGTGCTGGCGACCGGGGTCTGGCGCGACATCACGGATCGCTTTCTTTTGCCCGAGGGAGACCGTTGAGGTGACGCGGCGCAACGTCTCGACGGGGACTCCCTGGGAGCCGGTGGTCGGCTACTCGCGGGCGGTACGCGTCGGAAACGTCGTCCACGTGTCGGGTACGACGGCGACGGGACCGGACGGGAAGATCGTCGGCATCGGCGACGCCCGCGCGCAGACGCTCCAGACGCTGCGCAACATCGCATCCGCGCTCGCGAGTTGCGGCGCTCGAATGGAGGACGTCGTCCGGACGCGGATCTACGTGACCGACATCGGCGAATGGGAGAAGGTCGGCCGCGCGCACGGCGAGGTGTTCGGCGCCATCCGCCCCGCGACCTCGATGGTCGAGGTCGCGAAGCTGATCGCGCCGGAGATCCTGGTCGAGATCGAGGCCGAGGCGATCGTGGAGGCCTGAAAGGGAGCTCGTCCTCGTCCGGCTGGAGCCTGGGAGGCGCCGGGCGGACCGCCAAAGGCAGACTCTTTGCTAAGCCGGTATGGGCTCAGCGGGACAGCGGTCGGGCGACGAGAGGCGGAGGCCCGGGTCCGGGACACGCGCGACCGCGGGCGAGATCCACGACAACGTCCTCGCCGACGCGAAGAAGGAGCTCGAGCGGCCGGTCCTCGCTCTTGCCTGGTCGGGGCTGAGCGCGGGTCTCGCGATCGCGTTCTGTTCGATGGGGGCCTCCTTCCTCGCCTCGATCGCACCGCCCCATCTCGCCCACGCCGCCGCCGCGGCGGGCTATCCGCTGGGGTTCCTCTTCGTGGTGCTCGCCCGCAACCAGCTCTTCACGGAGAACACACTCGAGCCGGTAATCCCGCTGCTCGAGACGCCCTCCGCTGAAAACCTCGTCAACGTGCTGCGGCTCTGGAGCGTCGTGCTCGGTTCGAACCTGATCGGCGCGGCGATCATCGCCCTCGCCATCTCCCGCACCGAGATGCTTCCCGCCCCGGTCCTTTCGGCGCTCATGGAGCACGCGCGCGAATCGACGGCGGGCGGGTTCGGCCGCGTCGTGTTTCTCGCGATCTTCGCGGGCTGGCTCGTGGCGCTGATGGCATGGCTCGTCGCAGCAACCCACGCCACCGGCGCGCAGATCGCGATCGTCTGGCTGACCACGGCGCCGATCTCGGCGCTCGGCTTCCGCCACGCGATCGCGGGTTCTGTGAACGCGTTCGTGCTGGTCTGGTCCGGCGACGCGGGCCTCGCCGCGATGCTGGGCGGGTTCCTCGTGCCCGCATTGATCGGCAACGTCGTCGGAGGCGTCGCCCTCGTGGCGCTGCTCAACCACGGACAGGTCAAGGCCGGTCGGCAATGAGGGAGAGACCGATCCTGGCGGCCGCGCCGCCTTCGCAGGGCGGCCCCTGCGGCCGCTCTTCCCTCCTCTACTTCGCCGCGCCGGTCTGCGCCGGTCCCTCCCCGAGCAGGTATTGGTTCATGAAGAGGATGGTCGCGTAGAACTGAAAATCGCGGTTGTTCTTCTTCGCGAACCCGTGGCCCTCGTCCTTCGCCATCAGGTACCAGACCGGGGTCCCGATGCCGCGGATCTTCTGGACGATCTGGACCGACTCGGACATCGGCACGCGCGGGTCGTTGCCGCCCTGGATGACGAAGATGGGCTTGCGGATCTTCTCCGCGTTGTTCATCGGCGCGATCTTCTCGAGGAAGGCGCGCATCTTCGGGTCGCGCTCGTCGCCGTACTCGACGCGTCGTAGGTCGCGCCTGTAGCCGGAGGTGTTCTCGAGAAACGTTACGAGGTTGGATGGACCGACGACGTCGACCGAGCAGCGGATCCGGTCGCTGTAGAGGTACGAGACCGCGAGCGTCATGTGCCCGCCGTAGCTGCCGCCGCCGACCACGACGCGGTCCGCGTCGAGATCGGGCCGGGTCCGGATCCAGTCCAGCCCCGCGCCGATATCCTTGTAGGTGCCCTCGCGGAGGAACCCGTTGTCGAGCTGCGAGAACGTCTTGCCGTAGCCGAGAGAGC
Organism: Thermoanaerobaculia bacterium; assembly: GCA_036271035.1. Classification (GTDB taxonomy): domain Bacteria; phylum Acidobacteriota; class Thermoanaerobaculia; order UBA5066; family Gp7-AA6; genus DAHUXD01. The sequence continues at coordinate 33,495 of DATBBK010000140.1, read as the reverse complement.
CGCGGACGTTCGGCTGCAGCAGGGCGATGCCGAGCTCCTCGACGATGTAGTTCCACGGACCGATGAAGTGGGGCCGCGACTGCCCCTCGGGCCCGCCGTGGATCTCGATCAAGAGGGGACGCTTGCCCGGGAACTTCTTCGGATCGGGTTTGTAGAGGAAGCCCGAGATCTCGCGGCCGTCGAAGCTCTTCCAGGTCACGAGCTCCGGCTCGGAGAACCGATCGGGGTTCAGGCCGCCGAGCTCGCTGAACGTCCACCGCTCGACCTTTCCGGTCGCGGGTTCGTACGTGTACGCGTCGGCGCTCGAGCGCGCGCTGTCCATCGTGAAGGCGAGCGCGCCCCCGTCGTCGTGCCAGCGCAGGCCGCCGACGACACCCAGAGGCAGCTTCGGTCCGGGCCGTGACTGCCGCGACGCGGTGTCGAGCAGGTGCAGGACGCTGGTGCCCTTCTCGTTCGTGACGTAGGCGAGAGTCTTGCCGTCCTTCGACAGGTCGAAGTCGTCGACGTCCGCGGTATCGGGCGTCAGGAAGTCCGCCTTCTTCGTCGCGAGGTCCATGTACGCGAGCCGCTGGAACTCCGATCCCGCGTCGGTGGTGACGTAGAGCCCCCTGCCGTCCTTCGCGAAGGCGGCGTTCTGGTACGACACCTTGTCCTTGCCCTTCGGAGTCAGCGCCGTCTTCGTAGCGGCCGCCACGTCGACGAGCCACAGGTAGGTCTCGTTGACGGAGATCTCCTCCTTCAACAGCAGCCTCGAGCCGTCGGCCGACCAGTCCGCCACATCCCACCCGCCGCCCGACAGCTCGAGCAGCCGCCGGTCCGTCTTCGGGTCGTACGGATCCATGACGTAGACGTCGACGTCGTCGCCGGTCCGGCGGGTCGAGCCGTAAGCGATCCGCTTGCCGTCGTGCGACCACCGCGCCCCGGTGTTGCGCGACTTGCCGTCCGTGAGCAGCGTCGTCTTTCCATCGGCGAAGTCGTAGCGGTAGATCTGAAAGAACTCGTTGCCGCCGACGTCCTTGGTGAAGATGAACGAGTCGCCGGTGACCGGATCGAAGCGCGCGCCCGAGACGCGATCCGGGAAGAACGTCATCTGCGTCCGCGCGCCGCCGGGGAACTTGACCAGGTGCACCTGGTTGACGTTGCCGAAGCGCGTGCCGATCAGCATCTCGCGCCGCTTCGGATTCCAGCTCCAGAACGCGGCGCTGCGGAAGTCCGTGTAGCGGCCGACCTCGGCCGCGAGCGCGGCCGGGATCGCGGGGACGTTCTCGACGACGAGGTTCTCGGACGGCACGAGCACGGCCGCGTCGCGGGCCTTCGTGGACGCCGAGGCCGGCGCCGCGGTCGGCGCGGGCGCTTGTGCGGCCGCGGCCGAGGCGCCGGCGGCGACGGCCAGTGCGGCGAGGATCGGTTTGAGGGTCATCGGGGGAACCTCCTCTGAAGCGAGCGGATTCTCTCGCTGAGTCGCTATGCGATCCGAAGGCAGGGTTCGGGCGAGAGCGGATCGGCGTCAGCGACCGCCGTCCACCCACTGTCCGATCGGGATCAGCGTCGGGCCGACGACGTGGCAGCCGTCGATGTCCCCGCCGAGATGGTTCGCGCCCGTTCGGTACCAGACGACGACGTCGCCGAACAGCGCCTCGCCGTTGAGCCACGGACTGAAGTCGACCGGACAGTTGCCGATGTCGTGGCCGTCGTCGATCTCGTTCGAGTGGTAGACGAGCGCCCACAGGTCGCCCTCAGAGAAGTCGTCGGCGGGAAGCTGCGTCTCCGTGCCCGGGACGATGCGATAGCCACGGTGCGTCGCGGAGTCGGTGACGGTCCACGTCAGGTTCGGCTGGTTGTTCACGCGCTTCGTCTCGGTCTGCAGGATCTCGATCCGCGGCTTCGGACCGCCGCGTCCGCCGCCCCCGCTCGCCGGGTCGACCGTCTCCGTCACGATGTCGTTCTCCGCGTTGTCGATGTCGAAGTCGAATCGCCAGTAGGCGTGGTGGCGGTGCGTGTAGCTGACGCACGACGCGTTGATCGCGGCGAAGCCGAAGACCGGCTGGATGCGGCCGTCCATGTAGAACTTCCACTTCATCGTGTAGCGATACCAGCCCGCCTGGAATTGCGTGGTGAGGACCAGCGGGTCCGCGAACTTCTCCGCGGAGACGCCGTTGAAGCTGCCCACGTCGCCGCCGGAGCCGCCGGTGTCGCAGACGGTCTGGGCGGGAACGTCCGGCTCCGCGTACACGCCCTGCGTGATGATGTTGTCGGCCTCGAAGTCGACCTGCTGGTCCTGCCAGTCGCGGTAGCAGCCGCAGCCGCCCGGCTCGTATTGGACGTTGAGCATCGGGACGTGGCCGCGCTTCATCACGAGGTGGCCGTTGTAGTACACGTCGCGGATCTCGAGCCCCGAGCCGCGCGTGCCGCTCGACTCCTGCGGCCGCACCCAGCAAAACTGCCAGATCGGCGTCGGGTCGGGCCACGACATGAGGTGCTCACCCGGGAGGCTGCACGCGGGCTGCGCGGCGGCGGGAGCGGGTGCGGCGAGAGCCGCGGCGCCGAGCGCAAGGAGGACGGCGAAGAGTCGGCTCGCGAAGAGGCAACGCGCTCGTCTCATTCGAACCTCCCCGACGGCGGAACGTACGACTTGTAGGCGAGGCGCAGGTGGGCGAGGTCGACCACGATGCGCCGGATCAGCCCGGCGCGGTCGGGCGACAGCAGGAAGACGTGGAGGCATCGCGTCCCGGGCCCGCACGGGGAGCCCTGCGGCTCGCGCAGGATGAACCCACCCTCGAGCACGAGGTTCGGGAAGCGGCGGAAGGTCGGCGCGAGCTCGGGAAGCTGGCGCGTGAAGTCGAACGCCTCGTCGATTTCCTCGGGAGACGGCCGCGGGGCGCCGATCGCGATCGGCATCGTCCCGAGCGGCGCGCCCGAGAGCGACGTGAACTTCTCCCACGCCGTCCCCGAGGCGTAGTCGACCATCACGTCGACGCGTCGCCCGGAGTCGCCCTTGACCGGCTCGACCCAGGTGCGAAGCAGCCGCACGGGGCGCGAGGTCGCGGTGATCGCCGCCGGCGCCGTACCGCCCCGGCCGCCGGAATGACCCGGCGCGATCTGAGCCACGACGGCAACCGGCACGAGCAGGACGGCGAGAACGACGATCCGGGGAAGGTGTCCGCGCATCGGGTTTCCTCCGGGAATCTCGGAGGATCCTAATGCAAAGCCACCCGCAAGACCTTCAGACGAAAGAAGCGGTGTATCGCGCGACCACCATGGGATGGTCCGGTGCGGCCGTTGACTCATGTCGGCCGCGTCGAGCGGCCGCTAAGAACGCCGCTTACTCATGTCGGCCGCGTCGAGCGGCCGCTACGAACGCCCGCGCCCTCAGGGACTCCAGTCGCCGACCGGAACCAGCGTGGGGCCGACGACGTGGCAGTGGTCCAGGTCGCCGCCGGCGTGAAGCGCGCCGGTCCGGTACCACATGACCAGGTCGTTCGCGAGAGACTCGCCGTTGACGAAGTTGCTGATCTTGGCGTTGCAGCCCGGGCCCTGGCCGCTGTCGTCGATCTCGTTCGGGTTGTAGTTCAAAAACCACGCGTCGGCGACCGAGAACGAGTCCGCTGGAAGCTCCGTCTCGTCGCCCGGAACCACGCGATAGCCGCGGTGCGTCGTCGAGTCGACGATCGACCACGTCATGTCGGGACGATTGTTGCGGCGGACCGCCTCCGTCGCGATCACGATCGCCGGCGGCTTCGGGCCGGGACGCCCCGGAGCGGCGGCGGGGTTCGTGCCCTCGGTGACGACGTCGCCGTCCGGGCCGTCGATGTCGAAGTCGAAGCGCCAGTACGCGTGGTGGCGATGCGTGAAGTTCGTGCAGGGATCCGCGACGGCGGTGAAGCCGAACCGCGGCTCGATGCGGCCGTCGAGGTAGAACGTCCACGACATCTTGTAGCGGTACCAGCCCGCCTCGTTCTGCGACGTCATGATGAGACGGTCCGCGAGCTTCTCCGCAGACACTCCGAGGAAGCACTCGCGCGTGCAGTCGGGCGGCGGCGGAACGATGTCGCACGCATCGACGCCCGTCGGGTCGTCGCAGACGGTCACCGGCGGGCACGTCGGCTCCGCGTATCCGGTCGAGATCGGGTTGTTCGAGAGGTACTCGATCTCGGTCGTGAGCCAGTCGCGGTAGCAGAGGCCGGTCCCGCCGCACCCACCCGGGTCGTACTTGACGTTGAGGATCGGGACGCCGCCCCGCTTCATCACGAGGTGGCCGTTGTAGTACGCCTGACGGATCTCGAGACCCGAGCCGTTGGCGCCGCTCGAGGCGGTCGGACGGACCCAGCAGAACTGCCAGACCGGATTGACGGTCGGCCAGGACATGAGGATCTCGTTCGTGTTGTTGCAGGACGGCTGCGCTGATGCGATCGCCGGTCCGAGGAGGCACGCCGCGGCCGCGAGCAGGAGGCGCCGCATCACTTCACCGCTCCGCGCAGGGACGGAACGAACGTCAGGTAGGCGATGCGCTGCTTGACGAGGTCCACGGCCGTCCAGCGGACCAGCCCGGCGTGGCGCGGGGCGACGAGCTGAATCAGCACGCATCGCGTGCCCGGACCGCACGCCATCCCGCGTTTCTCCTCCGTGAGAAAGCCTCCCTCGAGCTCGGCATTGAATCGAGACATGACCCTCTGCAGCTCCGGATTCGCTCGGACGATGTCCTTCGCCTCCGCGATCTCCTCGGGAGACGGCTGGGGCGGATTGACGCGGATGCGGCGGGTCCACATCGGACGGCCGTCGAGTGTGTAGGCGCGCTCGTACGCCGTCGCCTGGCTGTAGTCGTACACGACGTCGACGCGCCGCTGGATCTCCCCGTTGCGCGTCTTGATGGAGTCGTACCAGCTCCGCAGCAGGCGCACCGGCCGCGTGTCGCGGCCGACCGGCGTCTGCGCGGACAGGCCTGCGGCCAGCGACACGAAAAGCAGAGCGAGGGCCGGCGTCAGCCTGGGGAACCGCTTCATTGTCCTCCGATGCGAGGATGGTAGGGCCGTGCGGGCCGCCCGTCAATGGCGGGATGGCCGTGAGGCGCGCCGCCTCCGGTTCCAAACGCTTCGCGCCTCACGACTTTCGCCTCGAGACCGCCTCAGTGCGGGCCGGGAGTCGGCGTCGCGGTCGGTCCCGGCATGGCGTTGGCCCGCTTGGTCGGCGCCGGCGGCGCGCCGAACTCGGGGCTCGATGTCTCCTCCGTCGGCACGGGCTTGCGCGGCAGCATCGCGTCGCGCATCGCGGCGTTGTAAGCGAAGGTCGCCATGATCACGGACGCCTGCATGAGGTCGTCCTTGTTGAGCCGCTCGTACAGGTCCATGTTCGAGTGGTGGGTGCGCGTCTCGTAATCGAGCGCGTCCTGGATGAACTGGAAGCCCGGCAGGCCGACGCGATCGAAGGAGAGATGATCGGTGCCGCCGGTTCGGTTCATCGTGACGGTCGTGGCGCCGAGGTCGTGGAACGGCGCGAGCCATGCCTCGAAGATCGGCACGACGGCGGCGTTGTCCTCGCTGTAAATGCCGCGGATGCGTCCCGAGCCGTTGTCGAGATTGAAGTAGGCCGCGAGCTTCGCGTGCTCGGGCTTGAGGGTGAGCGGCCACTTCTCGCGCTGGCGATAGAAGGGCTGGTCCTCCTCCTCCTTGGTCTGCGGCGGACGCGATGCGAAGTGCTGCTCGACGTACGCCTTCGAGCCGTAGATGCCCTGCTCCTCGCCCGTCCACAGCGCGGCGCGGATCGTGCGCCGCGGCTTCACGCCGACCGCCTTCAGAATCCGCATCGCCTCCATGACGACGACGGAGCCCGCGCCATTGTCGGTCGCGCCCGTGCCGCCGTGCCAGGAGTCGAGGTGCGCTCCGAGCATGACGACCTCGTCCTTCTTGTCGCCGCCCGGCAGCTCGGCGATCGTGTTCGCCTGCATCTGGTCCTCGTCGATGAAGTGCGCGACGACGTCGAGCTCGACCTCGACCGGCACGTCGCGATCGAGCAGGCGGGCGATGCGTCCGAAGTGCTCCGACTCCATCGAGATCATCGGCGTGGTCGGCATCGGCTTCGACTTCTTCCAGTCGCTTCCGGAGCCCTGCACGTAGAAGGTGCCGAGGTCGCCGCGGCCGTCGTCGAGAACGGCGAGCGGCTTCTCGTTCGCGAGGAACTTCTCGACCTCGATGCGCAGCTCCCGGCGCTTGATGAACTCCTCGCGGTTGAAGCGGCGGCGGCCGGGACCGCCGGGTGCCTCGTACTTCTGGACCTCCGCGAGCTTCTTCTCGTCGTACCGCTCGATCTCGGGCTTGTCGTGATCCTCCATCGCCGGCATGTCGCCGTAGAGGACGATCTTCCCGGTGAACTTGCCCTTGAGATCGGCGAGCTCATCCTTCGACTTGACGTCGAGCCGCACGACCGCGGCCTTCACGGGGCCGTTCGTGCCGGGCGTCCACGCGATGGGCAGCCCGAGCAGCTGGGCGTGATCGGGAGCGGTCATCCGGATCGAGCACTTCTCGTACCACCAGCCGCGGCCGAACGGCCCCCAGCTCTCGAGGTGCGCGTTCGACAGCCCCCAGTCGGCGAACTGCTTCCGCGTCCACTCGTTCGCCGCCTTCACCTGCGGCGAGCCGGTCAGGCGTGGACCGATGCGGTCCATCAGCTCCGACGCCGTGTCCATCACCTTCGAGCGGCGATAGCCCTCGGCGCGGATCCTGGTGATCATGTCGTAGTCGAGACGCTCCTCGGCGGAAGCGATCGGAGCCGCGGGCGCGGCCATGAGGGCGAGGCAAAGAACCGCTGTCAGACGTTTCAAGAAAACCTCCTCAATACCAGGCCGCGGCACGGTACCAGAGCCCCGCAAAAGCGGTCAAATGCCTTGTTCCGCAGGACGGGCGCTACGCGAAAGAAGGTGAAAGATTACTGCCCGATCGCTGGGACATGGCGCCGCCGATGGGACCAGAGTCCCACTCCAGGAGGACGGCATGAACCGTCACAACCGGCGCAACGCAGTCCTGGTACTGATCGCTCTCGCCGCCATCACGCCGGCCTGCCACGACGACTCGAACTGTGTGACCTGCGTGGACAACCGGACCACAACTCCGATCCCGCCTGCCTTCACCGACTTGAGCGGCGCCTGGACCGGCAAGATCCTCGAGGAGGGCCGCAGGGACGAATTTTTCTGTCCCCCACTCGATCGCGCCGTCACCGTTCAGATCGCGGAGGCCGGCGGCGATGTCACGATCTCCTTCTCCTCGGCCGGCCTCTGCTCGCACGGTGGAGCGACGACTTTCTCCGGGAAGCTGTCCGGGGCGACTCTCGACGGAACGTTGAGCTCAGCGGTCGCAGGAAGCTGCCATCTCGCCGGTGGCGCGGCTGGGATGGCATCCAGTCGGGCGATTCACATCGACGGACTGTTGAGAGGAGAATGCAACGACGTCCGCGTGACGATCGACCTCTCGCGGTGAGACGTGGCGAGACGAAGGCGCGTCTCGCTGAAATTCCTCAGACGCGGACGCCGACGTTGAAGCGGTACGTCCGCGGCTGCTGGTACGCGGTCGGCGGGCGAGCGCCGCGACGCCATCGACTTGACCGGAACTACGTCCGGGCCATGCAGCGTCCCCCACGTGACGGTCGACCTCGCTCGACAACTCGAGAGCCGGCGACGGGTACGAGGCCTACCTCAAGCCCTCCACGAGGTAGAGGTCTCCCTGGGAGTGGACGTAGCTGTAGACGTAAGCCCGCCCATCCGGAGTGACGTGAACGGCGTTGGCGCCGTCGTCGCCGCCAAGGGTCTTCCACGGAACGATCTCGCCGGTTCGAACGTCCATGATGCCGACGCGCCGGGACCCTGTCGGCACGTTGGTGCTGTTAGCAGTCGGCGAGGGCGGCAGCGAAACGTACAGGTGCTGTCCGTCGGACGTCCACCCACCGGGCGCACCGCCGGGCTGGGAGACCGGAAGAGCCACGGGCTCTCCTCCGTGGAGAGGGAAGAGCATTTCCTTGCCTTCCGGTCCGTCCGCGACGACACGTGTCGAATCCGGCGAGATGCACCCGCGAAGCGCCCCATATCCCTCCGGGCTCAAGGGTCTCGGCGGTCCGCCGTCGATCGACTGCAAGTACATCCGGTTGGCATGCCCGTGCTCGTTGGCGTTGACGAGAAGGCCCGAGCCATCCGGAACCCAATCCACTCTTTGGACCTCGAGGCCGTCGGTCGGAAGCACACGCTCCTTGCCGGCGCCCGTGGGATAGACGACCAGCTTTGGACCCCCTGGCCGCTGGACGATCGCGGCGGCCCACCGTCCGTCTGGCGAAAGCGCCTGAGCGTCGCCGTCGCCGAGGCGAACGGCCGGAGAACCGTCGGTGTCACGGAGGAACACGGCGTACGTCGGTCCGGCGCCCTCGCCCCCTTCGACCGAGAGGACTCTGCGGCCGTCGGCCGAGATTGCCCGGCCAAGCGAATAGTCGAGCCAGGACAATTCTCTCTCCTTGGTCTCGCCGGGCGCCAGCCCGACGAGATGCTCTCGCCGCTGGTCGTGGGTCAATAGAACCCGACCCGACGGACTGACGTCGTCCAATTTCATCGAGCCGAATACGCGCGCCAGCACGCGGCGCCGTCCCGAAAGGTCGACCGCTTCGAGGGCTCGGTTGGACCCGGTCGCGGAACCGGTGAACCAGATCTCCTTGCCGTTGGGAGACCAGCCGAGACCGAACGCGCTGACCAGTCCCGAGACGAGGTCCGTCTTGCGGCCGCTCCGATCCACGACGGCGACGTTTCCGGCGTCGTCAGCGCGGATGGGATGCTCGAGGAACGCGACGCGCTCACCGTCCCGGGAAACCCGCGGATGCGTGATAAACCCGCCGCCTGCCCGATACAGCACCGTTCCGATCGGATACTCCAGCGTGTTCTGGCCCGCCGACTCGCGGACAATCGCGAATTCGCGCCCGTCCGGCGACCAGCTCGCCCACTCGACGTCTTCCATGACCTCGCGAGGCGCCGCGCCGCTCGCCATTTCCATGCGAGCGAGGGTTCCCGAGTCGATCCAGGGCTGGAAATTGCGATTGTTGAGAGACAGCGCCAGCTCGCCTGTCCGGGAGACCTCGAACAGTCCCGTCGAGGGCCGAAACGAGCGCGACTCCGAGCTGCCGACGCGCTGCACGAAGATCTCGAGCGGACGGCCCTCCCAGCTGGCGTTGTAGATCACCGTGGCGTCGTCCGGCGCGAAGTAGGCGCTCCCTACGAAGCCCGTTCGAAACGTCAGCTGCCGAAAAACCGGCGGTCCGGCAGTCGTCGGAACGCGAACAGAGCCGCTGAGGGCGACCAGACACGCACCGGCGATCGCCACGATGGCGACCGCCGGCCAGATCCAGGACCGACGCCCGCGTGGATGAGGGATTAGAAAACCGGCCTCACCTGCGCCGCTGATTTCCGACAGATGGGCTCGGATAGCGGAGAGGTCGTGAGCGAGGTCGCGAGTCGCGGCGTAACGATCTGCCGGATCCTTCGCGAGGCACCTCTCGATGATCCAGCGGAGCGGCGTCGGCACCTTGGGCGCGACCTGCCCCAGGGGAAACGGTTCTTCGTGGAGGATTGCGGAGAGCGTGTCGACCGTGTTCTCCCGGCGGAATGCGGCCTCGCCGGTCGCCATTTCGTACAGCACCGAGCCGAGGGAGAACTGATCGGAGCGAAACTCCGACGGCTGGCCGCTCGCCTGCTCTGGCGCCATGTAGCGCACGGTGCCGATCAGGACGCCGGGCTCCGTCGGCAGGGGCAGCGTCCCGTCGTCGGGCTCGGCCCCCCGCTCGAGAAACGAGCGCGTCAGCTTGGCGAGGCCGAAATCGAGGATCTTCACCCCGCCGCCCGGAGTCACCATGATGTTGTCCGGCTTCAGATCGCGGTGTACCACTCCGGCTTCGTGAGCACGTGCGAGTCCCTCGGCGATTTGCGTGGCCAGGTCGAGCAGCTTGCGCACGGGCATCCCACCGGCGCGCAGTAACTGCCGCAGGCTCTGCCCCTCCACGAGCTCCATCGCGATGAAAGGCATGGACTCCGACTGTCCGATCTCGAAGACGGTCACGATGTTCGGATGGTTCAGCGCCGACACAACCCGGGCCTCGCGGTCGAATCGCTGGAGACGCTGCCGGTCGGCCGCGAACTGATCGGAGAGCACCTTGAGGGCCACGTCTCGGGCCAAACGCGAATCGCGCGCTCGATAGACCTCCCCCATGCCGCCCGCGCCGATCCGCCCGAGAATTTCGTAGGGGCCGAGCCTCGAACCGACCGGGCGGCCCTCTTCAGCGGCGCTCATCGGCTGTGCGCCGTGCGGGTCGACTCCCCGTTGAAGCGGCGCAGAGTGAGAGTGACCGTTCCGACGCGGATCTCGTCGCCGTCTCGAACGGACTGGCGACCCTCGACCGGCTTGCCCCGAATGAAAGTTCCATTCTTGCTTCCGAGATCCTCGATCGTGGCGTCGTCCCCCGCGACGGTGATGCGCGCGTGCTGCCGCGAGACGCTGAACGCATCCAGCCATGCGACGGCGGCGCGATCTCGACCGAGGATGTTCGCTCCCTCACCGAGGGAGATCTCCCTTCCATTCCAGATCAGGCGGAAGACCGATCCCGAACCAACAGCCGCGTCGTTCTCCGAGCGAACCTCCGCCTGGAAGGCGTATCCGAAACGCTGCACGGTCCGGATGATCGTGGATTTTTTCGCGTCGTCGCCGAGCGCCGCGCGAAGGTCGGCGGCGAGATTGGCGAGGTTCGCGTCGGAGACGAAGGTGTCCGGCCACAACCGTTCGTGAATCTGCTCCTTGGAGAGAGCCTTCGGGCGCTCGAGAATCAGAAGCTCGAGGAGTTGAAATACCTTCGGCGGAATCGGCACGGGCTGCCCGCCGCGGAGCACCTCTCGGGTGTCCGAATCGAAGACGCAGTCTTCAAAACGCAGGCGCATAGTGGCCCGAGAGCGGCGGTCGAGCGGGGCTCTCGCGGTTTCCTGAAATCCTAACTCGCAGCATAGACCTCTCGGGCACTACTGGAGAAAAGGTGCGCAATCGCTAGGACTTCACCCGAGCCTCAAAATCGATCGAAACGCTATCGAAACGCGACGACTCGAGGAGTCGTCGCGAGAGAGCCTTCGCGGAAAGGAGACTCGAATGAGAACACTCTTCCGCTTCGCGCCGATTCTGCTCGTCTCGGCTGTGGGCGCGTCGGCCGCGGTCGCCGAGACCTGGACGACCATCGACTATCCGGGAGCCGCTGCGACGAGCGCATTCGGCGTCAACGACCTCGGACACGTCGCGGGCCGTTGGGACGACAGCGACGGAAACGCTCACGGGTTTCTGCTCCGTCGAGGACAGTTCACGAGCCTCGACGCGCCGGGCGCGGTCTTCACCGCGGCGACGGACGTGAACAACCTCGATGTCGTGGTTGGCCGGATCGTCGACGGCGACGGCGTTCCCCGCGGATTCATCTGGACGAACGGCGCCTTCACGATCGTCGACTACCCCGGCGCGGTCGACACGAGGCTGCGCGGGATCGACGACTTCGGCCGCATCACGGGCAACTACACGATGGACGACGGGCACGAGCACGGCTTCTATCGGGACTGGCGCGGCTTCCACTCTGTCGACTACCCGGGCTCGGACTCCACCGACGTCTGGGAGATCAACGTTCTCGGCGAGATGGTCGGTGACTGGAGCGACACGAATGGCAACGTCTACGGGTACCTGCTGAAGAACGGCATCTTCACGGATCTCAACTTCCCGGGCGCCCTGGATACCACTTCTCTCCGAGGGGTCAACGTAGTCGGCGAGATCGTGGGTGTCTCCGACACGCAGGACGGCGCGCTGCATGGCGCCTTGAAGACTCGAACCGGCTGGACATCCTTCGACTTCCCGGGCGGCACTGACACGTTCGGATTCCGGATCAACTCGCTCGGAGAGGTCGTCGGGACCTACGACGGCATCGACGGCAACGGACACGGCTTCCTGTGGAAGCGGAGCGGGCGGCGGTGACCCCGCGCCGGCTTGCGGCCGTGCTGGGCTTCGCTGCGAGCGCCGCATTGTTGGTGCGCTGTCCTGACTCGAACGTCATCTCGGGGCCGGGACCGACGGCGACGGCGGTGCCGGGCCGAACGCCGGCGTCGAGCGCCAGCGCACTGCCCTCGGCGACGGCGACGCCCACGCCGATCACGGTCCCGAGCCCCACCGTAACTCCGCTCGGTCCGAACTCCACGCTCACGGGGACCGGATCGGTCACATGGACCTCGATCACGACGACGCGGACTCTGTGTCCCGATATCCGCAATCAGCTGGGCTCGAGCTACTCGCTGACTGTGAGCCTGAAGGCGCAGGGCTCGGGAGTCATCCTCACTCTGGACCACCACGACGACACTCCGGGGACTTACCTCGGCACGCTCGCCGGAAGCTCCATTCGCGCCGCGTACCAGGGACCGTTCGGCGGCCTCGCGTGCCCGTCGGACGCGTCCCCGACGCCGCAGACGAGCGGGAACCTCGTCGCCACCCTGTCCGCGAACGCGATCAACGGCCAGTACACGGAGGTCTACGGCACCGGGGCCGACGCCGTGACGTTCGGCTTCGAATTCCAAGCGCATCTCTCTGCGCAATGAGGGCCGTTGAGCCCGAGGAGGAGCCATGCTCCATGCCAAACGGACGATCCCGATCACGGGACTGATGCTTCTCGCCGCGGCGCTCGCGGCCGCGGGCCAGGGAGCCTGGACGAGCTCGTCGCCTACGGTGGCGATCCGCGCCGTTGTCGCGGACGCCTCCGTGGGAGGCGTGGTCTACGCGGCGAGCGCCGACACGGTCTTCGTCAGCGAAGACGGGGGCGCAAGCTGGACGACGGCGGCGTCCGGCCTCCACGAGGTGACGTCGCTGCTCGCCGATCCGGGTCATCACTCCGCCCTCTTCGCGGGAACGGAAATCGGCGTCTTCCGGAGCGCCGACGCCGGCGCACGCTTTGTGCCGACCGGCCTGGTGAGCCAGATCCGCGCGCTCGCCGTCGACGGAAGCGGCACGGAGCTGCTCGCGGCCGTGAAGGACGGCCGGCCGCCGGTCATGCGCAGCACCGACGCGGGCGCGACCTGGACGGCGGCATACGGCCCGCACACCGTGGGCCGAATCGCGGCGCTTCTCATCCATCCCGAGCAGCCGAACATCGCCTATGCGGGGTTGGAGGGCGACATGAGCTACTACCCGATGCTCGTCGCGCGCAGCGGAGACGGTGGATCGACATGGACCCCGAAGTTCACCGACTGGGGGGGCCCTGACACGACTCCCATCGCATTCGCGGTCGATCCGATCACTCCGAGTCGGGTGTACGCCGCGCTTCACGGAGGCGTCGACACGGTCGCCGTCAGTCGCGACAACGGTGACGACTGGACCGAAGTGGCGACCCCCGGCCTGGGCGCGAGCATCAGCAGCATCGCGGTAGATCCCGTCTCCGCGCGAGTCTGGCTCGGCACCGATCTCGGCATCTTCTACAGCGACACACACGGGGCGGACTGGGTTCCGATGAACGACGGCCTGACGGACGCGCGCGTCACCTCGCTCGCCATCGAGCCGCAGGGGGGCCGCATCCACGCCGGGACGGCGTCGGGCGTGTTCGATCTCGTCGTCCTGCCGCCGCAGCCGCCCGGTCCGTGTATCGAGGACGCCCGTTACCTTTGTCTGCTCGGCGGCCGGTTCCGCGTCTCGCTCACCGCGCGCAACCCGACGACGGGCATCGAGGGACCCGGCACGGCGAATCCCGAGGGAGACCGCTTCGGCTTCTTCGCGCTGCCCGAGTTCACCGGCGATCCCGCGTTCCCCGAGGTCCTCGTCAAGATGCTCGACGAGACGGCGCTCCCCGGCGAGAGCTTCTGGTTCTTCTACTCGGGCCTGACTTCCCTCTCGTACGTCCTCGAGGTCGAGGACATGACGACCGGAGAGCTGCGGACCTACGCGAACACCTCATTCGACCCGTTCTGCGGCGGGGCCGACACAGGACTCTTCCCCGTCGGCGGCGGCGAGAACGCGGCGTCGACGCGCAAGGCCTCCGAGCTGCCCGCCGGCACGGGCCCGTCTCTCATGCTGCTTGGCGGACGTTTCGAGGTCACGCTTTCGGCGACGGATCCGGCGCGGAACAACCGGACCTCCACCGGATCCGCCATACCCTGGAACGATCGTGCGGGATACTTCAGCCTGCCGGACTTCACGGGCGATCCCAGCTTCCCCGAAATCTTCGTCAAGATGGTCGACTTCACGTCCATCTCCGGCAAGTTCTGGTTCTTCTACACGGGGCTGACGCACCTTCCGTACACGCTGACCGTGACGGATCACGTCACCGGCCTCGTCAGAACCTACGACAGCGCCGGTCCCTTCTGCGGCGCCGCGGACACCTCCGCATTCGCGGCGTCCGGAATCCCCGACCTGACCGGGACATCGACGGGGCGGGTCGCATACCCGGAAGCTCCGGACACCTACTGGGAACCCTGCACCGGCGACGGCGCGGTCGCGACCGTCTCCGAGGATCCGGCGGGCGCTCTCTTGGCGCGGATCAGCGCGAATTGTCTGGAAGGGGCCGTGTTCAACGGCAGGATCGGACCCGACGCGCCGATCCTCGGTGATCTCCAGATCAGAATCGGAGACTCCTCGTATACGGCGGTCGCGGATGCCGTTCTCCAGGGTTTCGGGAGCATGGTCGTGACCGTGGGGAACCTGAAGTCGGCGACCGACGGGACGATCGCCGGTTTCCGGGTCTTTCTCTCGCGGTGACGAGGCCTGTCCTCCATCCGAGCGAGATTCACAGCAGGACGAGCCCCTCATCGCCGCTTCGCTGAGCAGCCACGAGGGCCGGCAGTTTTCGGTCTCCGATTGCGCCTATGCAGGCAGACGCGAACGCGTGGCGGCCGTCCGAAAAATTGGAGGACCGGATCGAATCGAATCCGAAGAGTTTCCAAATATCCCCGGCATTGCAACGGCGGCCCGCACGGTTTAACGTCACGACCGGTCGCCGGCACCCGGCGCTTCGAAGCGGAAGGATCACGGATCCGACGAGGGGGACCAAGATGAACCGGTCACGCATTGCGGCTCTCGCCACGTCGGTCTTCGCCGTCGTCGCGCTGTCTTCGCATCCGTTGCGCGCCCAGGATCAGGGCCCCGGCCACGTCGTCCAGGGTGAGGGCGGGATGATCACCGCGGTCGTCCTCGATCCGACGTCGAGCGCGACGATCTACGCGACGACCGCGCGCGGCCTCTACAAGACGACCGACGGCGGCCGCACGTGGATTCCGCGCGGCGAGGGCCTCGGCAAGCATTCCGTCCTCGCGCTCGCCGTCGACCCGGCGGCGCATGGCA
Organism: Thermoanaerobaculia bacterium; assembly: GCA_036271035.1. Classification (GTDB taxonomy): domain Bacteria; phylum Acidobacteriota; class Thermoanaerobaculia; order UBA5066; family Gp7-AA6; genus DAHUXD01. Next base: position 18,142 of record DATBBK010000140.1, on the reverse strand, counting down.
GCCTCTTCGCCGCGACGGACACCGGCGGCGTCTTCCGCTCCGGGGACGGCGGCGGGGCGTGGAGCGCGTCGAACTCGGGCCTCGCGACGCGGTGGATCGGAGCGGTGGCCTTCGACCCGCGCACGCCGGGTCTCGTCTACGCGGGCACGGAGGCGGGGCGCCTGTTCAAGAGCACCGACGGCGGCCACGCGTGGAGCGAGATCAAGACGGACATGCCGCAGGTCTCCGTGTCGGCGATCACGGTGGACCCGGCCAACTCGAACGTCATCTACGTCGGCACGAACAGCCAGGGCGTCTTCAAGACGACCGACGGAGGCGCGACCTGGGTCCGTCCTACGACGGATCGCATGAAGCGAGGCTCGATCTGGAACATCACGGTCAGCCCCGTCTCGTCGTCCGTCGTGTACGCCGGCTCGCACGACGGCCTGTTCCGCAGCTCGGACGGCGGGCTCACGTGGACCGGCATCAGCAAGGGCATGAAGAGCTACAACGTGCTCGCGGTCGCGCTCGACCCGTCGCAACCGCAGACGATCTACGCGGCGACCGCGATCGGCGTCCACAAGTCGTCCGACGGCGGCGCCTCCTGGTCGCTTCTCCAGACCGACCTGTACGTGAGCGCGCTCGTGATGGATCCGCACGACCCGAACCTCCTGTACGCGGGCACGCACCTCGGCGTCATGAAGAGCGTCGACGGCGGGGCGAAGTGGACCTCGCTCGACTTCGCGAAGCGCAAGGACGACACGCTCACGGCCGGCGCCGGGGGCGCAGGGCCGCTTCCGACGCTTCCCGTCCGCCGCGGCGCGCCTCAGGTGCCCGGCGCGAAGCCCGCGCCGGTTCAGCAGCCCAGCCCGCCGGAGATCGCCACCGCTCCGCGCGTGAGGCAGACCCCCGACGCGACGGACGATCCGACCGCGCCGGCGCGCACGATCGCCGCATCTCCCGTTCGACACGAGCCGCCGCTGGCGACCGGGCGCAACACGCTGCCCGCGCAGCCGCGCCTCCGTCCGTCTCCGACGAACGAGGTCGTGGGAGCGCCGCTGAGCCTGGCGAAGAGCATCCCCGCGGTGACGAGACGCAATTCGGTCGAGCCCGCGTCGCACTCGCGCGGCCCGGCGGCGGCCGGCGAGATCTCGGTCGCTCGCGGCACTGCACGCCCGACGCTCGCCCTGCGACGCGCATGGGCGCAGGCGACGGGCGTTGCGGTTCGCCCCGTCGCGACGGTCGCGATGCGGCCGGTTCCGGTTTCCGTGGCCCACCGGTTCCCCACGAGCCAGTCGTCCACCGCGCAGCGCGCGCGTGCGGCCGTGTCCGGCGGCCACTGACTCGTAGCCCGCGCCGGCGCCCGCTCGGTTTCGCTTTCATCCAATCTTCATCCGCGCGACGCGGTGGCGCGGCGTGTGCTTGCGAAATTCGCCGGCGCGCGGCCGGCGACGAGCTGACTCGGACTCCTGGCGCGCGGCCCTCCGAGGTGGACCGTGCGCTCACTCTCTCGTCTCTCCTCGCTCCTCCTCGCACTCCTTCTGCTCGCCGATGCCTCGTCTCCCGCAAGTGCACGAGCGGAAGACAACGGACCCGGCTTCTTCCTCCAGGGCGGCCTCGTCACATCGATCGTCGTCGACCCGTCCAGCGCCACGACCCTGTTCGCGGCGACCGGCCGCGGGCTCTATCGCACCGTCGACGGCGGACAGACGTGGACGCAGGTCAGCGGCGCTCTCGGCGATCGGTCCGTCATCTCGATCGCACTGGACCCAGCCGCTCCGGCGCGGCTCGTCGCGGGGACCGACTCGGGAGGACTGTTCCGCAGCGGCGACGGCGGCGCGATCTGGACGGCGGCCGCCGATTCCCTGCCGGCGCGCTACGTCGCGGCGCTCGCGGTCGACCCGCGGCAGCCGGGCGTCGTGTATGCGGGCAGCGAGGCGGGCCGGCTCTATCGAAGCGCCGACACCGGCGCGACGTGGGCCGAGCTGACGCGGCCGCTCCCCGACATCGCGATCACTTGCATCACGGTCGATTCCGAATCCCGCGACTCGCTCTGGGTCGGCACGAACGGCATGGGCCTCTTTCACTCGACCGACGGAGGGACGACCTGGCCGACGGCCCACCGAGCACTGACGCGCGGGACCGTTTGGAACGTCACGCTCGATCCGGTTTCGCCGCGCACGATCTACGCGGGCACGCACGACGGCCTCTTCAGGAGCGTCGACGGCGGCGAGACATTCAAACGCGCGCACTACGGGCTCCACAGCCTGAACGTGCTCGCGCTCGCGATCGATCCCTCGAACGCGTCGACGATCTACGCCGGCACGGCCGGAGGAATCTACAAGTCCATCGACGGCAGCGCGACCTGGAACATCCTGCACCCGGACGTGTACGTCAGCGCGCTCGTCCTCGACCCGCACTCGCCGCGGACGCTCTTCGCGGGCACGCAGCTGGGACTGCTCCGCAGCGACGACGCGGGTGGGCAGTGGGTGGCCGTGCCGCTGGCCTCCCAGCCGCCCCCCACCCGCGCGCGGCGCCGTGCGCTGCCGCTCGGAACGCGCACGTTCAAGACCGTGGCGCTGCCGCCGATCCCGATCCTGCGGCGCGGGCTCGACGCGATGCCGCGGCCGGTCGTGCAGGCGGAAACCGGCGTCGTGCGCTGGCACTCGGGCGGAACCGATCCGCGCGACAGCCGGCGGCCGTAGGCCCGGAGGTCCGACGTATCAGCCGCGGCTAATATGTCGGGCGCCGACTCACCGCGCCGCGAAGAGCGTCAGCGCAAACGGGGCGTCCGGCTCGAGCCACTGCTGGCGCAGGTCGAAGCCGGCCGAATCGCCCATGACGGCGACCTGCTCGCGCGAGTACTTGTAGGAGCTCTCCGTCCAGATCCGCTCGCCGGCGGCGAAGCGGACCTCGATCTCCGCGCGCGGGATCCGGACCGTCTGCGCGCGGCGCGATTCGAGATGCATCTCGACGCGGCTCTCTTTCGCGTTCCACACCGCGCGGTGCGCGAATGCGCCGAGGTCGAAGTCGGCGAGCAGCTCGGTGTTGATCCGAGCGAGCAGGTTCTTGTTGAACGCCGCCGTGACGCCTAGCGGGTCGTCGTACGCGAGGAGCAGATCCTCCTCGGGCTTGACCAGGTCGGTGCCGAGGAGCAGCGCGTCATCCGGCCGGAGCGCCGCGCGGATCTCGCGGAGGAACTCGTCCGACGCCGGACGGTCGAAGTTGCCGATGTTCGACCCGAGGAAGAGCACCAGCATGGTGCCCGCCGCGGGACGCTGAGCGGCCGCGTGCCGCAGCCCCTCTTCGTAGGTCGCACGGTGGCCGACGACGGACACGTGCTCGAACGCGCCGAGCGTCCGCTCGGACAGCTCGAGCGCGGCCGGCGAGATGTCGACGAGGTGAACGAGCACGCGCTTGCGCCGGGTCCGCAGCCGCTCGGCCAGCATCGCGAGCTTTTCGCCACTGCCGCTACCCAGCTCGACGATCGTGATCGGGTCCTCCAGAGACTGCACCATCTCGCCCGCGTACCGCGAGAGCAGGCGCCCCTCGGCGCGCGTGATCCGGTACCAGGGCAGACGGCAGATCGCCTCGAAGAGCGCCGATCCGAGCGCGTTGTAGAGGTACTTCGACTGGATCTGCCTGGGCGTCAGCGAGAGATCCCGGCGCACGTCCTCCGCGAAATCGCGGACGGCCTCGAGCGGCGGCGCCTGCGCGCTGAGCGGGATCGCCATCGCCAACCGCGCGCTCAGGCGCTCCGCACCGTCCGGAACTTCGCGTAGAGGTACGGGTACGTCCCGCGGAACCAGTTGCGGAAGCTCGGACGCACGAGCTCCTTCGCCGTCGCCGGCGACGCGCCCTTCAACACCCAGTGCTTGCCGTCGAAGAAGTCGCTCGAGTACACGGGATACGACGGCATCGGCTCGAACCCCTCGAACGGCGCGAACGGCGTCGACGTCCACTCCCACCCGTTGCCGACGAGATCCTCGACGCCCCACGCGCTGCGTCCGAGCGGGAACGAGCCGACAGGCATCGGGTCGTCGGAGGCGAAGTCGAAGTTGCCGCGCGTGGCGTCGGCCGGCGCGTCGCCCCACGGCTGCGGCCGCTCGCGCCCGTCCGGCGCGCCATACGCCGCGCGATGGAATTCCGCCTCGGTCGGCAACCGCACGCCCGATCCCTTCCACCGCGCGTACGCCGAAGCCTCGGCGTGCGTGACGTAGACGGGCCACGCCATCGGCAGCGGGATCAGGTCCCACATGCCGCGCCAGAGCCAGATTCCGCGCTGCCGCTCCCAGAAGAACGGATGGCGCTCGCCCTCCGGACGCCGCGCCGCCCAGCCCTCCTCGTCCCACAGCGACTCGTTCTCGTAGCCGCCCGCCTCGACGAACTCGAGGAAGTCCCGGTTCGTGACGCTGTACACGTCGATCGAGAACGCGGGAACCTCCACGGCGTGTCGCGGGCGCTCGTTGTCCCACGCGAACGGCGCGTCCGGCGCGGCGCCGAGCGTCGCGCTCCCGGCGGGGATGCGCACGGAGCGCGGGCGCGGCGGCTCGCCGCCGATGACCGGCGCGCGCAGTCCCTCGGGCCGCGTCTTCAGGTCGTACGGCAGGCGGTGCCGGATGTAGCGGAGCGTCTCCTGGTGCATCGGCTCGTGCTCGAGGATCGTGTAGACGGCGAGCCCGCCGCGCAGGATGGCGTTGTCGGGGTCCTCGACGTCGCGCATGAGCAGCGCGTCGCGCACGGCGCGGTCCGCGTTCGCCGCGTAGCTGCGAATTTCGATCCGCGACGGCCATGCGCGCCGTCTCTCCGTCACGCCCGACTCGTCCTCCGGGTCGATACCGCGCTCGAACAGGGTCTCGGCGTCCGCATCGAGCGGCCCGTCGCCGAGGCCGCGGCGCAGAAGTGTGTTGACGTTGAACGCGGGAAGGTGTCCCTCGTAGAAGCAGAATGGATGCCGGAGCGGAATCGGGCGCGTCTCGTACGCCTCGGGCGCGATGGAGTCGAAGAACGCTTCCGCGCGTTCCCGATTGCGGTCGAACCACGCGACCATCGTGTCTCGGTCGAGTGCGAGGGCCGTGTCCATAAGCAAGATATACGCCGGGTGAAGATGTTAGATTCTCGAAAATGCAGGGGGCTCTGGGTGTCGTGGGAATCGCTGCGCTCGCCGTACGCGGCCCTCTGACCTATTCCGGCGACCTCGCGGAGCGGCTCCGCCGGCTCCCGGCGACCCGCATCGACTACGACCGATCCCTCCTGGACGAGCGCGAGACCGCGGTCCTGAAGGAGCTCATCGAGGCGTCCCGCCCGCTCGGCGAGATCTTCCTGCGCCAGGTCTCGACGGCCAACCCGGACCTGCGTCGCCGCCTGACGGCCGCGGCCGCGCACAAGGAGGCGGGGGCCGCCGACGCGCTCGCGCTCTTCCGCATCATGGCGGGCCCGTGGGACCGCCTCGACGGCAACGCGCCGTTCATCGGCTCGGCGCCCAAACCGCCCGGCGCGGGCTTCTACCCTCCCGACATGACGAAGGCGGAGCTCGAGGCATGGGTCGCAGCGCACCCCTCCGACAAGGCGGCGTTCGAGGGGATGTTCACCCTGGTCCGGCGGGACGGCAAGTCGCTCGAGGCGGTCCCTTACTCGCGCGCATACCGGAATTTCCTCGAGCCCGTCGCGACGCACCTCCGCGGGGCGGCGGCGAAGACCGGCAACGCCTCGCTCAAGGCCTTCCTCGAGAAGCGGGCGGACGCGCTCTTCACCGACGATTACTACGCCTCCGACCTGGCCTGGATGGACATGGACTCGGACATCGAGATCGCCATCGGACCGTACGAGGTCTACGAGGACGGTCTCTTCAACTACAAGGCGTCGTTCGAGGCGTTCGTCACCGTGCGCGACAAGGCGGAGAGCGCGAAGCTCGCCGTCTACGCGAAGCACCTCCCGGACATGCAGCGCGGTCTTCCGATCGCCGACAAGTACAAGGAGACGAGCCGCAAGTTCGAGTCGCCGATCCGCGTCGTGCAGGAGGTCTTCACGGCGGGAGATGCGCGACGCGGCGTCCAGACGGCCGCCTTCAACCTCCCCAACGACGAGCGCGTCCGCCAGGCGAAGGGCTCGAAGAAGGTGCTGCTCAAGAACGTCATGGAGGCGAAGTACAAGGTCGCCGGCGCGCCGATCGCGGAGCGCGTGCTCGCTCCGGATCAGCTCCCGTCGCTCTCGTTCGACGCGTTCTTCAACCACGTCCTCTTCCACGAGCTCTCGCACGGGATCGGCCCCGGCATCGTCGAGACGCCGGACGGACGGAAAGTCGAGGCGCGCATCCTCCTCCAGAACCTCTACTCGACGATCGAGGAGTGCAAGGCGGACGTGGTCGGGATGTGGACCCTGCTCCAGGCGATCGACAACAAGTGGCTCACCGCGTTCGACGAGAAGGCGGTCGCGGTGACGGTGACGGGCCTCTTCTTCCGCTCGATCCGCTTCGGAGTCGACGAGGCCCACGGCCAGGGCACCGCCGTGCAGTGGAACTGGTTCCGCGAGAAGGGCGCCGTGGTCCCGGCGGAGAACGGACGATTCCGGGTCGACGTCGGCAAGTTCCGGGAGGCCGTCCGATCCCTGGCCGAGGAGCTCCTCATGATCGAGGCGACCGGGGACGCCGCCCGGGCCAGCAAGCTGCTCGCGGACTATGGAAAGAGTACCCCCGAGATCGATGCGGTCAACGCGCACCTGAACGACGTGCCGGTCGACATCGCCCCGGTCTTCGTCGGGGCGGGAGAAAAGTGAGGTTTTCGATGGAGAATGAGCAGGACCAGGGAGGAGCCGGAAGCGTGGTGGGCATCGATTCGACGTCGGGAGGCGGCCGCCGGACGACGCGGCCGCGCAAGACGGCAGCGGCGCGCCCGCGGAAGACCTCCGCAACGCGCAAGCCGGCGGCCCGGAAGCGCGCGCCCGCGAAGCGCCGCGGCGCGAAGCGAGGCGGCGTCAGCTTCGAGGGCGTGATCCGCTCGATCACGGGAGGCGTCACGGTCGCGCGCGCCGCGATCGCCGAGGCCTCGGGCCAGGGCGCCTCGGCCGTGTGGCGCACGGTCGGCCGCGCGTCGACGGCGTCGAAGAAGACCGTCACGCGCCTCGCGCGCGAGTGGAAGGCGATGGACCCGCGCAAGAAGGCGCGCATCCTCGCCGCGCTGCTCGGAGCGGCGGCCGCCGCCTCCGCGCCCCTCGTCCGCAAGAGCCTCAAGAAGTAGCCCCGCGTGCGCCTGCGGCCCGCCGTTCTCCTGCTCGCGGCTGCGGGCGTCGCCGGAGCGACGGTGCCTCTGCGTCCCGAGGCACGCGCCGCTCCCGTCTCCCCCGCGTCGCCGGCAGCGACCGTGGGTCCCGCCGCCGCTCTGTATCCGCTGACGCCGCCCACCGCGGGCGGCGTCGAGGAGACGGATCGGCTCCTGCGCCGCCTCGAGACGCACCGCCGGCTGCTCGTGCTCGCGGCGCATCCCGACGACGAGGACTCAGAGCTCCTCGCCACCGTGGCGCGCGGAATGGGAGGCGAGGCGGCGTATCTCTCGCTCACTCGCGGCGAGGGCGGGCAGAATCTCGTCGGGCCCGACCTCGGCGTGGGTCTCGGGCTCGTGCGCTCGCAGGAGCTCTGCGCGGCGCGCCGCCTCGACGGCGCGCGTCAGTACTTCACGCGCGCGTACGACTTCGGATTCACACGCTCGCTCGACGAGACGTTCTCGAAGTGGCCCCGAAAGCTCCTGCTCGAGGACGCGGTCCGCGTGATCCGGCGCTTCCGGCCGCAGGTGCTCGTCGCGATCTTCCACGGCACGTCGCGGGACGGCCACGGCCAGCACCAGGCCTCCGGCGTGATCGCGACGGACGCGTACGCCGCCGCGGGAGACGCCGAGGCGGTTCCGGTGCTCTCCGCGGATGGAGAGACCGTGTGGGCGCCGAAGGCCTTCTATCGTGAAACCGGGTACTGGCGCGGCGAGGGCACCACGATCGTGATCCCGACGGGCCTCGCCGATCCGCTGACGGGCCGGTCCTTCTACCAGATCGCGATGGCGAGCCGCTCGCTGCACCGCTCGCAGGACATGGGCCAGCTGCAGGAGCCCGGCCCGAACCGCACCGAGGTCGGCTGGGTCGCGGGAGGCGCGGGCAAGGACGGCAAGGATCTCTTCGCCGGCGTCGACACGCGGCTGCAGGCGATCGCCGCTGAGGTCCCGGACGCCTCGCGGCGCGGCACCATGGAACAACACCTCGCGAAGGCCGCGTCTCTCGCGGAGGAGGCGCGCCGTCGCGTCTCGGCCCCGGATCTGCCCGGCGCCGTGCCGCTCGTCGCGGACTGCCTGCGCGAGCTGCGCGGCGCACGCGAGCTCGCGCGTCCGGGCGACGGCGGGGTCGCCATGCTGATCGACGAGAAGATCGCGTTCGCCGAGCGCGCGCTCGCCGCGGCTTCCGGCGTGACGCTCGACGCCGTCGCGGCGCGCGAGGTCTCGAGCCCCGGTGAGCCGGTCGAAGTCACGGCGTCCGTCTGGGACGCCGGCAAGTCCGCGATCGACGTCTCCTCCATCGCGCTCGAGAGCGCCGACGGCTGGAGCGCGGGCGCGCCGGAGGCGGGACGCGCCGTCGCGCCCGATCACCTCGAGGAATGGAAGATCTCGGCGACGGTCCCGGACGGCGCGCCGCCGACCGTGCCGTACTTCCTCGCGAAGCCGATGAAGGGCGACCTGTACGACTGGACCGGCGTGCCCGCCGCCGTGCGCGGCGAGCCGTTCCAGCCGGCGCCGCTCAACGCCGTCGCGCACCTCCGCATCGCGGGCACGGACGTCGCGCTGTCGCGCGAGGTGGCGTTCCGATTCCGGGATCAGGCGACGGGCGAGGTCCGCCGCCTCGTGCGCGCGGCGCCGGCCGTCGAGGTGGCCGTCGAGCCGGACCTCATCGTCTGGAAGACCGGCGACAACGGCCGGCACCTCGAGATCACGCTGACGTCCAACTCCGCGGGCCCGGTCGCCGGCAAGGTCCGGGTCGCCGCGCCGTCCGGCTGGCCGACTCCCGAGCCGCGCGCCTTCTCGCTCGCCAAGCGCGGCGATCGGCAGTTCTTCGACGTCGCGCTGGCGGCTCCCGCGAAGCTCGCGCCGGGACGCTACGAGCTGCGCGCGTCCGCCGTCCTCGACGACGGCCGCACGATGGACGAGGCAATCAAGGCGATCGACTACGGCTACATCCCGCTGACGCCGCAGCCCGAGCCGGCGTCCGTCGGAGTGGCCGCCGCCGACATCCGCCTGCCGCAGCTGCGCCGCGTCGGCTACGTGCGCGGCGCCGCGGATCGCGTCCCGGAGGCGCTCGCCGCGATCGGCGTTCCGATCGAGATCCTGTCCGAGCGCGAACTGGCCGCCGGCGACCTCTCGGTCTACGACGCGATCGTGATCGGCAGCCGCGCGTACGAGACCGACACGGCGCTCCCCCGGGCCAACGGACGCCTCCTCGACTACGCGCGCGCCGGCGGACGGCTCGTCGTGCAGTACCAGCAGTACCCGTTCGTGCAGGGCGGCTACGCGCCCTTCACGCTCGAGATCGCGCGTCCCCACGACCGCGTGACCGACGAGACCGCGAAGGTCACGATCCTCCATCCCGAGCTCCCCGTCTTTCACACGCCGAACGAGATCGGCGACCCGGACTGGCAGGGCTGGGTGCAGGAGCGCGGGCTCTACTTTGCGCACACGTGGGCGTCGGAGTACACGCCGCTGCTCGAGATGGCGGATCCGAACGGCCCCGAGCAGAAGGGCGCGCTGCTCGCGGCGCAGCTCGGCAAGGGCCGCTACGTCTACACGGGCCTCGCGTTCTTCCGGCAGCTCCCGGCCGGCGTGCCGGGCGCGTACCGGCTGTTCGTCAACCTGATCGGATGGAAGTGAGAATTCGCGCCGCCAGTCGAAGGCGATCGCCGTTCACGAAACCGAGGGAGACATGAAAAGGGTTGCTCTGAGTCTCGTCGCGATCCTCGCCGCCTCCGCCGCGCTCGCCCAGTCGGAGGGGGTGGCCGACTACAAGATCACCGGCGGCTCCGGAATGACGGGCACGTCCCGCCTCTACTTCTCGAAGGCCGCCTTCCGCATCGAGTGGAACATGGCCCTTTCCGGAGACGAGTCGAAGCGCGAACGCGGTCCGCGCGAAATGAAGATGACGATGTTCGCCAAGCTCTCCGATCCCGACGTCGTCTACTCGATCAACGACGACACGAAGACCTGGTCCACGTGGAACACGAAGGAAGCGCGCGACGAGGCGGCGAAGTCCAGGGAGAAGTACACAGTCGAAAAGCTGGGCACCGACACCGTCGCGGGATTCTCGTGTCAGAACGCGCGCGTGAAGTCCTCGAGCGGGACGGAGATGGAGGTCTGCGTGACCAGGGACATCTCCGCGCCCGCCGGCTGGCTCTCCGCGATGAACCGCCAGCGCGGCGGCGGCGCCTGGTGGAGCGCCATGCACGATGCGGGCATCGAGGGTCTGCCGGTTCGCTGGTCGACGAAGAGGGAGGGCCGCGGCGGCCACGGCGGCACGGTCACGATGGAGATCACGAAGTTCGAGAAGAAGTCGGTTCCGGCGTCGATGTTCGAGATCCCGGCGGGCTACACGAAGAGCGACCCGATGTCCGTCGGCATGTCGCCCGAGCAGAAGCGGCAGATGGACGAGGCGCTCAAGAACATGACGCCCGAGCAGCGCAAGCAGTACGAAGAGATGATGAAAAAACACGCCCAGCCCGCACCGAAGGAATAGCCGCGAGCCCGAAAATATATTAGCTATCGCTAATATGTCGTCCCGTTCGCTGCGCCGCGGCCTCGCCGTCCTTCTCCTCGCCGCCGGCGGCTTCGCCGCGTGTCACCGCGACACGCGCACGCCGCTCGTCCTCTACTCGCCGCACGGCCGCGACCTGCTCGGCCTCGTCGAGACGGAGTACGAGCGCGCGCACCCGGAGATCGACGTGCGCTGGCTCGACATGGGCTCGCAGGAGGTCTACGACCGGCTGCGCTCGGAGAAGGCCAACCCTCAGGCGGACGTCTGGTACGGCGGCCCGAACACGATCTTCGCGCGGGGCGTGAGCGACGGCCTGCTGGCCGCGAATCGGCCCGAGTGGGCCGACGCCGTCGCGCCCGAGAGCCGCCACCCCGGGGACTTCTACTTCGGTCTCTACCGCACACCGGCGATGCCCGTCTACAACGAGAAGGCGATCCCCGCCGACCAGGCGCCGCGCGAGTGGGACGACCTGCTCGACCCGAAGTGGAAGGGCAAGATCCTGATCCGCGATCCGCTCGCGTCGGGCACGATGCGCGCGGTCTGGGGCTGGATCCTGTCGCGTTCGGTCAAGGAGACGGGTTCGCCCGACCGCGGCTTCGCGTGGCTCGCGCGGCTCGACGCGCAGACGAAGGAGTACGTCTTCAACCCGATCCTCATGTACGAGAAGATCGTCCGGCAGGAGGGCCTGCTCACGATCTGGGACCTTCCCGACACGCTGCTCGAGAGGCAGCGCGGCTCGCCCCTCCAGTACGTCTTCCCCCCGAGCGGCACACCGGTGATCGACGACGCGGTCGGCCTCGTCGCCGGCGCGAAGCACGCGGCCGCGGCGAAGGCATTCATCGACTTCCTCGGAAGCAAGGACATGCAGCGACTGGCCGCGGAGAAGACCTTCCGGCTGCCCGCCCGCACCGATATCGGCGACGCGCTGCCCGCGTGGGCGCGCGACGTCGAGAAGCGGATGGTGGTCGCGGACGTGGACTGGGGCCTCGTCGAGCGCGACGGCTCGGAGTGGATGGCGCGGTGGGACCGCACCGTTCGCGGAAAAGGCGCGGCCGCGCATTGACCCGACAGACCCGAACGCTCCTCGAGCACCGGGTCCAGCGCCTCGTCCTCGAGCACCTCCTCCTCGTCGGCTCGGGCACGCTCGCCTTCGCCGCGATCGCGATGGGGCGCGTGAAGGTGTCCGAGACGCCGTCGCTGATGGACGGGCGGCTCCTCACGCTCTTCTTCGTGCTCACGATCGCCGTCGAGCTCGGCAAGGCCTCGGACCTGTTCGACCGCGTCGTCGAAACGGTCGCGCGGCGCGTCCACTCCGCGCGCGGGCTCGCCGCGGCGATGATCGCGACGACCGGCCTCCTCGCGACCCTGCTGACGAACGACGTCGCGCTCGTCCTCGTCGTACCGTTCACGATGCTGTTTCGGAAGGTGATGGACGCGCCGCTCGCTCCCATCGTCGTGCTCGAGGTCGCGGCGGCGAATCTGATCGGCGCCCTGAGCCCGCTCGGTAATCCGCAAAACCTCTATCTCTTCACGCGCGGCCACCTGACGCTCTCCGGGTTCCTGGCCGACCAGGTGCCGTGGGTGGCCGGCGCCTCCGCGCTGCTTCTGCTCGCGGTCCCGCTCGTCGTCCCGCGCCGGCGGCTCGGCGCCGCGCCTGGCCGCGTTTATGACGTCGACCCGTTAATCGCCGCCGCCTTCGTTGCCGTCCTCGGCACGGAGGTGGCGGCGCTCGCCGGTGTCGCGCACCACTGGATCCCGCTTGCCTTCGCGCTCCTCGGCGCCGTGCTGCTCGGGCGGCGCCTCCGCGACGCGGACTTCTCGCTCGTCTTCATCTTCGCGTTCCTGTTCGTCGGCATCGCCGGGCTCGAGCGAGGACGACTCTACGAGTCGATCGACCCCGCGGTGCTCTTCGGGCACCAGACGCACGGGCTCGTGCTGTCGGGGGCGATCGTGTCGCAGTTCGTCTCGAACGTGCCCGCGGCGATGCTCCTGGCGCCCACGGTCCACTCGCCGGAGGGCCTGCGCGCGCTCATCCACGGCCTCAACGCGGGTGGCTGCGGGACGCCGATCGCCTCGCTCGCGAACCTGATCGGCGCGCAGCTCTTCGTCCGGGAGGGCGGCGCGCCCCGCGCGTTCTGGCGGGCGTTCCTTCCGCTGAACGCGGCCCTGCTCGTCCTGCTCGTCGCGGTGTCGCTCGCGCTCGTGTCGCTGTGAGATAACTCCCCCGCGATGCCGGGGTACCTGCAGCTCGACTCTCTCGAGAAGCGCTTCGGCGCGCTGGCCGTGACGCGCGACGTCTCGCTGGACGCGGAGAAGGGCGAGATCGTCGCCCTGCTCGGGCCGTCCGGGTCCGGCAAGACGACGGTGCTGCGCCTCGTCGCGGGCTTCGAGACGCCGGACTCCGGCCGTGTCGTCGTCGACGGCGAAGACGCCACGGCGCTGCCGCCCGAGCGGCGCCGGTTCGGCATGGTCTTCCAGCACTACGCGCTGTTTCCGCACATGACGGTCGGCGAAAACGTCGCCTTCGGGCTCGGCCGCGCGGACCGCGGCGCCTCCGCCGCGCGCGTCGCCGAGGTCCTGGCGCTGACCGGCCTGTCCGGCTTCGAGGGGCGGCGCGTGACCGAGCTCTCGGGCGGACAGCAGCAACGCGTCGCCGTCGCGCGCGCCCTCGCCCCGTCGCCGCGCGTGCTCCTCCTCGACGAGCCGCTCTCGAACCTCGATCCGACCCTGCGAGAGAAGACGCGCCGCGAGCTGCGCCGCGCGATCCGCAACATCGGCATCACGACGCTCTTCGTGACGCACGAGCAGGAGGAAGCCTTCGAGCTCGGCGACCGCGTGGCGGTGCTGTGCGACGGGCGCCTCGAGCAGATCGGCACGCCGGAGGAGCTCTTCGACCGGCCCGCGACGCGGTTCGTCGCGACGTTCATCGGGCGCTCGAGCGTCGTTCCCGTGCGCTGGGAGAAGGGGTCCGCGCGCCTCTCCGGCGGCCCGATCTGGTCCGCCCGGGCGGAGGTTCCGCTGGCCGAGGGCGCCGAGGGCGACCTCGTCGTTCGCCCCGATTCGCTGGAGATCGCCGGCGGCGACGCCGCGGACGCGGTCGCCGGCACCGTCGTCGAGCGGCGCTTCGCGGGACGCAACGCGTACTACGTCGTCGCGCGCGACTCGGGCGGCGAGCTCGAGGTGCTCGGCGCTCCCGACGGGGCGCGCGAGGGCGAGCGAGTCCACGTCCGTCCCTCGGCCGGCGGCCCGGTGCCTCTCGTCTTTCCCCGAGAGCCGCGCGTCCCGACCTCGACCCTGCTCGAGCGCGAGAGCATCGTCGTATGGCGTGCCCGCCGGTGAAGCGCCGCGCCGGCTGGCTCCTCCTCGCGCTCCTCCTCTTCTGGCTCGTCGGCTATCCGCTGCTGTTGACGCTCTCGGAGTCGCTCGGCGCGCCGCACTGGACGCTCGCGCACTATTCCGAGTTCGCGCGGCGCCCCGCCGAGTGGCACGCGCTGTGGGCGAGCCTCTGGATCTCGATCGCGACGGTCGCACTGGCGGCCGCCGTCGGCGTACCGCTCGCCTTCCTCTTCGAGCGCACGGAGTTTCCCGGCCGCCGCACGCTCGGCACGCTCGTCGCGCTGCCCGTCGCGCTGCCGCCGCTGATCGGCGTGATCGCGTTCCTGTTCCTCTACGGCGAGAGCGGCTTCGCCTCGCGCGCGGTCCAGGCGGCGCTGCGCCTCGAGCAGCCGCCGTGGCGACTCACGGGACCCGGCGCGATCCTCTTCGTTCACGCCTACTCGATGTACGTCTACTTCTACCTGTTCACGCGCGCCGGGCTCGCGCGGCTGGACGGCGCCTACCTCGAGGCCGCGGCGAGCCTCGGCGCCGGGCGGTTCCGCACCCTCCGAACCGTGACGCTCCCGCTGCTGCGTCCCGCGCTCGGCGGCGCCGCGCTGCTCACGTTCATGACCTCGCTTTCCTCGTTCAGCGCGCCGTACGTCTTCGGCGGCAGCTTTCGCGTGATGACGACGCAGATCGTCGCGTCGAAGCTGAACGGCGACACCGGTCTCGCGCTCGTCGAGACGGTGACCCTCGCCGCGCTCGGCTTCGCCGGCCTGGCGCTGCTGCGCCGCTCCGAGAGGGCGCGGCCCGTCGCGGGCGCGGTCCGGGGCGCTGCGCCTCGGCGGCGGGCGCTGCGCGGCGGACGCCTGCCGGTCGCCGCCGCGGGATGGCTGCTCGCGCTGCTGCTCCTGCTCCCGCACGCGTCCTTGCTGCTCGTGTCCTTCGTGCCGCGCAACACGTGGACGACGGAAGCGCTGCCGCCCGTGCTCCGACTCGAGAACTACGCCGCGCTCGTCGCGACTCCCGAGCGGCTGCGGCCCATCGTCAACTCGCTCTGGATGGCCGTCGCGGCGACGGCGGGCGCGATGCTGCTCGGCTTCGCGGCGGCGTACGGCTCCGTCCGGCGGCGCGGCGGCCTCGGCACTGCGCTCGAGACGCTCGTCGCGGCGCCCTGGGCCCTCCCCGGCACGGTGTTCGCGATCGCGCTCGCGGCCGCCTTCAGCGTGAACCAGCCGTGGGCGGCGCGCTTCGTCCTCGTGGGCACGGCCGTGATCCTGCCGCTCGGCTATCTCGTGCGCTCGCTCCCCCTGACCGGGCGGGCCGCGGCCGCGGGCCTGCGCCAGATGGACCCGGCGCTCGAGGAGGCCGCCGCGTCTCTCGGAGCGGGACCGGGACGCCGCTTCCGCCGCGTGGTCGTGCCGCACCTGCGTCCCGCGCTCGCCGCCGGCGCGAGCCTCGCGTTCCTCGCGGCGGTCGGCGACTTCGTCGTGTCGATCGTGCTGTACACGTTCGACACGCGCCCGATCTCGATCGAGATCCTCTCGTCGCTGCGGCTGCAGGAGATCGGAGTGGCCGCGGCCTATGGAGTCTTGTTGACCGCCTTGTCGATTGCGGGCTTCCTCGCGTTCGGACGAGAGCAGACGGTGTAGCGCGACTGTTCCGCCGCGGGATCCCGTGCTGTCGTCGACCGGATGCCGTGCTCTCCTTAACCGGATGCCGTGCGGTCGTTGACCGGATGCCGTGCTCGGGGTCAGGTCTTTGCGTTTTCGAGCGACGCCGCGACATCGATTGCGCCACATCGGGACTGAGCTCCGAAAACGCAAGACCTGACCCCATCGAAGCGCGCAGGCCAGACTTGCGGAGTGCCGCGTTCCATGAGCAACTTAATCGCCGCGGGACTCGCGGGCCGGTCCTCCGAGCTTCGTCACGGGATCCGAATCCCGATGGACAACACCGCTCTCGAGCAGCCCTGAGAGGGCGGGGGCAAGCCCGCCCCTACGACGGTCGAACGCGCTACGGCCTCACCACCGTCCGCGGCGCGCCTCTATTCGGATCGACGCGCACCAGGGGCTCGTACGTGAACGCTCCCGCCAGCGTCGCCGGCGAAGCGCCCGGGTTGACGACCGTGATGTCCACCGTTCCCGCTGCGTGCGGCGGCGCGACCACCTGGAGCGTCCCCGGGTCGACGACCCTCGTCGAGAGCGCCGGGACGCCGCCGAAGAGAACCTGGCTCGCGCCGAGGAAGTTCGCGCCCGTGAGGGTCACGATCGTCCAGCCGCGCTCGAGCGACGACGCGGGCGCCACGGCGTCGAGCGCCGGCGCGTAGACGCTCGTCGAGCGGACGCGGTAGAGCGCGCCGTTCGTGTCCGCCGCGTAGAGCTCGCCGGCCAGGTCCTGGCCGAACGACGAGAGCGTCGCGAGCGTGATCGGCAACGTTTGCGGCGGGGTGAAGGCGCCGCCCTGTCGGGACACGGACCACATCGTGCCCGTGCAGAAGTCGCCATAGATGTACCGCCCGTAGAAGTCCGGGATCGAAACGCCGCGGTAGACGTACCCGCCGATGATCGTGCAGTTCCCGCCGTCGTGCGTGTAGTCGAGGATCGGAAGGACGTAGGACGGATCGTGGCACGGCGGCGTCCCCGCCGGACACGAGCCGGTCCCGCCGTTACCGCACTGCGTTCCCTCCATAACCTTCCAGCCGTAGTTTTCCCCGCCGGGATCGCCCGCCGGCTGAAAGTCGACCTCCTCGCGCGCGCTCTGCCCGACGTCGCCGATGTACAGGTCTCCGGTGAGCCGGTCGAACGAGAAGCGCCACGGGTTGCGCAGGCCCTTCGCCCACGCCTGGTCCGGGCCGCCCTTGCCGACGAACGGGTTGCCGGCGGGGATCGCATAGTACGGCGGGTTGGCGATCGCCGGGTCGACGTCGAGGCGCAGGAGCTTGCCGAGCAGGACGTCCGAGCGCTGCGCGTTGCAGGGGGGATCGTCGCCGCTGCCGCCGTCGCCGGTCCCGGCGTAGAGCATCCCGTCGGGACCGAACTGGAGCTGTCCGCCGTTGTGGTTGGCCTGCCCCGGATGCGGAATGGTCAGGAGCGTGACGCCGCTCGACGCGTCGGCGACGTTCGGATCCGTCGAGACCTTGTAGCGTGCGATCGTGGGATCGCCGTTCGGGTCCGTGTAGTAGACGAAGAAGAATCCGTTCTGGGCATAGGCGGGATGGAACGCCGTCGAGAGCAGACCGCGCTCGCCGCCCGAGCTGATGCGGTCCGTCACGTCGAGAAACGGCAGGGCGCGCACCTGCGAGCCGTCCCAGATGACGATCTGGCCCGCCTGCAGCGTGAGAAACAGGCGGCCGTCGCCGGCGTTCGTGATCCCGGTGATGCTGCCCAGATCCGACGCGATCTGGTCGAGCGCGAGCGCCGGCACGGCCACGGCCGCTTCCGGCGCCGCGCGGCCGACGATCGATGGGGCGCGCGCGTCGCGGCGCGTGGCGCGCGCTCCGGTGTTCTCGGCGGAGGACGCCGAGATCAACGCGGAGGCCGAAACGAGAACGGCGAGAGCGGGAAAGCGGGCGATTCGTCTCATGGCGCGGACAGGAGGCAAGCGTAATGCCAAGAGGGCGGGAGTCGCGCTCCGCGTGAGAAAGGATTTAGTTTGGGGTCGTCGGCTCGAGCGAGCCGACCGCCGGTCGGGACGTATTAGCCTTTACTAATATGTCGCCGTTCGCTCACAGGCCCTCCATCACGGAGTCCAATCCGCGCCGGAGTCCCGTGAACCCGCGGACCCTGCGGACGGCCAGCAGCGTCCCGGCGACGTACGGCCCCGCGCCGGAGCCCGAGTCGTGGCGGATGGACAACCGCTCGTCCGGCATTCCAAAGAGGACCTCGACCGACGAGACGAATCCGGGCAGCCGCACCGAGTGCGTGCGCGTGCCCGCGACCTCCGCGCCGCGCGCCTCGGGATGGCCGTGCGTCTCCGACACCGGCACCTCGATGCGCGGGGCGCGCACGCGGGAGAGGCGCGACGCGAGCTCGCGCGCCGTGCCCGACGGCGCGTCCGGCTTCGCGGCCTT
>DATBBK010000139.1:0-11046 GCA_036271035.1 Thermoanaerobaculia bacterium | reverse complement strand
AGCGCGAAGGCGTACGAGGCGCGGTCGCGGACCTTCAGGTAGTAGCAGTTCTTCGCGAAGGGCGAGCGCGGCAGCTCGATCGCCGTGATCAGCTCGCCGTGCTCGAGGTTGTTGTCCTTCTCCGGCGTGTCGCCCGGGAGCCGATGGAACTCGCCGACCGGGATCGTCCGCTCGCGGCCGTTCGCGCCGCGGACCCGGACAACGGCCTCCAGCGCGTAGAGCGCGTTGGCCATGTCGCCCGGATAGACGGCGACGCATTTCTCGCTCCAGCCGAGGATCGCGTGCATGCGGTTGAGCCCCTCGCGCGCGCCGCAGCCCGTCCCCGGCTCGCGCTTGTTGCAGGGCATCGAGAGATCGTAGAAATACTGGCAGCGCGTCCGCTGCATGAGATTGCCGCCGTTCGTCGCCATGTTGCGGAGCTGCGCGGACGCGCCCGCGACGATCGCCTTCGTCAGCAGCGGATACCGGGTGCGGATCAGCGGGTGGTTGGCGGTGTCGGCGTTCTTCGCGAGCGCGCCGATCGAGACGCCGCCGCCGGTCTCGCGGATCGCGGCGAGGTCGAGCCGCGTGACGTCGATCAGCTCGGTGGGACGCTCGACGTCCTCCTTCATGAGGTCGAGGAGGTTCGTCCCGCCGGCGAGGAACCGGGAATGCGGATGGTCGGCCGCGGCGCGAACCGCGCCGGCGGCGTCGGCGGCACGGATGTAGCTAAACGGTCTCATCGGATCCCTTCGCCCGGGCGCGCGCGAGCTCCTCGGGCTCCGCGTAGCGCCAGGTGCGCGCCGCCCGCCTCCCCGAGCGCACCTCGCGGATGGCGCCGACGATCCCCGGGTATGCGCCGCAGCGGCAGATGTTGCCGCTCATCCGCTCGCGGATCTCGTCGTCGGTGAGGCGTACGGACGCCGCGCCCACGTCCTCCGTCGCGTGGCTCACCGCGCCGCGCTTCGCCTCCTCGAGCAGCGCGACGGCCGAGCAGATCTGGCCGGGCGTGCAGTAGCCGCACTGGAAGGCGTCGTGCGCGATGAACGCGGCCTGCATCGGGTGCAGCGCGTCGCCCTTCGCGAGACCCTCGATCGTCGTGACGTCGCGGCCCTCGAGCGTCGCCGCGAGCGTCAGACACGAGAGCACGCGGCGCCCGTCCACGATGACCGTGCACGCGCCGCACTGCCCCTGGTCGCACCCCTTCTTCGTGCCGGTCAGACCGAGGCGCTCACGCAGCGCGTCGAGCAGGACGGTGCGCGGGTCGAGGTCGAGGGTGTGCGGCTGGCCGTTGATCTTGAGCGCGACGCGGACCGCGCCCTGTGTCGCGGCGGCCGGGGCGTCAGCGGGCGGCGCAGCGGGCACCGCGGCCGACGCCTGCTCGTGCGCGAGGAGACGCCACGCGAGCGCCCCGAGCCCGCCGGCGACGCTGTAGCCGAGAAACCGCCGCCGCGCGGCGCCCACGACACCGAGCTCGTCGAGAAGGCGCTCCTCGTCTTCGGTCAGGACCGGATCGTCCGGAGATTCCTCTTCGTCCATACCCTTTTCACCAGCGACGGCCTGCGTATCGCGTGCCAGCCTATCCGTTTCCGCGGAGGCGCGAAGTCCGGTTGCGTGGATGTAGAGTCGGGACATGGCGAAGAAGAGGACGAAATCGAAGGCGAAGCCGAAGCGGCGCCCGGCGGCCAAGCGTGCGAAGACGGCAAAGCGTGCCGTTCGGAAGAAGAAGACGGCGAAGCGCGCCCGCGTGACGAGAGCCGCCTCGAAGAAGGCCGTCAAGCGGACGAGCCGGCCGAAGAGCCGTCGGAACAAGCCGGCGGCGCGCTCGAAGTCGCCCAGACGCGCCGCGAAGCGGACGGCGCCGGCGGCGAAGCGGAAGGCTCACGCGCGCCGGGTGCCGCGGCCGCGCATCGCCGGACGCGTCGCGATGGTCGACGACGGAGGCTACGGGCCGGACTCGGGCGGTCAGTCCGGAGACATCCAGGGACTGTCGCGGTCGGAGGTCGCCGACTCGGAGAGCGTCGAGGAGCTCGTCGAGGAGGGCCAGGCTTTCGAGGCGGGCATCGTCGAGGCGGTCGAGGACGCGCCGGAGGGCGAGATCCACACGCGCGAGGTTCCCGAGGACGACGTTCCCGAGGAGTACCTGGACGAAGACTGAGCGTCTGGCGGCGGCGCGTCGCTGCGTCAGTCGCTCTTCGCAGCCGCGAGCGCGTACGTCGCGCCGGGAGTCGTCGCGAATTCCGTGACGCTCGGCTCGGGATGGGTGACCCGGATCGTCCGGCCGCCCGAAGTCACGCGCAGCGCGGTTGACGCACGCACCCGCAGTGTCCTCGCCTGAGTCGCGGTGACGGTCGCGCGGGCGAGCGCGCCGTCCTGCCACGCGAGCCCGACCTCGTACCCGCCGCGCGCGCGAAGGCCCGCGACCTCGCCGTCCCTCCACGCGGCCGGCAGCGCCGGCAACAGTGACAGCTCGCCCTCGTGCGACTGCAGGAGCATCTCCGCGATCGCCGCGGTCATCCCGAACGCGCCGTCGACCTGCATCGCTCCGGAGCAGATCGAGAACAGGCTGTCCGTCGTGTAGTTGTGGACGGCGTAGACGACGTTCTCGAGCGCGCGCGACGAGTCGCCGAGCCTCGCCCACGAGGCGGTCTTCCACGCGGACGACCAGCCGTTGCCGGTCAGGCCGCGCTGCTCCAGGACGCGGCGCGAGGCCTCGGCCAGCGCCGGCGTGCGGCGCGCCGAGATCCGGTTGCCGGGATAGAGGCCGTAGAGGTTCGAGATGTGGCGGTGGCTCTTCTCCCGCTGCGGCCAGTCCTCGAGCCACTCCTGGAGCGTGCCGTCCCTGCCGACCCGCATCGGCGCGAGGCGCGACCGGGTCTCGACGAGGCGCGCCCGGAGGTCCGGATCCACGCCGAGCACCGACGCGGCCTCGGCGACGTCGCCGAGGAAGTCGCCGAGGATCTGCATGTCGATCGTCGACCCGGCGACGAGCGTCGTGCCGGGGCTCATGCTGCCGGTCACCTCGTCGAAGAACGGATCGTTCCCCGGAGCGAGCGGGAAGTTCTCGGGCGACGTCGACGGGTTCGTCACGAGCCAGCCGTGGCGCGGCTCCGGCACGAGATAATCGAGGAAGAACTCGGCCGCCCCCTTCAGGACCGGGTAGCTCTCGCGCAGGAAGTCCCGGTCGCCCGTGAAGAGCCAGTGCTCCCAGATGTGCGTGCAGAGCCACGCGCCCGCGGTGGTGAACGCGCCCCAACTCGGCCCATCCATCGGCGCGGCGACGCGCCAGATGTCCGTGTTCTGGTGAAGGACCCAGCCTCGCGCGCCGTAGTGCTCGCGCGCGACGGCCGCGCCCTGCTCCGACGCCTCGCGGATCAGCCGGAACAGCGGCTCCGTCGTCTCGGAGAGGTTGGCGACCTCGGCCGGCCAGTAGTTCATCTCGAGGTTGATGTTGGTCGTGTACTTCGAGTCCCACATGGGGTTCATGTCCGGGTTCCAGATCCCCTGCAGGTTTGCCGGCTCGGTGCCGGGACGCGACGACGCGATGAGCAGGTAGCGGCCGAACTGAAAGAGCAGCGCGGCGAGGTCCGGGTCGTTCGCGCCGTCGAACGCCTTGAGCCGCTCGTCCGTCGGCGGCGCGGAGGCGGGTGTGCGGGACAGCCGCAGGCGCACGCGCCGGAAGAGACGCTGGTGGTCCGCGACGTGCGCCGCGCGGAGCGCGTCGAACGGCTTCCGCGCCGCGGCGGTGAGCGCGTCACCGGCGCGCCTCTCCGGATCGCCGGAGACGTCCCTGTAGCTCACGAAGTTCGTGGCCGCCGCCACCAGCAACAGCACCTCGTCCGCGCCGTGGACCTCCAGCATGTCGTCAACGACGCGCATCGCGCCGCCGCGCGGGATCGCGCGGAGCCGCGAGACGTAGCGGAGCCGCCCCGCGACGCCGAGGTAATCCGCCGACTTGCCGTGGACGATCAGCCCGTCTCCGCCCATCCCCTCCATGCGGAAGTAGTCGGTCGCGTAGTTCGAGTGCGCCTGGTTGCGCGCGCCGCGAAGCTGCGCGGAGAACGACACGCTGCCCGGCGCGGACGCCGTCAATCGGATCGCGATGACCTGGTCCACCGCGCTGACGAAGACCTCGCGCCGGTAGCGGACCCCGCCCGCCTCGTAGCTCGTGGACGCGATCCCGGTGTCCAGGTCGAGCTCGTGGCGGT
Source organism: Thermoanaerobaculia bacterium (assembly GCA_036271035.1). Classification (GTDB taxonomy): domain Bacteria; phylum Acidobacteriota; class Thermoanaerobaculia; order UBA5066; family Gp7-AA6; genus DAHUXD01. The sequence continues at coordinate 6,859 of DATBBK010000139.1, read as the reverse complement.
ACGAGCCGGGGCGGATCTCGCCCGGCGGCGGAAACGTGAGGACGAGCGCTCCGAGCGACTGGTACTTCTGCTGCTCGACGGGATAGCCCATCAGCGAGCGGCCGAACAGCCGGTGCGCATGGACGAGCTGGCCGTCGAAGATCAGCCGGCGGATCTCCGGCAGGTCGCGCGAGGCGCCCTCGACCGCCGTCGAGTAGGGACCGCCCGTCCAGTACGTGTCCTCGTTGATCGGGATCTGCTCCTCGTCGGTCCGGCCGAAGACGAGCGCGCCGAGGCGGCCGTTGCCGACGGGCAGCGCGTTCTGCCACTTCGCGGCGGGATGCGCGTACCAGAGCGCGAGAGCCGAGTCCGGGGCGGCGCTCGCGGGGCGGGCGCACGCGAGCAGCGCGCCGAGAGCGAGCGCGGCTCGAGCGATCCGGCCGGGGCTCGAGGAACGCCTCACGCGAGGCGCTACCGAGAGGCCAACGGCGCCCTCACGACGGCGCCGCCCTTCATGACGAAGTCGATCCGGTTCAGGACGGAGACGTCCTGCAGCGGGTCCCCGGGCACCGCGACCAGGTCGGCGTATGCGCCCGGCTCCGCCACGCCGATCTTCCCGGTGAGCCCGAGCAGATCGGCCGCGACGGTCGTCGCGCTGCGGATCGCCTCGATCGGCGTCATGCCGAGCCGCACCTCGTGCTCGAACTCCTTCGCCTGGTTGACCTCGACCCACGGAAACCCGCCCGCGTCGGTGCCGAGGACGATCTTCACGCCGGCCTTGCGGCAGTTCGCGAACGACTTCGCCGCGATCTCCTCGGTCCGCGTCATCTCGTCCTTGCCCTCCGGCGGCGTCCGATCCGCGAAGTAATAGAGGATGGTCTGCGTCGGACAGAAGAAGATGCCCTTGCGGGCCATCTCCTGCGCGATTTCCGGGCGAATCGAATCGCCGTGCTCGATCGAGTCCACCCCGGCCGCGACCGCCATCCGAACCCCGGTGTCCGACGTCGCGTGCGCCGCCACCTTGACGCCGCGAGAGTGCGCCTCGGACACGACCGCGTCGATCTCCTCCTTCGTCCAGTTCGGCCGCGTGTCGATGTAGCCGTCGTCGGTGAATCGGGGCCGGCCGGTGTTGGAGTAGATCTTGACCCAGTTGGTCCCGTACGAGACCTGCTCGCGGACCGCCTTGCGGCAGCCGTCCGCGCCGTCGCACGTCATCACGCCCGTCGGAAACGTCCAGTCCGGCCGGAAGTGGACGATCGGGTAGGTCCCCGTCGTCGACAGCGCGGGACCCACGACGCGCAGCCGTGGACCGGGTATCACGCCCTCGTCGACGGCGTCGCGCAGCGCGACGTCCCCGTAGCCGGCGCCCTCCGTCTCCAGGTCGCGCATCGTGGTGAACCCGTGCTCGAGCGCGATCTTGAGCGCCCGAACGGCGCGCGCGACGCGATGCGCCGGATACTCCTTGAGGATCTGGTCCTCGTACTCCGCGCTGGTGAAGTCGCCCTGCAGGAGGATGTGCGTGTGCGCGTCCGTCAACCCGGGCAAAAGGACGCGCTCGCCGAGGTCGATCGTCTGGACGCCCGGCGGAGCGGCGCCGCCGACGCTCTCGATGCGGTCGCCCGCGACGACGATGACGGGGTTCGCGACGTATTTTCCGGTGCGAACGTCGAGAAGCCGGGCCGCGCGGACGGCGATCCGAGGCCGCGGCTTCGCGGACTCCTCCGCGCCGAGGCGCACCACCGTTCCCAGCAACGCCGCGACGCATCCAACGAGGACGACGAGGACGAAGCTCGAGGTTCGCCGCATCGCGAGGATCCTCCTGCGGGCGCATTAGACACCCGGTCGGATGCGGCGGGCGCGACTCGCGCCCAAAAGAGAACGCGGGCGACCCACCCGGGCCGCCCGCGTCGGGAAAGGGACGGAGTCGGAGGCTTCGAGGGCTAGGCCGCCGCCCGCGCGCGCTTGCCCCGCGCCTTCGCGAGGAGGTCGAAGCGGTCGAGGTTCATGACCTTGTTCCAGGCGGCCACGAAGTCCTTGACGAACTTCTCCCTGCCGTCGTCGCTGGCGTAGACCTCGGCGAGCGCGCGCAGCTGGGAGTGCGCGCCGAAGACGAGATCCGCGGCCGTTGCGGTCCACTTGACCTTGCCGGTCGCGCGATCGGTGCCCTCGTAGACGTTCCCGGCCGAGCCGGACGGACGCCACGCGGTGCCGCCGTCGAGCAGGTTGACGAAGAAGTCGTTGTTCAGCGTGCCCGGCCTGTCCGTGAAGACGCCGTGCTTCGACGCGCCGTGGTTCGCGTTCAACGCGCGCATGCCGCCGACGAGAACCGTCATCTCCGGCGCGGTCAGCCGGAGCATGTTGGCCCGATCGAGCAGGCGCGTCTCCGGCGTTAGCGGATCGCCCTTGCGAAAGTAGTTGCGAAACCCGTCGCCGGCCGGCTCGAGCACTTCGAACGTGGTCGGGTCGGTCTGCTCCTGCGACGCGTCGGTCCGGCCCGGCGAGAACGGCACCGTGACGTTGTGGCCGGCCTTCTTCGCGGCGTCCTCCACGGCGGCGCAGCCGCCGAGCACGATGAGGTCCGCGAGCGAGACCTTCTTGCCGCCCTTGTTGAAGTCCTGCCGGATCTTCTCGAGCGCCGGGAGCACCTTCGCGAGGCGGGCCGGCTCGTTCGACTCCCAGTCCTTCTGCGGCGAGAGGCGGATCCGCGCGCCGTTGGCGCCGCCTCGCTTGTCCGTGCCGCGGAAGCTGGCGGCCGCGTTCCACGCGGTGGCGATGAGGTCCGCGGGAGAGACGCCCGAGCCGAGGATCTTGCTCTTGAGAGCCGCGACGTCCTGATCGCCGATCGGGTCGTGGTCGGCGGCCGGCAGCGGGTCCTGCCACAGCTGCGGCTCGGGGATCCACGGGCCGAGGTACCGGGCGCGCGGCCCCATGTCGCGGTGGAGCAGCTTGAACCACGCTCGCGCGAACGCGTCGGCGAGCTGATCCGGGTGCTCGTGGAAGCGCTTCGCGATCGGCCCGTAGATCGGGTCCATCTTCAGCGACAGGTCGGTCGTCAGCATCATCGGCGCGTGGCGCTTCGACTTGTCGTGCGCGTCCGGCACGGTGTTCTGCGCCTCCGGGTTCTTGGGTTTCCATTGCTTCGCGCCAGCGGGGCTCTGCGTCAGCTCCCACTCGTACTTGAAGAGGTTCTCGAGGAAGCCGTTGTCCCACTTCGTCGGGTTGTCGGTCCACGCGCCCTCGAGGCCGCTCGTGATCGTGTCGCCGCCCTTGCCGGTCTTGTGCTTGCTCATCCAGCCGAGTCCCTGGTTTTCCATCGGCGCGGCCTCCGGCTCCGGGCCGACGTTCGTCGCCGGCGCCGCGCCGTGTGTCTTGCCGAACGAGTGGCCCCCGACGATGAGCGCGACCGTCTCCTCGTCGTTCATCGCCATGCGGGCGAACGTCTCGCGGATGTCGCGCGCCGCCTTCAGGGGATCGGGGTTCCCGCCCGGGCCCTCGGGGTTCACGTAGATGAGACCCATCTGCACGTTGGCGAGCGGTTTCGCGAGCTCGCGGTCGCCGCTGTAGCGCTCGTCGCCGAGCCACGTGTCCTCCGGCCCCCAGAAGATGTCCTCGGGCTCCCACACGTCCGGCCGTCCGAAGCCGAATCCGAACGTCTTGAAGCCCATCGACTCCATGGCGACGTTGCCGGCGAGGACGAGGAGGTCGGCCCAGGAAACCTTCTGGCCGTACTTCTTCTTGAGCGGCCAGAGCAGGCGGCGCGCCTTGTCGAGGTTCGCATTGTCGGGCCAGCTGTTCAGCGGCGCGAAGCGCTGCTGTCCCTCGCCGCCGCCGCCGCGGCCGTCCGAGATGCGGTAGGTGCCCGCCGCGTGCCACGTCATGCGGATGAAGAGCGGACCGTAATGGCCGTAGTCGGCGGGCCACCAGTCCTGCGACGTCGTCATCAGCTGGACGAGGTCGCGCTTCAGCGCCTCGACGTCGAGGGTCGCGAACTTCTCGGCGTAGTCGAAGTCCTGCTCCAGCGGGTTCGACTTGTGCGAGTGGGTGTGGAGAACCGAGAGGTCGAGCTGGTTCGGCCACCAGTCCTTGTTAGTGTGCGGCCGTCCTCCCGTCTTGGGAGTGGGGCTCGGGATGACCGGATTTTCGCTCTCGCTGACGCTCTTCGTGTGTTCCTTGTCGGGCATGGGACCTTCTCCTCTCTCGTGAACTCGCCAATCTACTGGAATCGAAGCCTCGCGGCCGGTCCTCCGGTGCGGACGCCGCTCTCGGCGCCATTCTGGTTCGCGGGAATCGATCGGTCCAATGATTTATATTGGTTACAATGATCGATCCTGTCGATTGGACCGACGGGAGGAGAAGACCGTGCCCGCCCTGCCGACGCTGCGCCAGCTCGCGTATCTCGTCGCGCTCTCCGAGCGCCTGAACTTCCGGCTCGCCGCGGAGGCGCAGTTCGTGAGCCAGTCCACGCTGTCCGCCGGGATCAAGGAGCTCGAGAGGGTCCTCGGCGTGCAGCTCGTCGAGCGCGACACGCGGCACGTACGGCTGACCGCGATCGGCGAGAGCGTCGCGACGCGGGGACGCGAGCTGCTCGCCGCGGCGACCGACCTGACCCAGGCGGCGCGCTCGGCGGCCCGGCCGCTGTCCGGTCCCCTGCGCCTGGGCGCGATCCCGACGATCGCCCCGTACCTGCTGCCCCGCGTGCTCCCGGCGCTGCGGCGCGCGCACGGCGAGCTGAGGCTCTACCTGCGCGAGGACCTCACCGGGCGGCTGCTCGAGCGGCTCCGCGCCGGGAGCCTCGACGTGGCGCTGATCGCGCTGCCTTACGACACCGGCGACCTCTACGTGCGCGAGCTGTTCAAGGACGAGTTCTCGTTCGTCGCGCGCGAGGCGGATCCCGCGGTCCGGTCGCGGGACGTCGCGCTGCGGAAGGTCGACACCGCCGACATGCTGCTGCTCGAGGAGGGGCACTGCCTGCGCGACCACGTCATCGCGGCGTGCGGTCCCCGGCGCGCTGCCGGCGCGGGCGCCGGCGAGCCGCGCATCGAGGCGACGAGCCTCACGACGCTGATCCAGATGGTCGAGGGCGGGCTCGGCGTGACGCTCTTGCCGCGGATCACGCTGGACGCCGGCATCCTGAGGCGCACCCGGCTCGTCGCGCGCCCGTTCTCGTCGCCGGCCCCCTCCCGAATGCTCGCGCTCGTCGCGCGCCGCACGTCGCCGCGCCTTCGCGACGCGGATCTACTGGCGGAGTTCCTCATCCGCGAGCACCGCAGGCCGGGCCCGCGACGCGACTCGCGGAGTCAGGCGCAGGGGGGATAGAAACGGGCTCCGCCCGAGCTCACCGTTTCGTCGCGGTCGACGAACCCGGCGGATCCGACTCGCCCCACACGGGCGCGGACCGGCCCTCGACGATCCAGTAGATGTAGTCGGTCGGCGGCATCACACCGCCGAGCTCGCGCAAGCGGACCGCATTCTGCGCCCGGTGATGCTCGCTGTGCATCACGACCTGCTGCATCGTCTCCGCCATCCGAATCGGGCGCTTCGGGTCGGGAAACCAGGGAACCCCCAACGTCTCGTCGAGACGCGTCCGCGGCACAGCGGCCAGAAATTCCGAGAGTTCGCGGTAGTAGTCGCGGGCGAAGCGCCTCAGCGCATCCGTTGAGCCGAGCTCCGGCAGAGTCGGCGGCCTGCGAGGCGTTCCGTTCCACACGTCCAGAAACGAGCGCTGGACCGCGTGGATGTGGTGCAGCCGTTTTCGGACGGCATCGTCCTCGAGCGCGCCCGCATGCGCGGCGAGCGTGCGCCAGTGCACCGAGTCGGCCCATTGCTGGTGATCGAAGAGATCGGACAACTCGTCGAGCATGCCGGAAGAGATCTTATGGCGTTCGTTGTCCGAGATCCCGGTACGTCGCGGCGAGTTCGTTGACGTGCCTCGGGGCTCGTTTTGCGGCAGATCGGGGCTCGGGGTCGAGCACGGATGGGTTAATTCCGTCTGAATCGTCGAGACGAATCCGGAGTCCACGGGCGCGCCCTCCCCAAGGGGCAGCTCCTGGACACCCCTTGCGGTGATACAGCTTGAGTCGGGAGCGGCCGGTGGAGACGAGCTCACGGCCGCAAGGCGCGGATCGAGAGTCCGCGTCGAGGGGACTCGCAGACGGAGCGATCGTCGCGGACCCTCCCCCGCGACTCTGTCGGGAATCTGCCGCGACCGCGACATGCCGGATGTCGGCGCGGAGGCGCCACAACAACCAAGGAGGAGGAATCCCATGAGCTTCGTCAAGACCAAAGACGGCACCGAGATCTACTACAAGGACTGGGGTCCCAAAAACGCGCACCCCATCGTCTTCCATCACGGCTGGCCGTTGAGCGCCGACGACTGGGATACCCAGATGCTCTACTTCCTGGGGAAGGGATATCGCGTCGTGGCTCATGACCGGCGCGGCCATGGCCGCTCGAGCCAGGTGAGCGACGGCCACGACATGGACCACTACGCAGCCGACGCCGCCGCGGTCGTCGAGCACCTGGACCTCCGAGACGCCATCCACATCGGGCATTCGACGGGTGGCGGCGAGGCGGCCCACTACGTCGCGCTCCACGGCAAGGGGCGCGTCGCCAAGCTGGTCCTCATCAACGCCGTTCCGCCGCTCATGCTGAAGACGGCGGCCAACCAGGGCGGTTTGCCGATCGAGGTCTTCGACAGCCTCCGGCAACAGCTCGCCGCCAACCGGGCGCAGTTCTACACGGAATTCGCGGGCGGTCCGTTCTACGGCTACAACCGGCCGGGCGCGAAGCCGCTGCAGAGCGTGGTCAACAACTGGATGCGCCAGGCCATGATGGGCGGCGCGAAGGCGGGGTACGACGGCATCAAGGCTTTCTCCGAGAC
>DATBBK010000138.1:0-22102 GCA_036271035.1 Thermoanaerobaculia bacterium | reverse complement strand
CGGAGGCGTGGAAGCAGCACCGCGCCCCGACGTGGTCCGTCTTCGGCGTGACCGTGCGCCGCTTCCTGCCGCGGCTCGGCTACCTCGTCGCGTTGATGACGATGATGATGTTCCTCTCGCACGGCACGCAGGACCTCTATCCGGACTTCTTGAAGATCGAGCACGGCATCGCGCCCCCGCGCGTCGCCGAGGTGGCGATCCTCTACAACGTCGGCGCCGTGATCGGGGCGATCGTTTTCGGCCATTTCTCGGAGCGCATCGGACGGCGCTACAGCATGGTGTGCGCGCTCGTCCTGTCCTTGTGCGTCCTGCCGTTCTGGGCGTTCGGCGGCGCGCTCGCGACGCTGGCCGTGGCGGCCTTTCTGATGCAGATGGGAGTCCAGGGCGCCTGGGGGATCATCCCCGCGCACCTGAACGAGCTCGCGCCGGATCAGGCGCGCGGCCTCGTGCCCGGACTCGCGTACCAGCTCGGCATCCTGTTCGCGTCGCCCGTCAACTCGATCGAGTACGCGCTGCGGGATCGGATCGGCTACGGCTGGGCGCTCGCCGTGTTCGAGGGCACGACGATCCTGATCCTCGGCACGCTCGTCCTGCTCGGCTCGGAACAGCGGGGCCGAAGCTTCGTCGACTCGGACCTCTAGCGGTCCGCTTCGCGGACCGTGAAATGAGCGGAGAAGTCGCGACCGAATCCTCTCCCCCGACCACTTCTTACTCCGATAGGACGTACAAGGCGCGAGCGGAGGCCCCTCAGCGGGCCGGCCGGCTCCGAAGACCCGGCCGGCGGCGGGCGATCATGGCAGGACGGTGAAGTCCGAGGTGCTGGTCGCCGTTCCGCCGGGGGTGGTGACGGCGATCTTGCCGCTGGTGGCGCCGGAGGGGACCGTGGCGGTGATCTTGACCGAGTTGCTGACGGAGAACGTCGCGGCGACGCCGTTGAAGGTGACGGAGGTGGCGCCGGTGAACGTCTTGCCGTTGATGACGACGGAGGCTCCCACGCGCCCGGAGGTCGGCGAGAAGCTGGTGATCGCCGGGGGCACGAGGAAGCTTGCGGCACTGGAGGCGCCGCCGGCCGGGTTGGTGACCTTGATCTTGCCGGTGGTGGCCGTGGAGGGCACCGTCGCGGTGATCTGCGTCGAGGAGTCGATGGTGAAGGTCGCGCCGAAGCCGTTGAAGGCGACGGCGCTCGCGGTGTCGAAGTTGGTTCCGGTAATGACGACCGTGGTCCCCGGCACGCCGCTGCCGGGCGTGAAGCCGGTGACCGTCGGCGGGGATACGACGATGAAGTCCGTGGCGCTGGTGGCCGTGCCGCCGGACGCGGTGACGGTGATCTTGCCGGACGTCGTCGCGGCCGACACCGTGGCCGTCAATTGAGTCGAGGACAGGACGGTGAAGGCGGCGGCCTTGCCGTTGAATTTGACCGAGGTCACTCCGGCGAAGCCGGTGCCGTTGATCGTGACCTTGGCGCTGATGGGGCCGGCGGTGGGCGTGAAGCTGGTGATCGTCACTCCGGAGGATGAGCTCACGACGAAGTCGGTGGCGCTGGTGGCGGTGCCTCCCGGAGCCGCGACGGAGATCTTGCCGGTCGTTGCCCCCGCGGGCACGGTCGCGGCGACCGAGATGTCCGAGTTGACGGTGAACGCGGTCGCGCTGGTGCCATTGAACTGAACGGCCGTCGCGCCCGTGAAGCCGCTACCGCTGATCGACACGCTCGTCCCCACCGGTCCCGACGCCGGCGTGAAGCCGGTGATCGCCGGTCCCGAGGTGACCGTGAAGTTGGACGCGCTGGTGGCGGTGCCTCCCGGAGCCGCGACGGAGATCTTGCCGGTCGTCGCCCCCGCGGGCACGGTCGCGGCGATCGAGATGTCCGAGTTGACGGTGAACGAAGTCGCGCTGGTGCCGTTGAACTGAACGGCCGTCGCGCCCGTGAAGCCGCTGCCGCTGATCGATACGCTCGTCCCGACCGGTCCCGACGCCGGCGTGAAGCCGGTGATCGCCGGTCCCGAGCCGACTGTGAAGCTCGTCGCGCTCGTCGCGACGCCGCCCGTGGCCGTTACGGAGATCTTTCCCGTCGTGGCCCCCGTCGGGACCGTCGCCGTGATCTGCGTCGTGCCGCTCAGCGTGAACGTCGCGGCGCTGCCGTTGAACGCGACCGCCGAGGCGCCGCCGAAGTTGGTCCCGGTGACGACGACCGAGGTCCCCACCGGTCCGGAGGTCGGCGAGAAGCTCGTGATCGTCGGCGCCGCTCCGGTCCCGATCACGAAATCCGTCGTGCTGGTCCCGGTTCCGCTCGCGGTGGTGACGGCGATCTTGCCGGTCGTGGCGCCGGAGGGGACGGTGGCGGTGATCTTGACGGAGGTGTTGACGATGAACGTGGCGGTGGTGCCGTTGAAGGTGACGGACGTGGCCCCGCCGAAGGTCGCGCCGTTGATCACGACCGACGTCCCGGCATGTCCGGAGGCGGGCGAGAAGCTCGTGACGGTCGGAGGCACCAGGAAGCTGGCCCCGCTGGAGGCCGCGCCGGCGGCGTTGGTGACCTTGATCTTGCCCGTGGTGGCCGTGGACGGCACCGTCGCGGTGATCTGCGTGGGGGAGTTGACGGTGAAGGTCGCCCCGAAGCCGTTGAACGCGACGGCGCTGGCCGTGTCGAAGCCGGTCCCGGTGACGACGACGGAGGTTCCGGCAGTGCCGCTACCCGGTGAGAACCCGGTGACCGTCGGCGCGACGGCGACGGTGAAGTCCGTGGCGCTGGTGGCCGTGCCGCCGGAGGCGGTGACCGTGATCTTGCCGGAGGTCGTGCCGCCGGACACATTGGCGGTCAGCTGGGTCGAGGAGACGACGGTGAAGGAGGCGGCCTTGCCGTTGAACTTCACCGACGAGACTCCGGTGAACCCGGTTCCGTTGATCGTGACCTTGACGTTGATCGGTCCCGCCGTCGGCGTGAAGCTCGTGATCGTCACTCCGGAAGAGGTGGTGACGGTGAAATCGGCGGCGCTGGTGGCGGTGCCTCCAGGAGCCGCGACGGTGATCTTGCCCGTCGCAGCGCCGGCGGGCACGGCCGCGGTGATCGACGCGTCCGAGTTGACGGTGAACGAAGTCGAGGCGGTCCCGTTGAACTGGACTCCCGTCGCCCCGGTCAAGCCGCTTCCGCTGATCGATACGCTCGTCCCCACGGGCCCCGATGCCGGCGTGAATCCGCTGATCGACGGGGGCGGGACGGTCGCATAGGCGAGCGCCACGCTCTGGAGCACCGGCGTCTGGCTCGGGTCGGACGTCGCGAGGTCGGCGCGGTACTGCACGTATCGCGAGGAGCCGCCGATCGGTCCGCCGTTGGCCACCGACGCGAACGGCGTCCAGCTCCCGTCCGGAACCGGCGTGTTGCCGGTGCTGGCGGAGAGCGCGACAGTGGTTCCGGAGGGCGTCTGCGCCGTCCACGAGAGCGCGCCCCAGGAGACGCTCTGGCCCGCGTCGAAGACCCGCGAGGTGAAGCTGCCCGAGGAGACGTACGGCGTCATGCGGATCCAGTCGACGGAGAGCGCCGCGCTCCCGGAGGCGAAGTCACTCACGACGGGACGGAGAGGCCCGGCGAACGAGACCGCGTGCGTTGCGACGAGCGCGCCGTCCGCGTAGAAGAGGACGTTCGAGGCGTTCCATTCGATGCGATAGCGGTGCGGGGAGTTCAGCCACGTCCCGGGCACGACCGTCTGCTGTCCGTCGCTCGTGCGCGCGAAGAGGGTGTCGCTCGTGTTTCCCGTGCTGAAGATCGCGAACGGGCCGTTGAACGCGAGCGAGTCCACGAAGCCGGCGTGCTGGAAGGTCGCCGCGCCGAAGGTGGCGACGAACTCCAGCGCCTCTCCAGGTCCGTACGAGGCGTCCGTCGCCGCGTCGGCGCCGTCCACGACCAGGCTTCCGCCGGAGACCACGGCGGAGCCGCCGCCGTCCCACGTCGCGGAGGACCAGCCGGAGGGGAGCGCCGTGCCACCGAACTCCGCCTCGACGGTCGGGGCGAGGATGACGTCGCCGTCGCCGATCGCGACGACCGCGGTGCCGGTCCCCGGCGTGCCCGCCGAGAAGTCCGCGACGGTGGTGTCGACGAAGCTCGGAGAGGGCATCGTGAACGAGGCGGGCGGCGCGGGCGGGTTCGGGGACGTGGCGGGATTGCCCGACGCGTCTGCGGACGTCACCCGGTAGTAGTACGTCGTGCTCGCGGCGAGACTCGTGAGTGCGAGGCTGTGCGAGGTCACGAGCGCGCCGTCGGAGACGTTCGCCGACAGGGTGCCCGAGGAGGTGCCGAAGTCGACGCGCGACGTCGAGGGCTCGTCCGTCGTCCAGGTCACCAATGCCGTTCCACCGGCGCCGGGCGCCGCGTTGAGCGCCGAGATGGCCGGGGGCGTCGAGTCGACGGCGTACTGCGCCGCGTAGACGCCAGCGAGCGCCGGCACGAACGCGTAGGCCACGCCCTTGATCGTCTGCGTGGTCACGACGACGGCCGAGCCGTTGCGCGTGACGCCCGTCAGCGCCCCGGCGGACGAGGTCGCCGGAAGCATCGCCTGCATGTTCGCCGCTCCGGCGCCCAGGTTGATGGTGAACGAGAGCGTGCCGCCCGACCAGGAGAGACCCGAGAAGCTCGACCCGTTGCGCCCGTCGAGCCAGGTGAGCATCTGTCGAGACGACACGACCGGCACGCCGTGGCTCTTGGCCGAGGCGATGATCGCGTCCGACCCGTCGCTCTGCGCGCTGTCCGTGTGCATGTTGGCCGTGAAGGCGCCGTAATAGCCCTCGGGGCCCGTCGCCTTGTCGAGAAGCGAGTCGATGTTCTTGGGGAACGTCTGCCCGGACTCGTCCGTCATCTGAGTGGCCGCCTGGTACACGTCGATCATCGTGCCGTCGAGGTCCGCGAACCGCATCGGCATCCCGGAGCCCGTGAACATCCCCGGCCGGTCGTTGATCCATGTCGGAGGCCAGTAGTAGTAATTGGTGTCCAGGCGGATGCCGTGCGCGAGCTCGGTCTTCGGGTGCGTCGACCAGTCGCTCCACGGGATGCAATGCGTGCGGTTCGTGATGGGGGGCGCGACGCTGGGGTAGTTCGAGCCGAAGGTCGCGAGCTGGTCCGAGAAATCGGACGCGAGAGACGCCGGCGTGAAGTCCGCGCAGCCCGTAGTGATGTGGGCCCCGACCTCGAACCCGTCCGCCTCGTAGGAGGCGGCCTGCGCGTCGGTCAGCGGCGCGCTCGGATAGACGTACGACGTGCTGCGGATGCATTCCCAGTCGGCGACCGAGCAGCCCGCCGGACTCGCCGCCTTGTAGGAGTCGAACCGGCCCGCGGTGCCGCCGTTGGCGTGGTCGTCGCCCGTCATGACGACGACGGCCTTCTTGCTCTTCGGGAAGTACCAGAAGCGGGGCAGCGGCTTGCGCGGCAGATTGACCGTTCCGATCAGGTTCGCGAGGAGCCGCTGCGCCTCGTCGGCCTGCGGGATCGCGATGTTGGCGAAGTCGACCCAATCCGGCTGAACGTCGCCGGGCTTCGCGCCGAAGTAGAGGTTGTCCGAACGGATCGGACCGTCCTGTCCGTCGCGCGAGTCGCCGGCCCAGGCCGGGTTGCCCTGCCGCGTGTAGACGACGGAGCGCGCGAGGTCGAACGTGAACGCCGCGGCGTGGCCGCCGCTCGTGCCGACGGATCGGACGGTGACGGCCGGGTTGGCCGTCGCCGTATTCGCGGTCGAGTACAGCGTTGCGACCGCCGTCGCCCCGGACAGAGTGTACTTGTCGGCCGTGCCGTGGAACTGCATCGTCTGCGAGACGATTCCGGCTCCCGGCGCCGCGCTCGTGTCCACCTTGTAGTAGGCGTTTGAGAGCGTGCCGCTCGCAACGGTCAGGCCGAGCAACCCGGCGAGCTGCGGGTCCGGGCGCATCGCGATCAGATTGCCGCCCGCGGTGACCCAGTCCGAGAGCATCGTCACCTGTCCGCCCGTGAGCGTCTGCTGCCCGAGGACGACGACGTCGTAGGCCGAGAGCACGCCCGCGTCGACGGTCCCGATGTCCTTGACGTCGAACTCGTTCAGTCCCTCCGTCCGCAGGATCTCGGCGAAGAAGCGGCCGAAAGTGTTCGCACCGGCGAGGACGAGGATCGGTCCGCCCGGGCCCTGATCCGGGGGAGGCGGCGGCGGTCCCGCCGTCGTGAACGACCACGTGAAGTCGTTCGCGAGCGCGTTACCCGAGGTGTCCTTCACGCCGGAGGGCCCGGACTTCACGGTGGCGGTGTAGGACGTGGAGAAGGCGAGCGACGAAGACGGGTCGAGGATCGCCCGCAGCGTCGCGGAGTTATACGTGACGGCCGCCGGCACCGAGACGGCGCCGGGGCCCTGGAGCGTGAACGTGGACGACGTGACGGTCGATGGGTCGAGGGGCTCGCTGAACGTCGCCGTCACGTTGGAGGACGCGGCGACCGCGGGGTTGCCCGCGCCGGGCGCGACCGAGACGACGGTCGGCGGCGTGTTGTCCGGCGCGCCCGAGGTCGAGAAGATCACGTCGACCCAGTAGTTGCTCGCGTTGAAGGTGGCGGTGGGGAAGCCGCCCCCGTAGACGAAGACGCCGTTGGGCCGTCCGTTCCGTCGGCGAGAGCATGGAGCGGCGTGTCATCGAACGCCGAGGCGAAGTAGCCGCCGTCGAAGGCGTACTCACCGGCCGGCGCGAAGTACGACGCGACGTAGGTCGTGTTGGCGGAGATCGGGATGGCGGACGAGAACGAGACCTGCTGCCAGCCCGACGCGCCCTCGTTCGTGAACGTCGCGGCGCCGAGCTGTCCTCCGCCCGACGTCCATAGATGTCCGACGTGAGTCCCAGTGTTCTGCGGACCCTTGTAGAAGCGGATTCCGGTGATGAACCCGGCAGTGTCCGAGCGGAACTTCACGCCGAGCTCGACGGACTGGTGGTCGTTCGGGTCCAGATTGGCCGGCGTGAACGAGTCGTTCCAGATCGAGCACGGGCACGACGGCGCGCCGATCGTGACCGAGACTCCCGCCGAAGGGGTCTCGATGTTGCCGCTGTCGTCGGCCGCGCGGCTGCGGATCACCGCGTTCCCGGTCGCGCCGGGAGTCCACGCGTAGCTCCAGCTCGAGCGCCCGTTCGCGCGGTGCCACGTCGTCCCGCCGTCGGTGGAGACCTCGACGCCGCCCACGAGTCCGCCGGAGTCCGCGGCCGTGCCGGCGATGAGGAAGGGGGAACCGCTCGGGAGGTTCGCCCCGGGGGCGGGTGCGGTGACCTGAGACGTCGGCGGCGTCGCGTCCGTGGACGCCGCCGCGGCGACGAGGCCGCTCTGCAGCGTGCCGGGCTGGACTCCCATGTCGGCGAGCAGGTTCACCGTCGCCTGCTGCATGCTGGCGTCGGTCGCGTTGCTCCCGCGGTCGTGGTGCGCGTCGAGGCCCCAGCTCCATTGCACGGTGCCGGCGCCGAACACGAGCGCGCCGCTCGGGTGACGGTAGATCGTGAGGCTGTGCGTGGCGGTGCCGGGGCCGTACGTGGAGCCCTGGTCGAGGATCCGCTCCGGTACGTTGAGGGTCGTCGAGGAGAGCCGGAACGTCCCGGCGGGACGCGCGCCGTTGTCGAGATCCTCGTTCCATTCGTAGCCGAGCGTCCCGTCCGGAAGCGTCGCGGTGTCCTCGGGACCGAGGTTCGCGACGCTGGTGTTCCGCCAGAGCCGCAGCTTCCCATCCTCCGGTCCGACCGTCATCGCATAGGTGCAGCAGTTGACCGTGAAGATGTTCCCCGTCAGCGCGTTCTCGGGGCTCGGGCTCGGGTCGATCGGCCGGTTGTCGCGCCAGGTCCCGGTCCACTCCGGACTGGGGTCGATCTTGGCGCCCGCGTGGGTCTCCTTGTAGCAGACGAGCGTGCGGTAAGGCGTCGCGCTCGGGTCGATCGACGCCTCCCAGCGCGTCTTCCAGAACACCTCGTTGCCCGAGAAGAACGCGAGGTGCTCGCCCGCCGCGCGCGCCGTCTCGACGTTCGCGCGCTGGCCGCCGGACCAGTACTCGTCGTGGCCGACCGAGAGGAAGACGTGATGATCCTGGATCTGCGCGCCGCGCCGGTCGGAGTCGACGCCGGTGAAGTAGCTGACGTTGTAGCCGTTCGCCTCGAGCCAGCGGATCATCGGGTACTCGGCGTTGAAGAGCCAGTCCTCGGGTGTCGTAGCGCGAGTCGTGAACGGACGGTTGTAGGAGACCTTGTAGGCGCGGCTCGGGTTCGTCGCCGGTTCCCCGACGTAGAGGCTGTTGCCGCCGTACTGGTTGTACGCCTGCCAGGCCGTGTCGGACGTCTGGAACAGCAGCGGAGAGTGCCCCTCGTCGTCGCGGACAACGAAGACGACATGGCTTGCGCCGAGGGTGTCCTCCCGAACGAGGCGGGCGATGTAGACGCCCGAGACGGCGTTCACGGGAACCGTCCAGGACGCCGACTCGACCCAGTTTCCGCAGTCGTTGAGCCCGGTGGTGGGATCGTTCAGGCAGCCCGGCTGCGCCTGCGGCAGAGCCGCGGTGGGCAGGACGCCGCCCGCGACGAGTCGTGCGCCATTGCCGCCGTAGTAGCCGAGGCGGTAGATGTCGAGGTGGTAGGCGGTGGCGTCCGTCGCGATCTTGAAGTGGACGGTCTCTCCGTGGTTGACGCTGATGTCCGTCGCGAATCCCTGGATCGAGGCGTCGCCCGCGCCGACGACGTCCCACTCCGTGGCCGGATTGCCCGTCTTCGAGTTCTCGCAGACGATCGGGTTGGTCACGGGCGGATCGCAGGCGGCGGCGCGAACGGGCACGGCCGCGGCCGCGAGCGGGAGAGCGCAGAAGACGAGGCGGAGCGCGAGGCGAGCTTCTCCCGAGTCGTACCCGGCGAGACGAGCGGATTTGCCCATGATTTCCTCGAAAGAATTGTTCGGCCGAGACGCATCGATGCTCGTCGCGCGGACCGAGGCGGAAGGCGGAGGCTGTACCGGGGTCGAGAACGCGCGAGAACCCTACAGCGCTCAGAAACGCCGTGTCGTTAGGGCTTTAGACCCGGTCGGAGGGAGCCGAAGGTCCTAGGTCTTCGGTCGGATATCGAGGGCGTAGAGGCCGACGGCGAAGCGATTGTCGACCTTCAGCTTTCGGAAGATCGTTCCGAGGTGGTTCTTCACGGTCTTCTCGCTGATGCCCATTTGTCGCGCAATCTCCTTGTTGCGGAGCCCGCGCCCGACGGCGTTGACGATCTCCCGCTCGCGATCGGTCAGTCGATCGGCGAATGGATCCGGCGCCGTGGCGAGATCGTACGAACGCTCGAGCGCGCGCGCCGTCGCGCGGCGATTCGCCCAGACCTCTCCGCGCGCGACCGCGTGAATCGCGCGCAGGAGCATCGCGTAATCGTCCTGCGTCGCGACGATCCCCGAGGCTCCGGCGATCAGCGCGTGCTCCAGCGCGTCCTCGGAGAGCACCGAGGAGATCAGCAGGACCCGCGTCTCGCGCGAGATCGCGCGGACCTGGCGAACGAGCCGCTCGACCCCGGCCCGATGAAGCTCAGCGTCCAGAAGCAACACGCGTGGACTCTGCGAGCTGACCATCTCGACGACGGCCGCCGGGGCGTTGGCGTACCCGACGAGCTCGAGCTCCCTCTCCTTGTCGAAGCGGAGCACGAGGAGGTCTCGCAGCAATGCGCACGGCATCGCCACTCCGATCCGGACCGAGCGCGGCCGTGCATCGACGGTCTCCGCAGCCCGTCTTCGCATCGGTGCGGTCGCCGTTGTGCGCGCCATGAACGAGTGTTCCAGGGTTGTCGGGTCGGTCGGCTTCGCCCGAGAGAGCGAACGACCCGTCGGCGCGAGTGTATCCAAAAGAGACCGGAAGCGTGACTCGGGGTTTTCCTCAGGTGAAGAGGGTCGGGACTCCCGGCGTGCGCGCGCCCTCGATTTCGAGCAGCCGCAGCTTCGTGGACACACCGCCGGGCGCCGAGAAGCCGCCCGGCTTCCCGTTGGCGGCGAGCACGCGGTGGCACGGCACGACCAGCGGAAAGGGATTGGCCGCGAGCGCCCGGCCGACCTCGCGGGCGAGGGAGCGGTCCCCGAGCCGCGAAGCGATCTCGCCGTAGGTGCGCGTCTCCCCGGGCGGTATCGTTCGCGCGATCTCGTAGACGCTGCGCTCCAGCTCGCCGATCCGCTCCAGATCGAGCGGCACGCCGCTGAGGTCGGACGGAGCCCCGGCGAGCAGATCGGTGATCCGGGCGATCGCCTCTCGAATCGCGGGCGGCGGCGCGTCCTCGCGCGCCTCGGGCAGCCGGTTCCCGACCCGCCGTCGCGCGGCGGCCCCGTCCGGATCCGGAAGCCAGATCCGGACCACGCCCCGCTCGCCCCACGCGATGGCGGCGTGTCCGAGCGCGGTCTCGAAGACGGCGAAGCTCCGAGCGCTCATGCTCCTCCAACACGCGTCGAAGCCGGGAGGTTGCGAGAGCGCGTCATCCGTTTTAGGGCGATGCTCAAGATCGCACTCCCGGTGGCTATTCTCGTCCGTTCCGCCGTCTTCTGGATGCGCCGCCGCGCTGGCCGCGAGGGTCGAGGCTCAGAGACCCAGATCGGACAGGCCCGGATGGTCGTCCGGCCTTCGCCCGAGCGGCCATCGATACAGGCGCGCGGATTCCGCGATCGGCAGGTCGTTGATGCTGGCGACGCGCCGGCGCATGAGACCGCGCTCGTCGAACTCCCAGTTCTCGTTGCCGTAGGAGCGGAACCAGCTACCCGAATCGTCGTGCCATTCGTAAGCGAAGCGGACGGCGATGCGATTCTCGCGAAACGTCCAAAGCTCCTTGATGAGGCGGTAGTCGAGCTCCTTGGCCCACTTGCGGCGGAGGAAGGCGACGATCTGCTCGCGCCCCTCGAGAAACTCGGAGCGGTTGCGCCAGCGGCTGTCGGAGGAGTAGGCGAGCGAAACGCGCTCGGGCTCGTGCGAGTTCCACGCGTCCTCGGCGAGGCGGACCTTCTTCGTCGCGGATTCGAGGTCGAAGGGCGGCAGCGGCGGTCGCGCGTCGTCCATGGGTGTTGGACCGGCTGGCGGAGGAGCAGGGATTGCCGCCCCTTCGGAGACGCCGCCTACGGCCGGGGATCTCCTTTCCGTGGAAGGCTCGAACTCTGAAGGGCGGCCTGGAATGGCGGAGGAGGAGGGATTTGAACCCCCGGTGCCATTTCTGGCACAGCGGTTTTCAAGACCGCCGCCTTAAACCGCTCGGCCACTCCTCCCACGATTCGAGTGTATCCAAAGCCCCCTTGCCCTTCAGGGAAAACCGGACCCGTCAGTGGGTTCGGACTCGGCACCCGGCTTGCTAATGAGGATGAAGAGGTTTGCCGGGAGCGGCGCGTCCAACGCGTCCTCGGGGACGTTCTCGGCCTAAGCTCCAACGACACATGCAACGAGGAAACCTCGCACACCCGCCCCACTCGGGCTCATCCTCCGATCCGGCCCGTGTCCATGCCTCCGCGGCGGCGACGCGCGCGCGCATCGCGCCTCGGGGTCTCGATCCGATCCGCGCGGATCTTCTCAGTCCCGACCGGCTCGCGGAGCGCGCGGCGGAGCTCGCCCGGAGCGATCGCGTCGCGCCCGGGAGCCACCGCGGAACGAAGCTCCTCGCGCGGCTCGAAGAGAACGCGCGGGTCCTGGTCTCGAGTTACCGCGAGATCGCCCGGACGATCGCCGAGGGGGGCGTCATCTCGCCCGCCGCCGAGTGGCTCGCGGACAACTTCTACATCGTCCAGGACCAGCTCAGGCAGATTCGCGACGACCTCCCCCCCGGCTTCTACCGCAAGCTCCCGAAGCTCGCCGACGGCCGGCTGGCGGGAGCGCCGAGGATCTACGGCATCGCGTGGACGTACGTCGAGCACACGGACAGCCGCATCGACGTCGACACCCTGAGGCGCTTCGTCGCGGCGTACCAGGAAGTTCAGCCGCTGACGATCGGAGAGCTCTGGGCGCTGGCGATCTCGCTGCGGCTCGTTCTGTCGGAGAACCTGCGGCGCCTCGCCGAGGCCGTCGTCGCGCGGCGCAAGGAGCAGGAGTCGGCGGACGTTCTGGCGGACGAGATCCTTCTCGACAAAGGGAAGTCCCGGGGCGAGTCGCCCTTCCGTGTACCGAGCGGCGAGCGCCTGCCGGCGGCGTTTGCCGTGGAGCTCATCGAGCGTCTTCGCGATCACGATCCCAAGGACACGCCCGCGCTGCGGTGGTTCCACGAGTGGCTGACTCGCGAGGGACTGGATCGCGACGAGCTCGTGGCGTCCGAGCACCGCTCGCAGGCCGCGATGCACGTCTCCGTCCGAAACGTGATCACCAGCATGCGGCTGCTCTCGGC
The DNA here is from genome assembly GCA_036271035.1 of Thermoanaerobaculia bacterium. Classification (GTDB taxonomy): domain Bacteria; phylum Acidobacteriota; class Thermoanaerobaculia; order UBA5066; family Gp7-AA6; genus DAHUXD01. The sequence continues at coordinate 9,760 of DATBBK010000138.1, read as the reverse complement.
CGTCGACTGGAGGGACTTCTTCGAGAGCGTGAGCATCGTCGAACGGATCCTCCGCGACGGCACCGACGTGTCGCGGATGGATTTCGCGACGCGCAACCGTTACCGCGACGCGGTCGAGGAGCTCGCGCACGGCAGCAAGCTCGCCGAGGAGGAGGTGGCGCGCCGCGCCGTGGTCCGGGGCAAGGAATCCGGCCAGCCGCTCGGGGAGGTGAGGGCGGATCCGGGCTACTACCTCATCTCCCATGGCCGCCGGGAATTCGAGAGGGACCTCGGTTACCGCGGCTCTCTCTCGCAGTGGCTCCGGCGCGCCTGGGTGCGCTGGGCGACGCCCGGATACCTCGGCACCCTCGGTCTCCTGACCGTCGTCCTGCTGTCCCTGCCAGTGGCGGCCACGCTCGCTCTCGGAGCGGGGAGCACGGCGGCGGTCCTGATCGCCCTTCTCGCGCTGATCCCCGCGTCCGAGATCGCGATCGCAGTCGCGAACCTCGACGTCGTGCAGCTGCTCGGCCCGCGACGCCTTCCCAAGCTCGAGCTGAAGGGAATCCCCGAGGAGATGGCGACGATCGTCGTGGTCCCGACGATGCTCGCCTCAGATGACGAGGCGCTCAGCCAGGTCGAGCAGCTCGAGGTGCGGTTCCTCGCCAACCCCGACGGGTTCGTCTACTTCGCGCTGCTGACCGACTGGCCCGACTCGGACGAGGAGACACGGTCAGGGGACGCGGCGCTCGTCGAGACCGCGCGCCGCGCGATCGCCGAGCTGAACGCGCAACACGGTCCGGCTCCGGACGGAGGCCCGCGCTTCCTCCTGTACCACCGGAAGAGGCTCTGGAACCCGAGCGAGGGCTGCTGGATGGGCTGGGAGCGCAAGCGAGGAAAGCTCGGCGAGCTGGACCGCCTCCTGCGCGGCGCTACCGACACGAGCTTCCTCCCGGGCGAGGCGCCGCCGCGCACTCCGATCCGCTACGTCATCACGCTCGACGCCGACACGCGGCTGCCCCGCGGGGCGGCGAACGAGCTGGTCGGCGCGATGGCGCATCCGCTGAACCGGCCGGTCGTCGATCCCGCCTCGCGAAGAGTGGTCGACGGATACGGGATCCTCCAGCCACGCGTCACTCCGACGCTGCCCCGCGTCGGCCACGGCACCCTGTTCGAGAGGCTCTTCTCGGGACCGCGAGGCATCGATCCCTATGCGTTCGCCGTCTCCGACCTCTACCAGGATCTGTTCGGGGAGGGGATCTACACCGGCAAGGGAATCTACGACCTCGACGTCTTCGAGCGCTCGCTCGAGGGGAGGGTGCCGGAGAACGCGCTGCTCTCGCACGACCTCTTCGAGGGAATCTTCGCGCGGGCAGGTCTCGTGACGGACGTCGAGGTCTTCGAGGACTTCCCGTCCCACTACGAGGTCGCCGCGGCGCGCCAGAATCGCTGGGCGCGCGGCGACTGGCAGCTCGTTCCCTGGCTCGCGCCTCGCGTGCCCGACGCGTCGGGCGGGCGCACGCGCAATCCGCTTCCGCCGATGGGGATCTGGAAGATCCTGGACAACCTGCGCCGATCGCTCGTCGCCCCGCTCTCTGCGGCGACGCTGATCGCAGGCGGTCTGCTCGCCGGAGCGGTCCCGCTCGTGTGGGTCGGTTTCATCGCCGCGACGATCTTCGTGCCACGGCTGCTGCCGATTCTCGCCGGAGCGATCCCGAAGCGACGCGGTGTCGCGAAGCGGAACGTCGCGGCCGGGCTCGTGACCGACCTCTCTCTCGCGATCTCGTACTGCGCCACGTCGCTCGCCCTGCTGGGCCACCAGGCGTGGCTGATGTCCGACGCGATCGTCCGGACCCTGGCGCGCGTGTTCTGGACGCGCCGGAGGCTTCTCGAGTGGACGGCCACGGCGAGGGCCCGATCCGAGTTCGATCTGACACCGCTCGGATTCGTGCGGCGAAACGCCGGCGCAGTCGCGATCGCCGTCCTCTGCCTCGTCACGTCGCTGCTCGTGCGCCCCGCCGGCGCGGCGCCCAGCTCCGTTTTCTTCTTCGTGATCTGGGCGGCCTCGCCGCTCATCGCGTGGGCACTGAGCCTTCCGCCCCGCGACGCCGCGAGGGAGCCGCTCTCTCGATCGAACGAGCTGCTGTTCCGATCCATCGCGCGTCGAACCTGGCGGTTCTTCGAGACGTTCAGCGGAGACCAGGACCACCACCTCCCGCCGGACAACGTCCAGGAGGATCCGCGCCGAATGGTCGCGCATCGCACGTCGCCGACGAACGTCGGGCTGGCCCTGCTCTCGACGGTCGCCGCCCACGACTGCGGCTGGATCGGCGCGCACGAGATGGCGGACCGGCTGGAGGCGACGATCTCGTCGGCCGCGTCCCTCGAGCGCTTCCGCGGGCACCTCTTCAACTGGTACGCCACGGAGACCCTCGTGCCGCTGGAGCCGCGGTACGTGTCCACGGTCGACAGCGGCAACCTCGTCGCGAACCTGCTGGTCGTGAAGCAGGCGTGCCTCGAGACGCCGATGTCGCCGCCCGACGTCGTCCTCGGCGGCATTCGGGACGCGTTGCGTCTCTTCCAGGATTCCGTCGAGGCGGAGGGCAGCTCGCCGCCTCAAGCCCGCTCGCGCCGCGATGTCCGCGCCGCGATCCGGGAGATCGAGACGCGCCTCGGTCCGCTCGATCCCGAGGAGCGGCTCGAGGCGCGACTGAAGGAGCTCGCGAAGCTCGCGGACGGGCTGGAGCGAGCGGCTCCCGAAGGCGCCGGCGAAACCGGTGACGGCGAGGCCACGGACGCCGGCCCGGACGACGCGGGAGAGCCGCTCGTCTGGGCGCGCGCGATGAAGGCGTCGATCGCGAGCCACCTCCGGGACTTCGCGCCCGAGTCGTCGCCCGCCGCGCCATCCCGGGATGCGTATCCGCAGATGGAGCTCGCGTTGGCGCGGTCGGGCCGCGAGGCGGAAACGGCCGGCGAGCTCTCGGCGGAGTTCGTCGAACGCGAGCGAGCCGGCTTCGCGCAGGCCGATCCGGCGGCGGAGCGGAACGAGCCGGGCGGCACGACGGCTCTCGCCCGAAGACTGCACGCGATTGCGGCGGCATCCGAGAGGCTGGCGGCGGAGATGGATTTCGAGTTTCTCTTCGACGATTCGCGGAAGCTCTTCTCGATCGGTTACCGCGTCTCCGACGGCCGGCTCGACTCGGGCTTCTACGACCTGCTCGCCTCCGAGGCGCGGCTCGCGAGCTTCCTGGCGGTCGCGCGCGGCGAGGTGCCGTGGTCGCACTGGTTTCACCTCGGCCGGCCGCTCACGCCCGTCGGACGCGGCTCGGCGCTCGTGTCCTGGTCCGGCTCGATGTTCGAGTACCTGATGCCCGATCTCGTCCTCGACGTCCCCACCGACAGCCTGCTCGAGGTCTCCGCGCGCCTCGCGGTCGGGCGGCAGATGCGCTACGGCTCGGAGCGCGGCGTGCCGTGGGGCGTCTCCGAGTCCGGGTACAACGCGCGCGACGTCTCCATGAACTATCAGTACTCGAGCTTCGGCGTCAGCGGGCTCGGGCTGAAGCGCGGCCTCGCGGATGACCTGGTGATCGCGCCCTACGCGACGGCGCTCGCCGCGATGATCGACCCCGCCGCGGCCGCGGAGAACTTCCGCGCGTTGGAGAAGGCCGGCGCGCTCGGCCGACTCGGTTTCTACGAGGCGATCGACTACACGCGGTCGCGCCTGCCCGAGGGCTCGCGCCGGGCCGTCGTGAAGGAGTACATGGCGCATCACCAGGGCATGACGCTCGTGTCGCTCGCGAACGTCCTGACGGGGTGGCAGATGCGCCGGCGCTTCCACGCCGAGGCGCTGGTCCAGTCGGCGGAGCTGCTGCTCCAGGAGCGCACACCGCGCGCCGTCAGCGTCGCGCGCCCGCGCGCCGAGGAGATCGGTTCGCTCCGCCACGTGCGTGAGCCCGTCGCACCCGCCCTGCGCGTCTTCCAGTCGCCTCACGATCCGACGCCGCGCGCCCACTTCCTCTCGAACGGCCGCTACTCGGTCATGGTCACCGCGGCCGGTTCGGGCTACTCGCGATTCGAGGGTATGGCGGTCACGCGGTGGCGCGAGGATCCGACCCGGGACGCCTGGGGCAGCTACGTGTTCGTGCGCGACGTCCAGAACGGGAAGGTCTGGTCGGCCGGGCATCAGCCGAGCGGCACGGAGGCGGATTCCTACACAGCCTCCTACTACGAGGACCGCGTCGAGATCCTTCGGCGCGACGGCAACATCGCCACGACGCTCGAGGTGGTCGTCTCGCCCGAGGACGACGCCGAGCTGCGCCGGGTGTCGCTCATGAACCTCGGGCTTCGCACGCGCGAGCTCGAGCTGACCTCGTACGCGGAGATCGTGCTCAACGATCCGGGCGCGGACGGCGCGCACCCGGCGTTCTCGAATCTCTTCGTCGAGACGGAGTTCGTTCCCGAGCTCGAGACGCTGGTCGCGACCCGCAGGCCGCGCTCGGCCGACGAGGCGCGCATCTGGGCCGCGCACGTCGCCGTCGTCGAGGGCTCCGCGGTCGGCGGGCTCCAGTTCGAGACCGACCGGGCGCGGTTCATCGGACGCGGCAAGGATCTCCGCACCGCCTCGGCCGCGGGCGGGCACCCGCTGTCCGGGGCGACGGGCGCGGTCCTCGATCCGATCTTCAGCCTCCGCCGGCGCGTGCGCCTCGCCCCGGGAGCGAGCGCGCGCGTCACGTTCTCGACGATCGTCGGGCGCGATCGCGAGAAGCTGCTCGCCGCGGCGGACCGCCACCGCGACCCCTCGATCCTGGAGCGCACGTCGACACTCGCGTGGACCGCCACGCAGGTCGAGCTCCGGCACCTGCAGATCGCGGCGGACGAGGCGCACCTGTTCCAGCGCCTTGCGACCCGGCTCGTCTACTCGGATCCCGCCCTCCGCGCGCCCGCCGACGTTCTCGCGCGCAATACCCGCGGCGTCGCGGGGCTCTGGCCCTACGGAATCTCCGGCGACCGTCCCATCGTGCTCGTGAAAATCGACGAGGTCGAGGACGGCGGACTGTTCCGCCAGATGCTCCGAGCGCAGGAGTACTGGCGGCTCAAGGGACTCTCGGTCGACCTCGTCGTGCTGAACGAGGAGAAGCCCTCGTACGGCTCCGAGCTGCAGGCGACTCTGGAGACGACGCTGCGGACGAGCGGCTACGGCCATGCGAGCACCGGCCGCGGCGGGGTCTTCATCGTCAAGTCGAGCCAGGTGCCGCCGGAGAACAGGGACGCGCTCGCGTCGGCGGCTCGCATCGTGTTGTCGAGCCACTCGTCGCTCGCGGAGCATGTCACGCGCTCGCTGCCGCGCCGACCGGCGTCGCGGCCGCCATCGGCGCGGCCTCCCGCGGCCCCCACGCGCGAGCCGGCCATGCCGCGTCCGGAGCTGAGCTGCTGGAACGGAGTCGGAGGCTTCGACGAGCGTGCCGGCGAGTACGTCACGGTCCTCGGCCGAGGCGACAACACGCCGGCCCCGTGGACGAACGTCGTCGCGAATCCGGACTTCGGCTTCCTCGTCACGGAGTCCGGCTCCGGGTTCACGTGGGCCGGCAACAGCCGCGAGAACCAGCTCACGCCCTGGTCGAACGACGCCGTCTGCGACCCGCCGGGCGAGGCCGTGTTTCTTCGCGACGAGGAAACGGGCGAGATCTGGACGCCGACCGCGCTGCCGATCCGCCAGGACGCGCCCTACGTGGCGCGGCACGGGCCGGGCTACACGCGCTTCGAGCACGAGAGCCACGACCTCTCGGTCGCGCTGACCGTCTTCGTCGATCTCGCCGACCCGATCAAGGTCTCGCGGCTGACCGTCGAGAACCGGTCGCCGCGCCGGCGCGCGATCACCGTCACGGCCTACGCGGAGTGGATCCTCGGAGTGACGCGCTCGGACGCGGCGCGCTTCGTGGTCTCAAGCTTCGACGCCGCGACCGGCTCGCTCCAGGCGCGAAACGCGTGGAGCCCCGAGTTCCCCAACCACGTCGCGTTCCTCGCGTTCGACGTCGCGCCCGCGTCGTTCACGGCCGATCGGACCGAGTTCCTCGGCCGCAACGGGCGGATCGGCCTGCCCGCCGGCCTGGCTCCCGGGCAGTCGCTGTCGGGACGCGCCGGCGCGGGGCTCGATCCGTGCGCCGCGCTCCAGGCGCCGCTCTCACTGCCGCCGAACGGGCGCGCCGAGATTCACATCTTCCTCGGCCAGGCGAAGGACGCCGCCGAGGCACGGCGGCTTCTCTCGGTCCACCGTGCGAAGAACGTCGACGAGTCGCTGCGGGAGATCCGGCGGATGTGGGACGGCGTGCTCGGCGGGCTTCAGGTCAAGACGCCCGACTCCGCCCTCGATCTGCTCGTCAATCGCTGGCTGCTGTATCAGGCGCTCGCGTGCCGCATCTGGGGACGCAGCGCCTTCTACCAGTCCGGCGGCGCGTTCGGCTTCCGCGACCAGCTGCAGGACGCCCTCGCCCTCGTCGTTCCCCGCCGGGAGATCCTGCGCGACCAGATCCTCCTCTCGGCGTCCCGGCAGTTCGTCGAGGGAGACGTCCAGCACTGGTGGCATCCCCCGTCGGGGAAGGGCGTGCGCACCCGCATCTCCGACGACCTCCTGTGGCTGCCGTTCGCGCTCGCTCGCTACCTCGAGGTGACCGGCGACGAGGCGATCCTGGACGAGAAGGTTCCGTTTCTCGGCGGCGAGCCGCTCCACCCGGACGAGGTCGAACGCTACTTCGCGCCCTCGCCGTCCGACCAGATCGGCGACGTCTACGAGCACTGCGCTCGGGCGCTCGATCGGAGCCTCCCCGTCGGCGCGCACGGACTGCCGCTGATGGGCACGGGCGACTGGAACGACGGCATGAACCGCGTCGGCATCGGAGGAAAGGGCGAGAGCGTCTGGCTGGCCTGGTTCCTTCGCGCCAACCTGGAGGCGTTCGCCCCGATCGCGGAGCGGCGCGGGGACCAGGCGCGCGCCGAGCGGTGGCGCTCGACCCGGGCGGCTCTCGACGAGGCGATCGAGCGAGAGGCGTGGGACGGCGACTGGTACCGGCGCGCGTACTTCGACGACGGGACGCCGCTCGGCACGAGCCACGGTCCGGCGTGCCAGATCGACTCGATCGCGCAGTCCTGGGCGGTCATCTCGGGGGGCGGCGACCCGGCTCGCGCGCGGACCGGCATGAACGCCGTCGACCGCCACCTCGTGCGCAGACGCGACGGGCTCGTCCTCCTCTTCACGCCTCCGTTCGACCGCGCCGGGCTCGACCCGGGCTACATCCGCGGTTACCCGCCCGGAGTTCGCGAGAACGGCGGACAGTACACGCACGGCGCACTTTGGTCGGTGATCGCCTTCGCCGCGCTCGGCGACGGCGATCGCGCGGGCGAGCTCCTGTCGCTTCTGAATCCGATCCAGCGCACGCGAACCCCCACCGGGTTCCACCGCTACATGGGCGAGCCCTACGTCATCGCGGCCGACGTCTACGCCGAGCCGCCGCACGTGGGCCGGTGCGGCTGGAGCTGGTACACGGGATCGGCGGGCTGGATGTACCGGGCCGCCGTGGAGTGGATCCTCGGTCTGCGGGTCGAGAAGGCGCTCCTACGAGTCGATCCCTGCATCCCCCGAGCGTGGCCTCGATTCGAGGCGACGCTGCGCTACCACTCCTCGCGCTACCAGATCACGGTCGAGAATCCGCGCGGCGCGTCCAAGGGCGTCGCGGAGATCCGCTTCGACGGACGCCGTCTTCCCGATGACTCCGACGGAGTCCCGCTCACGGACGACGGCGGCCTTCACCGCGTCGACGTCCTCCTCGGCGGGTCCGGCTGACGAGGGACCGTACGCTCCGCGCGTTCGCTCCTGGCGCCGTCGCCGCGCGTCCTCGATCATCTCGGCCTCGTGCTGTCGAAACCAGCCGTACTCCCGCACCCGGCGCAAGAGCCTGGTATCCCAGGTCGCGCCGATCGTTCCACCGCGTCGCATTTCCTATGCCTCCATAGGAAAGACTGCGCGGTGATACGATAAAATTTCACGCGGCGATTCCGCCGCGCCTCACGGTGAGGAACTAGCTCCGACTCTCCCCGGATCCTCGCCGAATCCCGCCTCTCAGTTCTTCCTCACCATGTAGTAGCCCGGCGCGTCGTAGCGTATGACCCGTCCCGAGGCGTCCGCGACGAACGTGACCGTCTCGCCGGTCGCATCGCCGCCGACCTGCCGGAAGACGCCCGGGGCGCCGTCCTTCATCGGCTCGAGCGTGACCCTCGAAGTCCACGGGTTGTCGTCGGACGGGTCGAACATCGTGAGCTTGCCGTCGAGGATCGCGACGTGGATCTCCTCGTCCTCCCAGGTGTAGACGCCGACGTACTTGTCCCACGCCGGCCTCGGCGTCGCCGGCTTCGCTTCGGCGGCGACCGCCTTCGCGATCGCGGGCGCGACGATCGCGTACGCCTGGTTGAGGTAGATGGCCGGCCGCCCGTCCTCGGAGTTCGTCAGCACGATCACGCCGAACTTCTCGGCCGGATTGAACGAGATCTGCGTGCGGTTGCCGGGCACCGAGCCGCCGTGGCCGAGGCGCGTCTTGTCGTCCACGCGCGCGATGCCCCAGCCGAGGCCCCAGCCGCTCTTCCAGTCCGGCTGCAGCCACTGGATGCGATGCATCTCGGCCAGCGTCGCGCCCTTGACGATCTGCGCGCCGCCGACCGGAGTCGCGGCGTCGGTGCGGAACTGGAGCTCGACGTATTTCGCGAGGTCGTCGACGGTCGACGCCAGGTTCGAGGCCGCGAGCATGTAGTTGCCGAAGAAGAACGGCTCGAGCCGGCGCGGCTTGCCCGGCATGCGGCGGCCGTACGGCACCGCGAGAGTCGACATGTCCTTCGCAGGCATCACGCGGGTGCCCGTCATTCCGAGCGGCTCCAGGATGTGCTTCGCGACATAGTCCGGGTACTTCTCGCCCGACGCGGCCTCGACGATGTAGCCCGCGAGGCCGACCGCGACGTTCGAGTACTTCCACTCCGTCTCGGGCGGAATCGCGAGACCCATCTTGTTGAGGATCGGGATCATCGCCTCGCGCGACGGGAAGATCTGATCGTTCCAGTACGCGCCGTCGACCTCGCGCGGGATGCCGCTCGTGTGCGTCAGGATCTGGCGGATCGTGACGACCGGACGCGAGGGATCGACGTTGGAGAGCCTGAGCTCCGGGATCCACTTCGTGATCGGGTCGTCGAGCGAGAGCTTGCCGGCGTCGCGGAGCTGGAGGATGCAGTGCGCCGTGAAGGTCTTCGAGATCGACGCGATCCGGTAGGCGGTGTCCGCCGTCGCCGGGGTCTTCTTCGCGAGGTCGGCGAAGCCGTAGCCCTTCGCGAAGACGAGCTCCTGGTCGTGGACGATCCCGATCGAGACCGCCGGCTGGTCGCGGTTCTTGGCGGTCCAGTCGGCCCACGTGTCGAAGACCTCGAGCGCGGCGGAGACGCCGGGGTTCTGAGCGAGCGGCGTCTTCGAGTCGGCGGCGCGAAGCGGAAGCGCGAGGGCGCACAGCAGGGCTGCCACGAAACTGCGGCGGTGGCGCATGAATTCTCCTCGGTCGTTTTGCGGGAAGGCTATCAGGCGGTCGTCCGAGACTCGAGACGCGACCGGGGCTCGTTTCTTAGCGGTCGGCGCCGCCGCGCGATTCCTGGACCCGTTGCGTCGCCGCCGTGACCAGCCGGCGGGGCACGACGCGCTCGACCTGAACGAGGATCTTGTTGACCAGGCCGGGCATGACGAGCCGCCGGCCCCGCT
>DATBBK010000137.1:0-14756 GCA_036271035.1 Thermoanaerobaculia bacterium | reverse complement strand
GTCGTTGCCCGTCCGCGCGCGGCGGGCGGCCGGCGTCTTCCGGGACCGCGGGTTCGTGCTCTGGCATTCCTTTCACTATCTCGACGACTACACCGAGCCGCTCGTCGCGCACTTCGCCGGCGCGCGCGCCTGGATCTACACGAAGAAGAACATGAGCTGGAACCACCGCTCGTGGTTTTTGCGGAGCATGCTCGCGCGTCGCGTCGCGGCGCAGAACACGGACATGCTCCGCGACTTCTTCGGCGGGCGTCTGCTGCGCCGCCGCGCCCGCCTCGTCCCCCGCGGCGTGGACACGGCGCGCTTCCATCCCGATACGCCACCGCGTCTCGGGATCCGCGAGTCGCTCGGCCTGGCGCGGGACGCATTCCTCGTGGGCTGCGTCGCGCAGCTCGTTCCGGTGAAGGACCACGCGACGCTGATCCGGGCGGCGGCGCGGGTGCCGTCCGTCGTGCTCGCCCTCGCGGGAAAGGAGCTCGACGCGGAGTACGCGTCCGGCCTGAGGCGGCTCGCGGCCGAGCTCGGCGTCTCCAGGCGCGTCGCGTTTCTCGGCGAGGTGCGCGACGTCCCGGCGCTGCTATCCGAGCTCGACGCCTTCGCCCTCTCGACGCGCCGCACCGGCGAGGGGTGCCCCGTCGCGCTGCTCGAGGCGATGTCCGCGGCCCGCGCGTGCGTCGCAACCGAGATCCCGGGCGTCCGGGACGTGCTCGCGCGCGGCCAGACGGGCCTCACCGTCGCGCCGGAGGATTCGGACGCGCTGGCGCGGTCGCTCGCGGAGCTCGCGGCGGATTCCGGCCGCCGAGCCGCGCTCGGCGCGGCCGCGCGCCGGAGCGTGCTCGAGCGCTATTCGATCGAGCGAGAGGTCGCCGCGCACGAGGACCTCTACGGGGAGCTGCTCGGCGCCCTTTCAGAGGCGGCGTGAGCGAGGCGGGGGTGCGGGTCGCCGCCGTCGGTTCCGCGCGCCAGCCCGATCCCGGATCGGCGTGCGGCCAGCTCCTCGTTCGCTTCCGCGAGACCGCCGCCGATCCGCCTCCCGAGCGCCGGGTGGACGCCGCATGGAGCCGCCCGTCGGGCGCGGGGCCTTGGGTTCTGGAGCCGTCGCCTCGCTGGAAGGGCTACGCGCTTCGCCGGATCGACGCCGCTCCCTGGACCCTTTGGCTCGTCGGCGACCTCGCGGAAGGCGCCGGGTCGGCAGACCGTCTCCTCGCGGATGTGGCCTTCGGGCGGCGCGACGGCCGCGACCTGAACGGCTCGCTCCTCCTCCTCGGCTGGAACGCCGCGGAGAACCGCTGGCATGTCTGGACCGATCGGTTCGCGACGGTTCACGCCTACCACTCGGAGTCGTCGCGCGGCGCCGCGCTCGGCACGTCGTTCGGCCTGGTTTCGCGCGCCGCGTCGGCGCGGCGCCTCGACGGCGAGGCGCTCTGCGGCTACCTCGCGTGCGGATTCTTCCCCGCGGACAGGACGTTCTACGACGACGTCCGCATCCTGCGCCCCGCGTCGCACTACGTGTTCGACGCGACGGGCCGTCGCGTGTCCGAGGAGCGCTACGCCTCCTGGCGCCACGTCCCGGACTCGCGGCGGTCGCGGCCGGACACCGCGGCCGAGCTCGCGGACCTGTTGCGCCGCGTCCTCGCCGAGCAGACGGCGGCGGGACGCGTCGCGATCCCGATCTCGGGCGGTCTCGACTCGCGGACGACGGTCGCCCTCCTCACCGAGCCGGGCCGCCCTGCGCCGCCGCGCTTCTGGTCGTACACGTACGGCTACGGAGACGACTCGGTCGAGACGGACATCGGCCGGCGCGTCGCCGCTGCCCGCGGCCTCCCGGTCCGCTCGCTCACGATCGGGCGCTATCTGTTCGAGCGGCTCGACGACCTGCTCGATTCCGTCGAGGGGTTCCAGGACGTCACGCAGACGCGCCAGACGGCGGTGTCCGGGCTGCTCGCGTCCGACGCCGACTCCGTCGTCGCCGCGCACTGGGGCGACGTGTGGCTGGACGACATGGGAATCGGCGCCGATGCCCCGGACGCCGAGCCTCTCGCGGCGCGCGCCTTCGCGAAGGTCCGCAAGCGCGGCCGCGAGTGGCTCCTGCGCGAGATCGCCGCGCCGCGCGTGCCGGGAGAGGATCCCGAGACGCTCGTGCGCGCGTTCGTCGCATCGGAGCTCGAGCGCGTCGGCGAGCTCGAGGATCCGGACTTCCGAGTGAAGGCGTTCAAGACCGATCAGTGGTCCTTCCGCTGGACCGTCGCGAGCCTTCGCGCGTACCGGCTCGGCGCGACTCCGAAGCTGCCCTTCTACGACACGCGGATCGCGGACTTCTTCGCGACGGTGCCGACGGCGTACGTCGCCGGCCGCGCCCTTCAGATCGAGCTGCTCCGCCGCTTCGCTCCCGACCTGGCGCGGATCACGTGGCAGGCGTTCGGCACCGATCTCTTCCGGCTGCGCCACTACGACACGTGGCTGGTTCCGTGGCGCGCGGCGCGCAAGGCGGCGCGCCTGCTGCGACGGGAGCCCGCCGCGCTCGAGCGCAACTGGGAGGTTCAGTACTCCGGCCCCGGCCGGGCGCGGCTCGACCAGTGGCTCGTGCGGCCAGGTCTCAGGATTCACGAGCTCGTCGCGCCTGACCGCATCCGCGAGCTGCTCGCGGCGTTCGACGCGGCGCCGCTCGAGAACGGCCGCGGCTACACCGTCTCGATGCTGCTGACGCTGTCGGCGTGGCTGGAGCGGAATGGCTGAGAACGCCCCATCCCGCATGCGCCTCCTCGTCGTCGGCAGCTCCTGGCCGCCGCAGACGTTCCTGGGCCGGCTGCTCCGCGGCCTGTCCGCGGCGGGGGTCCGCGTCCGAGTCGCATTCACGCGCTGGCCCAATCAGGAGTGGTTTCACCGCGCGGGGCTGCGGACCTTCAAGACGCGCGACTGGAAGGGGCCCCGGCTGCTGCGCCTCGGGTGGCTCGCGTGGCTCTCCGTGCGCGCCCTCTTCGTCGCGCCCCGGGCGCTGGGCGTCTTCTGGCGCCACGCGCGCGCCCAGAACTCGCGCTCCGCGACGCTCCGCGCGCTGAACCGCCTCCTGCCGTACGCCGGCGTCTCGTGCGACGTGATCTACCTGCCGTGGAACTCGGCCGCGATCGACTACCTGCCGCTGTTCGATCTCGGCAAGCCCGTCGTCGTCTCCTGCCGCGGCTCGCAGGTCAACGTGGCGCCCCACAATCCGCGTCGCACCGTCCGGCAGGGGCTGCCGGCGACGTTCGAGAAGGCGACCGCGATTCACTGCATCTCGGATTCGATCGAGGTCGAGGCGACGCGCTACGGGCTGGACGTCCGCAAGTCGCGGGTCATCCGTCCCGGCATCGACCCCGACTTCTTCAGCCCGGGCCCCGCGCCCGAGCCGTCGGACAAGATCCGCATCATCACGGTCGGCTCGCTCGTCTGGGTCAAGGGGACGAGCTTCGGCATCGAGTCGATGCGGCGCGTCCTCGATGCGGGAGTGGACGCGACGATGTCGATCGTGGGCGACGGCCCGGAGCGCCAGCGCGTCCTCTTCGCGATCGACGACCTCGGACTCCGGGACCACGTCCGCCTCCTGGGCCGGCTGCCGCCGATCGCCGTCCGCGACGAGCTGCGCCGGTCGGACATCTTCGTGCTGCCGAGCCTCTCCGAGGGCTTCTGCAACGCCGCCATCGAGGCGATGGGCTGCCACCTGCCCGTCGTCATGACCAACTGCGGCGGCGCGCGCGAGGGCGTGACCGACGGCGTCGAGGGCTACATCGTGCCGGTCTGGGACCCGGAGGCGATGGCGGACGCGATCATCCGACTGGCCCGCGACCCCGAGCTGCGCGCCCGCATGGGTCGTGCCGGCCGGGAGCGCGTCCTGCGCGAGTTCACCGTCTCGCGGCACGTGAAGCAGTTCCTCGAGCTTCTCGACGAGGTGCGCCGATGCGACGTCGCATAGCGCTCGTCGTGCCGGCGTTCCCGAAGACGTCGGAGACCTTCATCGTCAACAAGGTGCTCGGGCTGCTCGAGCTCGGCTGGGACGTGCACGTCGTCTGTGGCCGCAGCGATCCCGCCGAGTGGGAGCGGTTCTCTCAGCTGCCCAGGACGGCCGAGATGAGGCGCCGCGTGCACGTCGGCTGGCCCCACCGTCCGTCGTGGAGGGCGGCGGCGCTCGCGCCCGTCGCGGCCGCGTCGTGCCTCGGAGCGGCGCCGGCCCGCACCCTGCGGTTCGTCGGCCGCGGGTCGCGCCGCTACGGCGCGGGCGGGACCCTGCGACGGCTCTACGTCGAGGCGGATCTCGTCTCGCTCGCGCCGGAGATCGTGCACTTCGAGTTCGGCGCGCTCGCACCCGCGAGGATGTATCTCCGCGATCTCCTGGGCTGCCGCATCGTCGTGAGCTTCCGCGGCTACGACCTGAACTTCGTGGGCCTCGACCGGCCGGGCCACTACGACCCCGTCTGGGACACGGCGGACGGGCTGCACTTCCTCGGAGAGGACCTCCGGCGTCGCGGCCTGCGCCGCGGCTGTCCGCCCGAGCGGCTGCACGCCCTCATTCCTCCCGCCATCGACGCGGCATTCTTCCGCCCGGAGCCGCGCGAGTGGACCGCGCCGTCGGAGGCGAGGCCGCTGCGGATCCTGAGCGTCGGCCGGCTCGAGTGGAAGAAGGGCTACGAGAACGCGCTTCTCGCCGTGAGGTCGCTGCGCGGCGAGGGCCTGCCGTTCCAGTACCGCATCGCCGGCGACGGCGACTACCTCGGCGCGATCGCGTTCGCCCGGTACCGGCTGAAGCTCGAGGACACGGTGCACCTCCTCGGCGGCCTCGCCCGCGACGAGATCCGGCGCGAGATGCAGAACGCGGACGTGCTGCTGCACGCCGCCACCTCCGAGGGCTTCTGCAACGCCGTGATCGAGGCGCAGGCCATGGAGCTCCCGGTCGTCTGCACCGACGCGGACGGCCTCTCTGAGAACGTCGCCGACGGGGAGACCGGCTTCGTCGTGCCGCGGCGGAACAACCTGGCGCTGACGGCGAAGCTCTCCGCGCTGGCGCGCGACCCCGAGCTTCGCCGCCGGATGGGGGAGGCGGGGCGGCGCCGCGTGCTCGCGCACTTCCAGCTCGCCGACCAGGTCGCCGCCTTCGACCGCTTCTACCGCGCGGTCCTCGACGCGCCGGCGTCTCTCCGAGCCGCGGACGCCCGCGGGAACGCGGCGCGCGCGGATGAGGACGCGACGCTCGCCTCGCTCGTCGAGGAGCATCGGCCCGCGATCCAGGCGGCCGGGGGAGACGAGCCGTGACCGGCACCCGGCAGTCCGTCGACCTGTTCTGGCTCGGCGGCGGGCCCCCGCCCGAGTGGCCGCTCGGCGCGTCCTTCGCCGCCCCGGACGACCCCGCCGGGCTCGCGTCGGAGCTCGGGCGCCGCCTCGGGACCTCGCGCGCGAATGCATGCCTGACGTGGCACGCGCGGCTCGGTCGTCCCGACCCCGACCGCATCGAGCGCGCGCTCTCACGGCCCGGCGACCTGTGGCACGCCGGCCTGCGCCTGGGCCTCGCGGGACAACCGGAGCTGCTCGACTTCGTGACGCCGACGTGGTGGCTGCACCGCGACCCGGATCCCCGCATCGAGGCGACGTCGTGGCGCGCGTCGCTCGAGGCCTGCCTGACGCGCACCGACGTCCTGCGGCGCATCGGCCTTCCGCGCGGCGAGTTCGAGAGCCTCGCCGGAGCGTCGCTCGAGCTCGGACACCGCGCCGTCTCGCGCGGCGTCCTCGCCCGCCACGTCCCCTGGCTTCTCGGCGACGGCGCGGATCCCGCGCCCACCGCCGCGCCGCCGCTCGAGGACGCTGTCCGGTTCGTGCTCTGGCGCTACGGAAGCCTCTGGGCCCGCTGGGGCGTGCTGCGCGCGATCGCCACGGGCGCCGCACCGGCTCGCGCGCTGCGGATCCTCTCCCGGATGCGGCGCGAGCCGCGCCCCTCCGCGCCGGCCCCGTTCCGCGGACCGGCCGGCTCCATCGGCGAGCTGCCGCGCTCGGCGCCGTCCGTCACCGTGCTCATTCCGACGGTGGACCGGTATCCGTACCTGCGCCCGCTTCTCGACCAGCTCCGGCGGCAGACAGTGCCGCCTCTCGAGATCCTCGTGCTCGACCAGACGGCGCCCGACCGCCGCGCGTCGAATCTCGAGGCGGAGTTCCCCGACCTGCCGCTGCGCTACTTCGCGCTCGACCGCGCGGGGCAGTGCTCCTCGCGCAACCTCGGCATCCGCCAGGCCAGGGGCGACGCGATCCTCTTCCTCGACGACGACGACGAGGTGCCGGCCGATCTCATCGAGCGGCACCTGGTGACGATGGCGCGGTTCAGCAGCGACGTGTCGAGCGGCGTGGCGGAGGAGGACGGCGCCGGCCCGCTGCCGGAGTCGTTCCGGCTCGTGCGCGCCAGCGACGTGTTCCCGACGAACAACTCGCTGGCCCTCGTCTCCGCGCTCCAGGGCTCGGGCCTGTTCGACCTCGCGTACGAGCGCGGCGCGCGGGCCGACGGCGACCTCGGGATGCGCCTGTACCTGAGCGGCGCGTTCATGGTCCTCGATCCGGAGATCTCGGTGCTGCACCACCACGCGCCGAGCGGCGGACTGCGCACGCACAAGGCCCGCGTCGTCACCCGTGCCAGCTCCCGCGCGCGACTGGGGCAGCGGCATCTGCCGTCCGTGACCGAGGTCTACCTCGCGAAGCGCTACTTCAACGCGCGGCAGGTCCGCGAGTCGCTGTGGCACCGGGCGCTCGGCACGCTGCGCGGCGACGGCTCGATGACGTGGCGTCTCGCCAAGATGGCGGTCGGCATCGTCCTCCTCCCGGACACGGTCCTGCGAATCCGGAAGACCGCCGCCGCCGCCGATGCCATGCTCGCGAAGTTCCCGCAGATCGAGTCGCTCGCTCCGCGCGGCGCGGAAGGCTGAGACCGTGTTCCTCCTGACCTCGGACGCGCACACCGACGCCTGCCGCCGGACGCTCGAACGGATGCGCCGCTCGCTCGAGCCGCTCGCGCCCGGTCCCATCGTGCTGGAACGCATCGGGTCGCGCGTGCTCGGCTGGTTCCGCGCGCGGCAGTCGGACAACCTCCACGTCTTTCGAGACGGGTGCGTGGTCGGCAAGCTCGTGCCCGGCGAGGCGGCGAGCGACGTCGCGATCCGCCACGCGGAGGCGTTGCCCGACGCCGGGCATCCGCTCGCGCGCAGTGTCGCCGTGCAAGCGGCGGCGGGCGGGACGGGGCAGGTCCGCGTCGTGCCCCGCCACTGTGCCGGCGCGTTCTTCGACGGCGAGGACGTCTCCGACATGCAGCTGCTTCTCGCCGACCTTCGCGGCCGGCGGCCCGCGCCCGAGTCGGTCGCGCTCCTCGCGAGCGTCGGTTACTTTCCCGGAGACCTGACCCTCTTCCGCGAGGTCCGCCGCGTGCCGTTTCTCCACGCGCTCGAGCCGGGCCGCGCGCCCGAGCGGTTCGGCCGCCTCCCGATGCGCGCCTCCGACGACGCGGAGATGGTGCGGCGTCTCGTCGCGATCCTTCCGCGCCCGGCGAACGGCTCGCTCGCGATCTCCGGCGGCTGCGACAGCCGCTTCGTCCTCGGGCTCCTCCTCCGCGCGGGAAACGGCGTCGAGCTCGTCCGCCTCGCGGACGACGAGGACGCGGTGGCGCGTCGCCTCGCCGGCGAGCTCGCGCTGCCGCTCCGGATCGTCGACGCGGCGGGCTCGAACCTGGCGGGCCCGCTGTATGCGCTGATGACGGACGGACAGATCTACTCCGGAGGCGGGCACTACTGGCGGCTGCGGAGCTCGCTGCGGTCCGCATCGCTCCTGTACCTGGGCCTCTTCGCCGACTCGATTCTGAAGAACGCGTTTCGCGCCGCCTGGAAGAATCCGCTCGCCGGAGGCAGCCTCGAGGAGCGGCTGATCCGAGACGCGCTTCTTTCTCGGATGCGCTCGCGCGAGGCTGGGCTGCGTTCCGGGTCGCGGCGCGACGAACTCGCGGCGCTGCTCCGGACGGAGCTGGCCGGCACGTGGGAGCACGGGGAGCTCGCGAGCCCGAAGCAGAGGGCGAACTGGTTCTACTACGTCCATCGCGGGCTCCGCTGGACGGCGGCGCACACGGCGGACGTCGACTTCTTCGCCGAGGTCGTGCTGCCGCTCTCGGACCTCGAAGCCACCGCGTCCGGTCTGCGGAGCAGCGCATGGTCCAACTTCCACAACGCGCGGGTGCGCACGCTGAACCGCTCGCTGCTGCCGGCGGTCGAGACCGGCTACGCGAACGGTCAGTCCGCACGGGTCGCCCGCGGGCCGGAGGGCGCGGCGGGGAAGCTCTTCTACGAGTTCGGGGCGCGCGGACTCGCGCACCTCCGCTCCAAACGCCGCGTCGGCCGAGCCCCCGCTCCGCCGCCGGCGGCCGGGCGGCCGGCGTCCTCGTCGTCCTCGACGGGGGAGGAGGCGCGCGGCCTGTCGGCGTACTTCGACCGCAGCCTCGCAGCGCTCCTGGCCGATTCGTCCTGCAGCGCGCCGGTGCGGCGCGCGGCGGTGACGGTGAACGAGGTCCTGCGCTACCTCGACGGCGAGAGCGCGTCCGCCGCGGCCGGCGTCGGAGCGGCGGCGGCGTCCGGGGGCGGCCCGCCGTGAGAGTCCTCATCGTCGCCACCGAGTTCCCGCCTGGACCGGGCGGGATCGGAACGCACGCGCACGAGCTGGCGCGCCACCTGGCGCGGCGCTACTGGTCCGTCACCGTGCTCGCGTCGCAGGACTACGTGGCGCCGGAGGAGGCCGCCGCGTTCAACGCCGCGCAGCCTTTCCGCGTCGTGACCTGGAAGCGGACGCCGGGGGCCGGGCCGCTTCGCGCCCTCGGCCGGCTCACGTCGCTCGCGGCGCTGCTGCGCGAGTCGCCTCCCGACGTCGCGGTCGCCTCGGGCAGCCGCGCCGTGCTCGCCTGCGCGGGCGCATGCCGCCGGAGCCGGACGCCGTTCGTCGCGGTCGGCCACGGCACGGAGTTCGGCAGCCGGGGCCTCGTGGCCGCCGCCCTCCGCGCGGCCTTCCGCCGCGCCGCCGCGGTCGTCGCCGTGAGCGAGTACACGCGGCGGCTCTACCGCGAGTTCTGCGCGGACGCGCCGGCGGCCGAGGTCATCCCGAACGGCGCGGACCCGGAGCGCTTCCGCCCGATGGAGCCCGACGAGATCCGGCGCGCGCTCGGCGGCGCGATTCCGGAGGGGCGCCTCCTCGTCACGGTCGGCAACGTCACGCCGCGCAAGGCCCAGGACGTCGTCGTGCGCGCGCTGCCTCGGATCCTCGCGAGCGTTCCCGACGCGCGCTACGCGCTCGCGGGCCTGCCCACCGACGGCGAGAGGATTCTCCGGATCGCCCGCGAGTGCGGCGTCGCGGATCGCGTGCACCTGCTCGGGCGCCTGGCGCCCGACGCGCTCTGCGCGGCGCTCAATGCCGCGGAAGTCTTCGTCCTGACGAGCCGGCGGACCGCGTCCGGCGACGTCGAGGGCTATGGGATCGCGGCCGTCGAGGCGGCGCTCTGCGGCCGGCCCGCGGTCGTCTCCCGCGGCTCGGGCCTCGAGGAGGCGATCGTCGACGGGGAGACCGGACTCGCGGTCTCACCGGACGACCCGGCCGCGACCGCGGAGGCCGTGATCGCGCTGATGACGGATGCGCCTCGGCGCGCGCGGATGGGGCAGAGGGCCCGGGACCGGGCGCTCGCCGAGCAGACGTGGGACGGACGGATCTCCCGTTACGCTGAGGTGCTGGAGCGCGCGCGGCGAGCCGCGCCCGCCCGGGAGAGCGCCGCTCCGGCGGCGGCTCCGTGAGGCTGCTCATCGTGTCGCACACCGCGCACTATCGCGACGGCTCCGGACGCGTGTCCGGATGGGGCCCCACCGTGCGCGAGATCGACGCGCTCGCGGGTCTCTTCGACGAGGTGCGCCACGTCGCGCCGCTCCACGCGGGACCGCCGCCGCCCGCCGCCCTTCCGTACGCGGCCGCGAACGTCACGCACGTGCCCGTGCGGGCGAGCGGGGGGGAGACCCTCGCGAGCAAGGCCGGCATCCTGCTCGCGTGGCCCGGCGTGCTGCGAACGATCCGCGGCGAGCTCGACCGCTCCGACGCGGTGCACGTGCGGGCGCCGGCCAACATCGCGCTCGCCGCGCTGCTCATCCTCCGGCGCCGCACGGGCCGGCCCGCCGCGCGCTGGATCAAGTACGCCGGCAACTGGTCGCCCCCGGGCCCGGAACCCTGGTCGTACCGGCTGCAGCGGCGCATTCTCCGGCGGGGACTTCCCGGCACCGTGGTGACGGTGAACGGCGAGTGGCCGAACGATCCGCCGCACGTCAAGAGCTTCCGCAATCCGAGCCTCACCGACGCGGAGATGGAGGAGGGGCGCCGCGCCGCGAGCGCGAAGCCGGCGCCACCGCCGCTGCGCCTACTCTTCGTCGGACGCGTCGAGGAGGCGAAGGGTGCGGGCCGCGCCGTCGAGATCCTCCGCCGCCTGCGCGGCCGCGGCGTTGACGCCACGCTCGAGCTCGTCGGCGAGGGCCCCGAGCGCGCGCGGCTCGAGAAGCGGCTCCAGGGCGACGCGCTCGGCGGCAGCGTGCGCTTCCTCGGCGGCCTGCCGCGGCCGGCGATCGGCGCGGCGTACGCCCGCGCGCACATCCTTCTTCTCCCGTCCACCGCGAGCGAGGGCTGGCCGAAGGTGCTGGGCGAGGCGATGGCCTACGGCGCGGTCCCGGTCGCGAGCGATGTCAGCAGCGTTCCGGAGTACCTCGGGCGCTTCGGGTGCGGACGCGCGATTCCGGCGCAAGACCTCGATCGCTTCGCCTCGGAACTCGAGCGGTACGCGAGAGATGCGGGTCTGCTCGCCGGGGAATCGCGCCGGGCAGTCGAATCCGCCGAGGCCTTCTCGTATACTCGTTACCTCGCCGCTGTCCGGGAGATTCTCCCGACGAGGGAGCCATGATCCGTCGTCCCGCTCCGGCCGGCCCGTCCCAGGCGGACCGCTCGCCGGCCCTGTTCTGGATCCTCCAGCTCGCGTTCATCGCTGTGAACGTGGTGCTCGCGGTGTGGATGCCCAAGCACGGCGCGGCCGCGATGTGGCACGGGCGATTCACCCTCCTCGGCGGGGTCATCGTCGCGATGCTCTTCAGCCGGCCGGCGCCGGCGGCCTACGCCGCGGCCTACATCACCGGGTGCGAGGTCTTCTGGCGCATGAAGAAGGCCGAGTTGCCGTGGGAGATGGGCAAGTACGCCGTCATTCTCGTGCTCGGCATGGCGATCATCCGCTCCGGAAAGCTGAAGCGCAGCTTCCTGCCCGCGGCGTACTTCGTCCTGCTGCTGCCGTCGTGCATCCTGGGCCTCGGCGTCTACAAGGGCGACGACATGCGCGAGCAGCTCACGTTCAACCTGCTGGGCCCCCTGGCGCTCGCGGTGTGCGCGGTCTTCTTCGCGAGCGTCCCGCTGTCGGTCCAGGAGCTCCGCAACACGCTCATCTGCCTCATCGGACCGGTCACGGGCGTCGCGATCCTCGGCAGCCAGATGCTGCAGGAGAAGAACATCGAGTTCAACGCCGACGTCTCGAATTCGGTGGCGTCCGGCGGCTATGGCCCGAACCAGGTGGCCGCGATCCTCGGTCTCGGCATGCTCGCGATCCTCGTCTACCTCGCCCTCGGCGTGCCGAGCAAGCTGATGCTGTTCTCGATGATGGGTCTGTTCGTCCTGATGCTGCGCCAGTGCATCCTGACGTTCTCCCGCGGCGGCCTCTACATGCTCGTGGGCGCCGTCATTGCGGGCGGCTTCTTCCTCGTGCGGGATCGCAAACAGCGAAAACGGCTCTTCATGGGGGGTTCGATCCTCGCAGTCGTGCTGGTGGCGTATCTCCTGCCTCGTGTCGAAAAGATGACCCGCGGCGCCGTCGGCGAGCGGTTCTCGTCGATCGACACGACCGGCCGCTCGCTTCTGATCCAGGCCGACATCGAGACGTTCTTCCGCAACCCGGTGCTCGGCATCGGCCCCGGCCTCGGCGAGAAGAACAGGCTGAAGTACTTCCGGGTCGGCACCGCACACACGGAGTGGACCCGCATGCTCGCCGAGCACGGGACGCTCGGCTTCCTCTCGATCATCGCGATCTTCGCGCTCGCGCTGGCGAACCTCCGGCGCGCGGAGACGCCGCGCGACAAGGCGATCGCGGCGGCGTTCATGGCCTACGCGTTCCTGCACATGTGCGTGGACGCGACGCGCCTCGTCGCGCCCTCGTTCGCCTTCGGACTGGGGACGTGGACGGTGTTCCGTGCCCGGCGACGCACGGTCGCGGTACCCGCCAAGATCGTCCGGCCGAGGCCTCCCGGCGTTCCGGCGCGAGTGGCGGTCTGATGCGCTCCGAGTCCATCGGGACGGCGCGGCGGCTCGGCGCCGAATCCGCCGCGTCCCCCGCACGCGTGCTCTTCGTGGGCAACTTCCTCTCCGCGCGGGGCGGCCGGCGCGCGGTCGCCGAGGAGCTCGAGGACCGCCTCGCCGCTCGCGGATGGTCCGTGACGCTGACGTCTCGCGTGCTCTCGCGGCCGGCCCGCGTGCTCGACATGCTGTGGACCACGGCGAGACGTCGCGCGGACTACGACCTCGCGCACCTGGACGTCTTCAGCGGAACCGCCTTCGTCTGGGCCGAGGCCGCGGCGCTCCTGCTCGACGCGCTCGGCAAGCCGTGGGTCGCGACGCTGCGGGGAGGAGAGCTCCCGTCGTTCGCGCGGCGCCACCCGCGGCGCGTCCGCGGCCTCCTCGCGCGTGCTCGCGCCGTCGCGGCACCATCCCGCTACCTGCAGGCGGAGCTCGGGGTCTGGCGCGGCGACGTCGCGCTCGTTCCCAACGCGATCGACCTGTCCCGCTATTTGTTCCGCGCGCGGACGCAGCCTGCTCCCCGGCTCGTGTGGGTCCGCGCCTTCCACGCGATGTATCGCCCGGAGCTCGCGCCCGCCGTCGTCGCCGCCCTCGCCGGCGCCTTCGCCGACGTGCGCCTCGCGATGATCGGGCCCGACAAGGGCGACGGCAGCCTCGCCGCGACCGTCCGCGCCGCGGAAGCGCTCGGCGTCGCGGACCGCGTCGAGATCGTGCCGGGGGTCCCGAAGGCGGAGGTCCCGGCGCACCTCGGGCGCGGCGACGTCTTCCTGAACACGACGTCGGTCGACAACGTGCCCGTCAGCGTCCTGGAGGCGCTCGCGTGCGGACTCTGCGTCGTCTCGACGAACGCGGGCGGTCTGCCGTACCTGCTGGACGACGGCCGCGACGCGCTCCTCGTGCCCGAGGGCGACGCCGCCGCGATGGCGGGCGCCGTCGCGCGAGTGCTTCGCGAGCCCGGGCTGGCCGAGCGCTTGTCGCGCAACGGGCGCGAGACCGCGGCCGCGTGCGACTGGGCCGAGGTCCTCCCGCTGTGGGAGCGCTTCCTGCAACCGCCAGAGAGCGGAGGCGCGCGATGAGCGCGCTGACCTCCCTCTACGAGAAGGTTCCTCCGCCCGCGCGGTCGCTCATGGCGAGCGTGCGCGGCTACCAGCTCCAGCGCTGGCGCTACGGATCGAACACAGAGCGTCTGGTCGCCGAGACTCTCGAGCGCGACGCCTGGGACGCGGCGCGCTGGAAGGCGTGGCGCGAGGAGCGGCTCGCGAGGCTGCTCCATCGGGCCGCCACGCGAGTCCCGTACTACCGCGAGCTATGGGACGAGCGGCGCCGCCGCGGCGACACGGCGTCGTTCGAGCGGCTCGAGAACTGGCCGATCCTCGGCAAGCAGCCTCTCCGCGAGCGCCCGGAGGCGTTCGTGGCCGACGACCGCGATCCGCGGCGCATGCTCGTCGTCGAGACGAGCGGCACGACCGGGACGCCGGTGAAGCTGTGGCGGACCAAGGAGGTCGAGCGAGCGTGGTACTCGATCTTCGAGGCGCGGTTGCGGCGCTGGAACGGCGTCACGCTGCGCGACCGCTGGGCGCACCACGGTGGGGCGCGCGTGATTCCGGGCGACCGCAATCGGCCGCCGTACTGGGTCTGGAACGCGGCGATGCGGCAGCTCTACCTGTCGTCGTACCACGTGACGCCCGAGGCCGCGCCCGACTACCTCGAGGCGATGCGCCGTTATCGGGTCCGCTACATGCTGGGCTATCCCTCCGCGATGCACGGGGTCGCCCGCGCCGCGCTCGAGCGGGGTCTCGAGGCGCCGCGGCTCGCGGTCGTCATCACGAACGCCGAGCGGCTGTACGACTTCCAGCGCGACGCGATCGCGAGCGCGTTCGGCTGCCGGGTCCAGAACACGTACGGCCAGGGCGAGATCGCCTGCGCGGCGAGCGAGTGCGCGCACGGGACGATGCACATGTGGCCGGACGTCGGCGTGACCGAGTGGGTGCGCGACGACTCCGACGCGCCGGTGGAGATCGATCGCGTCGGCCGGCTCGTCGTGACGGGCCTGATTAACACGGACATGCCGCTGATCCGCTATGCGATCGGCGACCGCGCCGCCCGGCCGGCGGAGGTGTCGCAGTGCGCATGCGGGCGGAAGCTGCCCGCTCTCGGCGCGCTCGAGGGCCGCACCGCGGACGTGATCCTGACGCCCGGCGGCAGTCCCGTGGGCGGCCTCGACACGATCTTCCACGCCGGGCTTCCGATGCGCGAGGCCCAGATCGTCCAGGAGACGCTGCACCGGATCCGGATCAACGTCGTCGCCGCGCCCGGCTTCGGCCCCGCGCACGCCGAGGACATGCGGCAGGGGATCCGCG
>DATBBK010000136.1:0-4537 GCA_036271035.1 Thermoanaerobaculia bacterium | reverse complement strand
GGCCGGCCGCTCGCCGTCCCTCGACGAAGGCTTAGAATCAACGAGTGAGCCTTCCGGTCGTCCGCTCCATCGCCGTCCGCGCCACTCGCCTCGACACTTTCGATGCCTTCACCCGCGTCTCGGACCTTCTCTCCTGGCTCTGCGAGGGCGCGCTCGTCGGGCTGCGGCCCGGCGGGAACTGGGCGGTTGGATTCACCGACGCGCGCGGCATGACCGAGGCGACGATCCTCGGCAAGATCCAGGAGTTCGAGCGGGGCCGGCGTCTCCTCGTCGGCGACATCTCGTACGAGCCGCGCGAGGGCGAGGCGCTCTCGGGCATCCGGCTCGAGGTGACGCTCGCCGACACGCCGCCAGCCGGCTCCTGCCTCGTGACCGTCCGCCAGGACGTGCCGGACGGCGGGCCGGCCTACGACCGCTACCGAGACGAGGCGGGGACGGGCTGGGACACCAGCCTTGCCGACCTCAAGAAGTACCTCGAAGGCCCCCGCGAGCGCCGGTTCCAGATCGAGGCCGGCCTGCCCGAGATGTGAAAGGCTCTGGACCGATGACCGAAGAGACCTGCGACCTCTGCGGCGGAACCGGCTGGGTCCTCGAGTCATCGGAGGGCCGCAAGCGCGCGCACCCCTGCATCTGCCGCGCGTCCACCCTGGCCCGGGCGCGGCTCGCGGCCGCGAACATCCCGCAGCGGTACCGGGACTGCACGCTCGAGAACTTCTCGGACAACACGCTCTCCCTCACCAACGCGCGGCGCGCGGCGCGCGAGTTCGTCGACGCGTACCCGGCCGCCGAGGCGGGCCTTCTGCTCGTCGGCCCGGCGGGCCGCGGAAAGACGCACCTCGCGTGCGCGATCCTGTCCGAGCTCGTCATGACCAAGGGCGCGAGCGGCCTTTACGGCGACTTCTCCGACCTCCTGATGAAGATCCAGACGTCGTTCCGACCCGATGCCGACCTCTCGAAGGAGAGCGTGCTGACGCCCTACGCCGAGGCGGAGATCCTGGTGCTCGACGAGCTCGGCGCCTCGAAGCCGCACGCCTGGGTGCTCGACGTCCTGTACAGCCTTCTCAACGCGCGCTACAACCGCAAGAAGCTCACGATCGCGACGTCGAACTTCGAGGATGAGATCGACGGCTCGACCGGTGAGCGCGAGAAGCTCGAGGACCGGATCGGCTACCGGCTCCGCAGCCGTCTCTACGAGATGTGCCTCCTCGTGCCCCTGCGCGGGAGCGACTTCCGCAAGGACGTACTCGGCACGCGGATCCGGTCTCGCTTTTGAGAGCCGCGCTCCACCGCGCCGGCTCCGCCCTCGCCGCCGCGACCGCGGCGCTTCTCGCCGGATCCTGCGCGACCGCGCCGCCTCCGGCTCCCGCGCCCGCCCCCGCGCCGCCCGCGACGGTGGCGGCCGTGCCGGTGCCCGCGATGCGCGTCACGGTGCCGGAGGCCGCCGCACCGTCGGGCGTGCTCTACCGGGTCGGACTGAAGAGCGACGCGACGGAGCTGTCCGTCGGCACGGCCGGCACGCTCTGGGTCGTCGCGTCCGGCGATCGCGCCGAGCTCGTCCAGGCGCCGATCGTCTTTCGCCCCTCCACCGCGACGGCCGCCGTCACGCCGGCGACCCCTCCGGCGGCCGGCGCCGACGCGACGCCCCCGGCGGCGGGCGCCGCCGGGAACTCCGCCCAGTTCCAGATCCAGGCCGGCGCGTTCTCGCAGGAGGAGCCAGCGAAGCGGCTCGTCGACCGGCTCGCGGCCTCGCTCCAGACGACGGGGGAGGTGGCCTTCTCCGCCGACCGCGGCGTCTACCGGGCGCTGATGGGCGCGTTCGCCACGCGCGCCGAGGCGGAGGCGCTGCTCGCCCGGATGAAGGAGCAGGGGCAGGACGGGTTCGTCGTGCCGGGCGCGCCGCGCCCCTCGGGAGGAGCGCCCGCCTCCATCGCGGTGACGGGCGTCGGCTCGCAGCTCGATCTGCCGTCGCCGGTGGACGTCTTCCCGCCGGCGCCCGACGCGCGCGTCGCGCTCGACGGAGCCCCGTACCGCGGCAGCCTGCGCGTCCTCGTCAACCCGCGCGGGACGCTCAACGCGATCGGCCGCGTCGACCTCGAGGAGTATCTCTACGGCGTCGTGCCCGCCGAGATGGGTCCGAAGCGCTTCGACGCGCTCGAGGGGCTCAAGGCGCAGGCGGTCGCCGCGCGGACCTACGCGCTCGCGCACCGCGGCCAGTTCGAGGCCGAGGGCTACGACATCTGCGCGACGCCCAAGTGCCAGGTCTACGCGGGTCTCTCCGCGGAGGATCCGCTCTCGACCGCGGCCGTCGACGCGACGCGCGGCCTCGTCCTCGCCTACCAGTGCCAGTTCGCGGACGCGCTCTTCATCTCGACCTGCGGCGGCGTGACGGAAAACGTCGAGAACGTCTTCTCGGGCGGCCCCGTGCCGTACCTCGTCTCGGTCGACTGCGGCGAGCTCGCGCCCTTCGAGCTCGCCGGCGCCGCCCTTCCGCGCGAGGGCGGAGCGAAGCCGCGGTCGACCCTGGAGTGGCGCGGCTACGTCCTGCGCCGCCACGCGCCGGCCGGGTCCTCCCCGCGCGCCGCCGTGCTCGAGACGGCGCAGGGCTGGGCCGGCGTCCCGAGGCGGGGCTCGCCGCCGCCGCGGCTCACGCCGTCCCTGGTGTACCCGTCCCTCATCGCCGCGTTCGGCCTCGCCGAGCCGGCCGCGCTCCACCTGACGCCGACGGACGACCGCTACTTCGCCGAGGCGCCCCCGGCCGCCTCGCCGCTCTCGGGCGGCGCGCGGAACGCCTACGAGTTCCTGCTGCGGTTCAAGTTCGCGGGCGACCTCCTCCCGCCGCCGGACCAGGACCTCAACGAGGACGAGTACGCCGGCCTCCTCCTCTCCGCCGACATGCGCCTGCTCGGCGTGACCGAGGGCTCGGGCCGGCTTCTCTCGCGCGAGGGCTCGCACCTCTGGATCAAGACGACGGAGGGCCGACAGGAGCTGCCCGTCGATCCCGAGGTGCCGCTGGCGCGCCGGATCGGCGAGGCCTTCCATCCGGCTCGGACGCTCACGCTGCGCGCGGGCGACCGCCTGCGCTTCTACAAGCGCGACGGCCGCGTGCTCGCGATCTGGGTCGACATGGAGACCGACGGGCCGACCTTCGAGCGCGATTCCGCCTGGACGGAGTGGGTCCGGCGGGTCTCCGGCAAGGAGCTCGCGAGACGTATGTCCGGCCGCGTCGCGGGCAACGTCGTCAAGGACATCACGATCACGCGGCGCAGCCCGAGCGGCCGCGCCATCGAGATGCACGTCCAGACGGACCTCGCCGAGGCGACGTTCCGGCGCTTCGAGCTTCGCCAGGCCGTCGAGATGCCGGAGATGCTCTTCACGGTCTCCCGGATGGACGGCGCCGACGGGCCCGACTTCGTCTTTCTCGGCCGGGGCTGGGGGCACGGCGTGGGGATGTGCCAGAACGGGGCGTTCGGAATGGCCCTGGCCGGCGCCACCTACGACCAGATCTTGCGCCGTTATTACACCGGGATCGACATCGTGCCCTCCGGCACGGTCAAGGCCGGTACCCCCTCGACGCGTTGATCGCCTGTCCTAGAATGTCGCCCGTGAGCACGACGGTCAGCAACGAACGGCAAGCGATCATCGAGACGGTCCGCGACTTCTGCGCGGCCGAGATCCGGCCCCACGTGATGCGCTGGGACGAGGCCCAGGAGTTCCCGCGCGACGTCTTCCGCAAGCTCGGGGAGCTCGGCTTCCTGGGCGTGCTGTGGCCGGAGGAGTACGGCGGCGCCGGGCTGGCGTACATGGACTACCAGGCGATCGTCGAGGAGATCGCGGCCGCTGACCCGTCCGTCGCGCTCTCGCTCGCCGCGCACAACAGCCTCGGCGGCAACCACATCTACCAGCGCGGGACGCCGGACCAGCGGCGGAAGTACATGCCGAAGATCGCGTCCGGCGAGTGGCTCGCCGCCTGGGGTCTCACCGAGCCCGAGGCCGGCTCCGACTCGAGCGGCACGAAGACGACCGCCGTGCGGGACGGCGGGTCGTGGGTGCTGAACGGCTCGAAGAACTTCATCACGAACGCGTCGGTCGGCGGCGTCGCGGTGCTCATGGCGGTGACGGACCGCTCGAAGAAGAACCACGGTATCTCGGCCTACATCGTCGAGCTCGACAATCCGGGCATCCGGGTCGGCAAGAAGGAGAACAAGCTCGGGATGCGCGCGTCGGACACGTGCACCCTCGTCATGGAGGACTGCCGCGTGCCCGCCGCCAACCTGCTCGGAGCGGAGGGGCAGGGCTGGGTCGACTCGATGCAGATCCTCGACGGCGGCCGCATCTCGATCGCCGCGCTGTCGGTGGGCATCGCGCGCGGCGCGTACGATGCGGCGTTCGCGTACTCCCGCGAGCGGCGCCAGTTCGGCCGCGCCCTGTCGGAGTTTCAGGCGATCCAGTTCTACCTCGCCGACATGGCCACGGAGATCGACGCCGCGCGCCTCCTCACGGAGCGGGCGGCCCAGCGCAAGGACGCGGGGGAGACCGT
>DATBBK010000135.1:0-39981 GCA_036271035.1 Thermoanaerobaculia bacterium | reverse complement strand
CCAGCGCCTCCCGCTCCGAATCCGGAGTCCAGCGTTCGACCGCGATCACGACCGGCCACGAGCGGGCCGTGTCGAGGCTGACCGAGACCGCCTGGAATTCCTCGATGGGCCTGGAGTCTGCGGCGGGGGCAACCGAGGGGGGAAGGATCACGAGCAGGGCGACCGCGAGCGAATGGGTCCTCGTCATGCGAGACCTCCTTCAAAGGGCGAACCCGGTTTCAGGATTGCACATTCCAGGGGTCACCAGGGCTCGGCGGGCAGCAAGCCCCCGACAAGGCCGAGCTCGAGGCGAACGCCCCCACGGAGACGCGGGCCCGCCATCGTCATGGGTATCCTTGCCATGTGGCGGATGGCAGCGCAGGAGAAGGCACCGGAGATGGTCTCGGCGATCTGAGGCGTCGAGGTCGAGAGCGGCGGCGATTCGGTCTCGATCTCCGGCTCGCCGTCTGCGGCGATGTCGCGGGCATCTGCGCAGAGTCACGGCGAAAGGCACCGAGCGCTCGGCGCGCCGTCCTCGTCGCCGTGTTCGTCGGGCTGCTTCGGGCGTCGGTCGGACTGGCGGCGGAACCCGCAGCGCCGGCGCCGCCGACGCCTCCACCGTTGACGCTCGCTCCGTGTGACGTTCCGGGTCTTCCGGGCAAGGCGCGATGCGGAACGTACGAGGTCTGGGAGAACCGCGAGGCCCGCAGCGGCCGCCGGATCCCGCTCAAGGTCGTCGTGGTGCCGGCGACCGGTCCCGACCGGGCTTCCGACCCCTTCACCTTCTTCCACGGCGGCCCCGGGGCTGCGGCCACGGACGTGGCGCCCGATCTCGCGCACGCTTACGCGAAGATCCTGGAACGGCGCGACATCCTTCTCGTCGACCAGCGCGGCACGGGCGGCTCGCACCCGTTGAACTGCGAGATCTTCCAGCCGCCCGGCGGTCTGCAGGCCGCGCTCGGAGCCTTCTTTCCCCTCGAGGCGGTCCGCCAATGCCGCGCGACACTCGAGAAGGACGCCGACCTCGAGCTCTACACCACCTCGATCGCGATGGACGACATCGACGACGTGCGCGCCGCCCTCGGGTACGACCGCCTCAACATCCTCGGAGGCTCCTACGGCACGCGGGCGGCGCAGGTCTACATGCGGCGCCACCCGGAGCACGTTCGGACCGTGATCCTCGAGGGTGTCGTGCCGATGGACGACAAGCTCCCCCTGCACATCCCGCCGGGAGCCGAGCGGGCTCTGCGGGGCGTGCTCGGGGAGTGCGCGCAGGACGCGGCATGCCATGCCGCGTTTCCCAGGCTCGAGGAAGAATCGAGGGCCGTGTGGGCCACGCTCGCCAGGGGCCCCGTGACGGCGCGCGTCCTGAACCCGAACACGGGGGAACCGGTCGACGTTTCGCTCTCGCGCGATCTCGGCGCCGAAGGCGTCCGCTACATGCTGTATTCCTCGTCGGCCTCGGGAGAGGTTCCCGCGGTTCTCCACCAGGCGTTCCTCGGCGACTACACGGCTATGGCGGAGCGAGCGATCACGGGCCGCGTCCAGATCGTCGCGAGCGGCTCGATCGGGATGTACCTTTCGGCCACGTGCGCCGAGGACGTGCCGTGGATCGACCCGAAGGAAGCCGCGCGACTGGCCGCCGGGACGTTCATCGGGGACTACCGCTACGTTCAGCAGCGCGCGGCCTGCGGCCTGTGGCCGCGGGGAAACATCCCGAAGGGATTCCTGGAGCCCGTCGACACGCCCGTGCCCGTGCTCCTGCTCTCGGGCATGTGGGATCCCGCCACGCCGCCTTCGGACGCCGAGAAGGTGGCCCGGCATCTGCCGAAGAAGCTCAACGTCGTCGTGCCCCACGGTGCGCACGGCTTCGACGGACTCGAGGGGGCGGAGTGCGTGACGAATCTCGAGATCGAGTTCGTCGGGCGCGGATCGCTGGAGGGCCTGTCGACGGCCTGCGTCGACAAGATTCGGCGGCGGCCCTTCCGCGTCGAGCCTCTCGAGACGAAGGTCGTCGTTCTTCCGGAAGCCGACCTCGCGAAGTTTCTCGGGTCCTACGTCGGGGAAGGCGAGCCCGCCGAAGCCGAGATCGACCGGAAGGCCGGCAAGCTGCGCCTTCAGATCGCCGGGCAGGGCGACCTGCTGCTCTCGCCGACTTCCGCGACGCGCTTTCGGGTCGCCGGCGAATCCAGTCTCCTCGTCGTTTTCGACGTCGCGGACGGCGCCGTCCGTTCGGCGACGGTGCTCGAATCCGGAAACCCGGTGTTGAAGCTCGTGCCGAAACCGAAGACGAATTAGGTCAAATCGCGGACGGAGAAGAGCGAAACGGCTCTCGTTGATTCGAGGGAGCGACGGCCGTCGACGTCAAAATGGCGGGGCCGACGGGACTCGAACCCGCGACCTCCGGCGTGACAGGCCGGCGTTCTAACCAACTGAACTACGACCCCGCGACAGGAACGGCGCATGATACATGAGCCGCCTCGGGCTGTCAGCAGCGTCCGGGCGCCCCCGCTACCGTGAATTCGCCTTCGGGAATAGGACCTTTCCGGGCTCGGCGTTCAGCCGCTCGATGATCTTCCGGGTCAACAGCGTCTTGCGCCGCCCTGCTCGGCGCGGCGTCACCAGATATCGGACCGTTGCGTCGATCCAGGTGGTCGGGTTGACTCGGAAGAGCACCGACGGCCGCTCGTCGACCTCGAGGTGATCGACCGGCGTGTCGGCGAGAAGCTCGCGGTAGACCTTCACGCGTTCCGACATGGCCTCGCCCATTTCCTCCTCCACCGCTGTGCTCATGACCTGCGCCACGAACTCGAGGTCGCTCTCGTACGCGACCTGGACCGTGATCTCGTTCCAGATGTACGGAAACAGGGGCCATGAGTAGTTGAACACCGTCGAGTTGAACACTTTCGAGTTGGGGAAGCGGATGATGCGTCCGCTGGGGTGGTCCGTGGAGAGGAACTCGCCGCCGAACTCCCAGAGCGTCGTGTCGAGGTAGGCGACGTCGATGACATCGCCCGTCGCCTCACCGATGCGGATTCGGTCCCCGACCCGGTACGGCGAGCGCGCGAGGACGTAGATCCACGCAAAGAAGCTCGTGATCGGCGCCTGGAGGGCGAAGCCGAGCACGAGCGAGAGCAGACCGAACGACAACGCCGCGCCGTACCACCCCACGAAGAGGACGGTTACGACGGAGAAGGCGATGAGCAGCGCGGTGACGAGCTTGAGGACGCGCCGCACGTTGTAACGGGCCGCCCGCTCGTGGAAGCGCGGCACGACGATCGCGGAAGCCATTCCGTGGATCGCGAGCACGCCCGTCGCGAGTGCACCCGCCAGCGTCGCGCGCGGGATCCACTCGCTGCGGGTATGCGAGGGCAGCAGGGTGCGCTGGTCCAGGAGGTAGTAGAGCCCGCCGAGCGCGACCGCGCAGACACCCCACAGCCACGCCCGTGACCGCGGACGGCCGGCGCGCTCGATGCGGGCCTCCGGAGCCGACTCTTTGAGCGCCTCCCGCACCGACGGCTGTTGCCGGATCTCGTTTGGCGAGAGCGACTCTGGACGCGTCGCCGCCGGATCCGGGCTCGCCGGATCGCTCGTGGGGGCGTCGGGTGGAGAGCCGGCGCGCACGCTCACGCCGGACGGACGGTGCAAGATCCGCACCGCTTCGCCGGGGAGCGGGTCCGGGCCCGAGTCCCGCGGGCGGTTTCTCCGTCAGAGTCGAGAAGATGGCCGGAGACGCTGAGAGCGTTCGGAGGATGGGCGTCGCCTTCGCCGCGGTCGCGATCGACCAGAGAGCGCGTCGTTGCGCGCCGCGACTCTGAGCGCGTCGATGCGCGCCGCGACTCTGGGCGCGTCGATGCGCGCCGCGGCTCTGAGCGCGTCGTTGCGCGCCGCGACGCCTACCAGACGTCGCAGCGCTCGGCCGCGGGCCGCACCATGGGCGCGTCGGGCTTGCAGCCGAACGCCTTCTGGAACTCCGGCAGGTTCGACAGCGGCCCGATCACGCGGAACTTGCCGATCGGGTGCGGATCGCCCTGGGCCATCAGCTTCGCGGTCTCCGGACGGACGGCGTCGCCGCGGAACTGACCCCAGGCGATGAAGAACTGCTGGTCGGGCGTGAACCCGTCCACGTTCGGCAGCGGCGGCTTGCCCCTCTGCGCGATCTGGAACGCGCGGTACGCGATGCGCGCGCCCGCGAGATCGCCGATCGACTCGCCGGCGACGAGCTTGCCCTGGTGGTGCACGCCGGGCGCGGCCTCGTAGCCGTCGAACTGGCGCACGATGCACGCGACCTTCTCCTGAAACTTCTTCAGGTCCTCCTCGCTCCACCAGTTCTGGAGGCGCCCCTGCGCGTCGAACTGCGAGCCCTGATCGTCGAATCCATGGCTGATCTCGTGGCCGATGACGACGCCGATCGCGCCGTAGTTGACCGCGTCGTTCGCCGTGAGGCTGAACGCGGGCGGCTGGAGGATGCCCGCCGGGAAGACGATCTCGTTCAGCAGCGGGTTGTAGTACGCGTCGGAGGTCGGCGGCGTCAGGCCCCAGCGCCCGCGGTCCACGGGCTTGCCGATCAGCGACAGGTTGTCGTGCAGATTGAACTTCTGCCCCGCCACGAAGTCGTCGAAGTAGGACGCCCGAGTGATGGGAACCTGGCTGTAGTCCTTCCACTTGTCGGGATACCCGACCTTCGGGTTGAACGTCGAGAGCTTCTCGAGCGCCTTCTTCTTCGTCTCGGCGCTCATCCACTCGAGGCCCTCGATCGTCTCCTTCATCGCGAGCCGCAGGTTCTTCACCAGCTCCTGCATGCGCGCCTTCGCCTCCGGCGGGAAGTACTTCTCGACGTACTTCTTCCCGAGCGCCTCGCCGAGGAGCCGGTCCGCCGACTCCGCGCACCGCTTCCAGCGCGGCTTGATCTCCTTCTGGCCGGCGAGGTACGCGCCGTTGAACGCGAAGTTCTCCTCGACGAACGGCTTCGAGAGGGCGGGCGAGGCCGTGTCGAGCAGCTGCCAGTCGAGATAGACCGCCCAGTCCGAGACCGGCGTGGCGCCAATCTGGCGCTCGACCTCATCGAGGAACTTCGGCTCTCGGACGTTGAGGTCGCCGGCCGGGACGCCGAGCGCCTTGAACGCGGCCGTCCAGTCGTAGCGCGGCGTGAGCTTCTGGAGCGCGGCCATCGACATCTTGTGGTCCGTGGCGTTGGGATCGCGCAGCGCCACGTTGTCGAGCGAGGCCTTCGCGAGGTCGGTCTCGATCCGCATCACCGTCGCCGCGTTCTTCTTCGCGTCCGCGGCGCTTTCGCCCGCGAGCTCGAAGGTCTTCGCGACGTGGGCGAGGTACTTCTCGCGAGCCTCGACGAATCGAGGCTCGGTCTTCACGTAGTAGTCGCGGTCGGGCAGGCCGAGCCCGGACGCGACGATCTGAGCGATCACGTCGTTGGGATTGTGATTGTCCGATCCGCCGAAGATCCCGAACGGGACGGGGATGCCGAGCTCCTGGAACTTCGTGATCATGTTGGCGACGTCCGCGGGCGTCTTCATCGCGCGGATCTGCGCGCGATACGGCGCGACCGGCTTCACGCCCGCCGCGTCGATCGCCGCCTCGTCCATGCACGCGCCGTAGAAGTCGCCGATGAGCTGGTCGACCGAGCCCTTCGGCGCATTCTTGACGGCGGCGGCCTCCTCGAGGATCCCCTTCAGCCGGTCCTTGGACTCCTCGCCCGCCTTCCAGCGTCGGCTCCAGCGCTGCTGCTCGGCCGGAATGGGATTCTTCGCGCGCCAGGCGCCGTTCGCGAACTCGTAGAAGTCGGAGCAGGCTTCGACAGAGCGGTCCATGTCGGAGAGCTCGATGCCCTGCAGCGGTTTGTCGTCCGCGCCGAACGCGGGCCGTCCCACGGGGAGGACGACCGATGCTCCGAGAGCCAGAACGAGGGCGGTGCGTGGGACCACGGGGACCTCCTTTTCGCGCGCGGAAGCTACCACGGAGAAGGCGGCGGCTCCACGGAATCCGGCCCGATCGGGCCCGATTGAAAATCTCCGAATCCGCATTTGACGTCATTGACAGTCAATCCATAGTTCGATAACTTTCGATCTATGAACGCACCGGCGTACGACGTCCGTCCCGCGCGGCGGGACGACTTCGCATCCGCATCGACCCTGCTCTCCGAGTCGAAGCTGCCGCTGGAGGGTTTCGCCGACCACTTCGGCAATGCGCTCGTCGCGACCCGGGGCGCGCGCGTCGTCGGCGTCGTCGAGCTCGAGGTCTACGGGAACGCCGCCCTGCTGCGCTCGCTCGTCGTCGCGCCGTCGGAGCGCGGCGCGCGCCTGGGCGAACGGCTCACGCGGGAGGCGCTGCGCCTCGCCCGCGACCGCGCGGCAGCAGACGTCTATCTCCTCACCGAGACGGCGGAGCGCTTCTTCCCCCGCTTCGGTTTCGCGGTCGAGGACCGGGTCGACGCTCCGGAGGCCCTCCGGCAGTCGGAGGAGTTCCGGACCGCTTGTCCAGCGAGCGCGGTGATGATGCACGCGAGGCTCGGCGCGTGACGCGGGCGGCGGAGCTCGATCTCGTGACGGCCTGCAAGGCCCTCGGCGATCCAACGCGGCTGAGGATCCTCGAGCTTCTGAAGGCCAGGGGACGGTCGTGCTGCGACCTGGTCGCGCGGGATGAGAAGGGCTTGTGCGCCTGCGACGTCGAGCGGGCGGTCGGTCTCTCCCAGGCCGCCGTCTCGCACCACATGGGCCTGCTGCGCCGGGCCGGCCTCGTCGTCGCCGAGAAGCGCGGCCGCTGGATCTTCTACTCGCGCAACGAGGCCGCGATCGCGGGGCTCGCGGCGCTTCTCGCGAAGGCGGTCTGAAAAAATTTCGTCACATAGATCGATATTCTTCGATCCATCGCAACGGAGGGAGCCATGTCCGCATCGGTGCAAATCTCGCTGAACGTCTCGGACCTCGAGAAGTCGGTCGCGTTCTATCGGGGAGTCTTCGGAGAGCCGGCGAAGCTCAGGGCCGACTACGCCAAGTTCGTGTCGGCGGACCCGGAGATCCACCTCGCGCTCCAGCCCGGGCTCGAGACGGCGGGCGCCCACCCGGGCCCCCTGTCCCACCTCGGCATCCGCGTCGCGTCGCTCGACGAGGTGCGCCGCCGCCGCGCCGAGCTCCGTTCGCGCGGCATCGTCTCCGAGGAGGAGAAGCGCGAGGCCTGCTGCTACGCGCTGCAGGAGAAGTTCTGGCTGTCGGACCCCGACGGCAACCGCTGGGAGGTCTACACGGTGCTCGAGGACCTCGAGCACGAGTCGCGGGCGGGAGACCGTCCCACACGCTGCTGCGCGCCATCGGCCGGCTAGCCGCTAACCGTTAGCTGCCCGGCGTCGGCGACTTCGGCGGCGCCTCGAGCTTCTCCAGCTTCGTCTTCGCCTCCCCGTTGTGGGGATCGAGGGCGACGGCCTTGCGGTAGGCGCTCGCGGCGAGGTCCGCCTTCCCGCCGGCCGCGTAGGCGTCGCCGAGGCTCTCCTGGGCGTCGCCCGACTCCGGGAACATATCCGCGTTCAGCTTGAGGATGGCCACCGCGCCGTCGTTGTCGTGCTTCTCGAGCAGGCCACCGCCGAACTCCTCGAGCGAACGCTCGCCGAAGTCGTATCCGCCGCGGCCGTAGTAGCGGGTCCGCAGCTCGTGGTAGCGGTCCACGGCCGCGGCCGCGCCGCCCTTCCCGTACGCGAGGTCGAGCTCCTCGCCGAGCGTCGTCGGCTTCGGACGCCCCGCGTGGCAGGTGTTACACCACATGTTGACCTTCGGGCCGCTGCGCGGGAAGTCCTTGAGCTGCGCGTTGATCACGCCGAGCATCTTGTACATCTGCCGCGCGCGATCCTTGTTCGGATTGGCGTCGGAGGCGAAGTCGAAGGTCGACAGCGGCTTCCCTTCCTGACCGACGTGGCAGTACTGGCAGCGGACCCCGAGCGATCGCGTGAAGCCGCGCATGATCGCCGATAGCTTCTCGGGACCGGTATCGGCCGGCAGGGCCTTCAGGTTCTTCGGATGCTCGGGCCACTTCCACGCCTCCTGTGGGAACGCGGCCGGGGCCAGCGCGAGGGCCGCGGCGGCGAAGAGGACGAAGCGGGGACGAGGGCGTGAGGACATCCGGCACCTCCGTCCGCGAAGACTAGCCCGACGCGGCCTCACTCCGCACGCAGCGCGCGGACCGGTTCGATCCAGAGCGGCAGCAGGGCCCCTCCACAAGGGAACGGGAAATTGGCGTCATCCTGAGCGAAGCGAAGGATCCCCGACTCGATTGCCCGCATCGCCGAAAAGCCGGGGATCCTTCTTCGCTTCGCTCGTCAGGACGGCGTAGGAATGGCCGCGGACCTGGCCATAAGATCCTCTCCATGAAGTTCCTCAGAATCGCCTCAGCGCTCGCCGTGTGTCTCACCGCCGCCTCATCCCTTCTCGCGCAGCCCTCCATCACCGGCCCCGTCGATCCGCTCGCCTTCTCGCAGCTGAAGGACTTCCGCGCGTACCGCTCGTCGTCGAACTGGCCTGAGCCCGAATGGAACGACGACAGCAAGCACCCGCTTCCGGGCGAATCGCTGACGATCGCGGACCTCACCGGGCCGGGGATCGTGACCCACATCTGGACGACGGCGTCGGGCACCGAGTACGGCTGGCCGCGCCTGATGCGCCTCCGCGTGTATTACGACGGCAGCGCGGTGCCGAGCGTCGACGTCCCACTCGGCGATTTCTTCGCCGTGGGCCACGGCATGGAGCGCGAGATCCGTTCGCTCATGATCCGGAATCTCTCCGGCGGCCGCGCGCGCAACAGCTATTGGCCGATGCCGTTTGAGAAGTCGTGCCGGATCACCGTCACGAACGAGGGCATGCGGCGCGTCGGTCTCTACTACCACGTGGACTGGGAGAAGGTGCCGTCGCTTCCGCCAAACACCGCCTACTTTCACGCGTGGTATCGCCAGGCGCTGCCGGCTCCCGCCGACGGGAAGCCGTGGGTGTTCCTCGACACGCAGGGCCGCGGCTTCTACGTGGGCACGGTGCTCTCGGTGCTGCAGGCCGAGCCGGCCTGGTTCGGCGAGGGCGACGACATGTTCTACGTCGACGGCGAGAAGGTCGCCTCGATCCAGGGCACCGGCTCGGAGGACTACTTCAACGACGCGTGGGGCCTGCACGTCGCCGAGGGCGAGTACACCGGCTCGCCCATCTCCGAGGGCGAGGGCCTCGGCGCCCGGATGAGCGCGTACCGATGGCACCTCGTGGACCCGGTGCCCTTCACGAAGTCGCTGCGCGCCGAGATCGAGCACAAGGGCTGGGCGTACTGGCCGAACGGCAAGGTGAAGACGTCGTTCGGCGCGCGTCAGGACCTGATGTCCTCGGTCGCCTATTGGTACCAGAAGGGCATCGCCGCCGGGCAGCCGCCGGTGCCGTACGGGTCGGCCCGCCTGCCGCACGGCAACGTGAAGCAGCTCGAGGCGGAGGCGTCGCCGGCGGAAGTCCGCGCGGACAAGGGGAAGGTCTCCGTCTCGAAGGAGCTCTTCTGGGGCAAGGACGTTCTCCTCTTCGAGGCGGAGGGCCCGGGCGCGCGCGTCGAGATCCCGTTCGTCGTGGACGAGTCCGGCCTCTATGAGCTCTCGACGCAGGTCGCGCAGGCGCCCGACTACGGCCAGTACGAGATCCTGGTGGACGGGCAGGCGGCGGCTCCGAACGAGCTCGAGCACGAGCCGGGCGCCGACATCCGCTCGCAGAATCGCTTCGACGGTTACGCCTGGGACACCTACGTCGGGCTCGACCGCCAGCTCGGCTGGCGCAAGCTCGAGAAGGGGCGCCACACGCTGACGTTCGTCTGCACCGGCAAGAACCCCGCGTCGTCCGGCTTCGTGCTCGGCGTCGACAACGTCATCCTGGCGCGCACCGGCGCCGACGGCTGGGCGCTGGCGTCGAAGGTCGTGGAGCCGAAGCTGCCCGGAACCGACCTGGCGAGCCTGACGCGCGCGCTCGCGTCGGACCCGGACTCGCGGGTGCGGACGCAGGCGGCGCTCGCGCTCGCGGCGCGCCCGAAGGAAGCGGCGGCCGCGCTGCCCGATCTCGAGAAGGCGCTGAAGGACCCGAGCTCGTTCGTCCGCGAGGCGGCGGTGCGTGCCATCGGCGCGCAGGGTCCGTCCGCGGCCTCCGCCATCCCCGCGCTCGTCGCGGCCTGCAAGGATCCCGCGCAGGCCGGAGCGGTCCGGCGCAGCGTCTTCTATGCGCTGGGCGACATGGGCAAGGCCGCCGCACCCGCGATGCCGGAGCTGCGCAAGCTGAACGATCCGAGCTCGGTCTGGGTCATGGAAAAGCTCGAGCGGGACGTGCAAC
Organism: Thermoanaerobaculia bacterium; assembly: GCA_036271035.1. GTDB lineage: Bacteria > Acidobacteriota > Thermoanaerobaculia > UBA5066 > Gp7-AA6 > DAHUXD01. The sequence goes on along the minus strand of DATBBK010000135.1, from coordinate 29,659 downwards.
AGGAAAAGCCGTAGGGGCGGGGCTTGTCCCCGCCCGTGTTTCGCGGCAGGAGATCCAAGCGATGACAGTTTCCCGATCGACGCCGCTCGCGCTCGCGGGTATCGTCGCGGCCGCCATGACCGCGATCACGGCCTTCGCGCCCTCCGACGCGAGATCCGGGCTCCGATTCACCGTCACCTACGCGGCGGACGTGAGCAAGAGCGCAACCCCGCTCGACGGCCGCCTGCTCGTGATGCTCTCGAAGGATCCCGCCGCCGAGCCGCGCACGCAGATCACGGAGTCCGTCCTGAAGTCACAGCAGGTCTTCGGCATCGACGTCGAAGGCTGGATGCCGGGCGCACCCGCCGCCGTCGAGGGCGACGTCCTCGGCTTCCCCGTCGCGCGCCTCGCGGACGTTCCGCCGGGCACGTACCAGGTCCAGGCTCTGCTCCACCGTTACGAGACCTTCCGCCGCGCGGACGGGCACGTCGTCAAGCTCCCGATGGATCGCGGTGAGGGGCAGCAGTGGAGCAAGGCGCCCGGAAATCTCTACTCGACGCCGCGCTCCATCACGATCGAGAAGGACAAGCCCGCAGCGTTCGCGATCGAGCTCGACCAGGTCATCCCGCCGATCCCGGAGCCGGAGACGACGAGGTACGTCAAGCACGAGCGCATCCGCTCGGAGCGGCTCTCGAAGTTCTGGGGCCGCGACATGTACCTCGGCGCCCACGTGCTGCTGCCCGAGGGATTCGACGAACATCCGAACGCGCGCTATCCGCTCGTCGTCTACCACGGCCACTTCCCTTCCACGATCGGCGGCTGGCGCGAGACGACGCCGGATCCGGACCTGAAGCCGGTGCGATCGGAGCGGTTCGGCGTCGACGGCTACAACCGCATCGAGCAGGAGTACGCCTACCAGTTCTTCAAGGACTGGACGGGCCCGAACTATCCGCGCTACATACTGATCGAGATCCAGCACGCGAACCCGTACTACGACGACTCGTACGCGGTGAACTCGCAGAACCTCGGACCGTACGGCGACGCGATCACGTACGAGCTCATCCCGTACCTCGAGAAGAAGTACCGCGCAATCGGCGCCGGCTGGGCGCGATTCCTCTATGGCGGATCGACCGGAGGGTGGGAGGCGCTCGGCGTCCAGGTCCTCTATCCGGACCAGTACAACGGCTGCTGGGCGGCGTGTCCCGACCCGATCGACTTCCGCCAGTTCACCGTCGTCAACATCTACGAGCAGGAGAACGCGTACCGATGGAAGGGGCCGTGGGGCGAGGTCGACACGCCCGGGCATCGCGACTACCTGGGTCACCTGACCACCACGATCGAGGCGAGCAACCGGCTCGAGCTCGTGCTCGGCACGAAGACGCGCTCCGGCGGACAGTGGGACATCTGGGAGGCCGTGTTCTCGCCGGTCGGCGCCGATGGCTACCCGCAGCGCATCTGGGACAAGCGCACGGGCGTGATCGACAGGAAGGTCGCCGCGTTCTGGAAGGAGAACTACGACCTCGTCGGCATCATGCGGCGCAACTGGGACGCGGGCCTCGGCGCGAAGCTCGCCGGCAAGATCCACATCTACGTGGGCGAGGCCGACAACTACTACCTCAACAACGCCGTCTACCTGGCGGACGAGTTCCTGAGCCAGACGAAGAACCCGCCGTACGGCGGCGAGATCGACTACCAGCCGCGCGCGGAGCACTGCTGGATGGGCGACCACGCGCGTCCGAACGCGACGGGCCGCCTGCGGTACCACCAGTTCTTCGCGCCGAAGATCGTCGAGCGGATCCTGAAGAGCGCGCCGCCGGGCGGCGACGTCACGAGCTGGCGGTACTAGCCGGGCGGCCCGGCCTCCCCCACCGGATGGACAGGGCTCGACATATTAGCCACAGCTAATATGTCGGCCGATCGTCGCGTTGCTCCGCTCCAAAGCGGTGTAGGGTCGGGGCCAGAGGCGCCACCATGAATCCGGATAAGGCGGCACGCGTGACGATCCCTCCGGGCTTCCTGGCGAACGTGCTCGGAATTCTCTCTTCGGGCTCGACGCTCGTGGTGACCGATCGGCCGGTTTTGCCCCAGGAGACGGGTCCCGCCGTCAGCGTGCTGGACTCGGACCCTCCGCCGTCGACGACTCCTTAGCCGGACCCGTCTCGCGCGCGAGGAACGCGGACCGTCGCAGCCAGCCCGCGTCGGGATAGTAGGCGACCAGCAGCGAGCCGCCGCGAATGGTCTCGATCAGACGTTTCGCGACGGCGGGGCGCACCGCCGGACAACCCCAGCTTCGCCCGAGCCGACCCTGACTCGCGACGAGCGCGTCGCTCACGTAGTCGGCGCCGTGCAGGACGATCGCGCGTTCGCGTGCGTGGTCGTTGAAGCCGGGCTCCAGGCCTTCGAGCCGAAGGGACGGGCCGTGCGTTCCCGGATACTCGTCGAGCGCGCGAAAGACACCGAGGCTGGACATGCGGCTGCCCGACGCGTTCGAGAAGCGCTGCGTCGCGTTCCCGCCGCTCTCGCGTCCGTGCGCGACGCGCTCCCGGAAGAGAAGGCGATTCGAGGCGAGGTCGAAGACGAAGAGGCGGGGCTCGGTGGACGGGCGCGAGTAGTCGATGACGGTCAGCACGTCGGGGCGGGGCGTCGGGCCCGCCGCCGCGGCGTGCCGCCAGGCCCGGAGCCCGGCCTCGACCGCCGGGCGGGAGGCGCTCGGGACCTGCGCCTCCAGGGCGGCGGCCGACGGATCGGCGCCGCGCAAAAGACCGGCGAGGATGAGGGGGACGAGCATCGTCGGCGGGGAGAACAATCCGAAACCGGAAGGATTCCCAGATTCGCCCGGCGAAACGTTCGGTCACTCGTCCGAATCGTCCGCCAGCTCCTCCGCCCGGCATGCCTCGACCTCGAAACGCAGGAAGTCGTGGATCACATCGCGCGCCGCCGCGTCGTCCGTCGTCGCGACGACGCGCCCGCCGCGCACCGTCTCGACGTACTCCCACGCGATCTTCGCCTTCTCGCACGTCATCACGGCCACTCCGGGCGGCTTCTCACCGTGGATCAGCAATGGCGCGCCGAAGTCGCCGTCGGCGAACGCCTTCGACATGCGCTCGAGGTACGCGCGGATCGCGTCGCGGCTCTCCGTGTCCTCGCCGTCGTTCACCGCGATCTCGATGGCTCCGCCCTGCGGCGTGAGCCGGAAGCCGTGCGTCGTCCTGTCGGGGTCGTAATCCGTCGCGGCGTTGGCGCCCGGCGGCGGGCCGCCCTCCGGGAAGCTCCGGCCGGAGAGCGCCGCAGCGGCGAGGAGACCCGCGGCGAGGAGGAGCGGCTTCACGACTCCCCCTCCTCGTACCGGCTGAGGCCTGCCCGCGAAGACGCCCGCGCCTTTCGAACGTCTCCGATCGCCCGGCCGTCTCCGCCATCCCGCGATCGAGTGTAGACCCGTGAACCCGTTCGGGAGTTCGACGACTATTCCAATATGAGGCTCGCGCGGCCGGCAAGACCCCATCGCGCACTGGAGGACGTCGTGGATCGTCACCGAACCCATCAACCGGCGGCGTCGTTCAATTTCCGAGAGGAGCAGTTCGAGCGCATGGGCCTCCATCGCACGAACGAGCCGATGCGGGTCTACTGCGATCGCTGCGGCGCCGAGATCGATCCCTGGAGGGCCTCTCCTCAGGAGCCGCTGGGCTGGCTGCGCTGCCCGAACGGCTGCAACGACCTATCGCACTGAGTGACGTTCGGGGCGGGATGGGCTTTACGGCGTCGCGGCCGTGGCGGCCGGCCGTGTCGCCCCCGCCAGGTCCTCCATCATCGCGCGGAAGACGAGGCCTCGCAGGAGGTCGCTGACCGGCCGCGTGAAGAAGCCGCTGTGGCCGCTGATGACCTCGTTCGAGGCGCGCACGACCCACAGCGGCCGCTCGTTGTCCGTCTTGCAGGTCAGCGCGACGGAGCCCATCGTCTCGACACCGGGACACGCCAGCGGGGGTAGCGGAACCGGAACGCCTCGGTTCGAGGCGTCGACCATCTCCGCGAGCCGGTCCAGCATGTCGGGAGGCAGATCCTTCATCGGCAGCGCGCAGGCGCAGTTCTCGACGGTGCCCATCATCGACGCCTTCTGCGCGTCGGGGCCGTGCTCGATCACGTCGACGCGGTGCGTCACGAACGGGTCGTAGTTGCCGACCGTCGTCACGAGCGTCTCCCTCGGGGAGCGGGGCCCGGTCCTCTGGAACATGGTGCTCAGCGAGCGCCCGACCTTGAACAGCACCTTCGTGTCGGAGTCGGTCTCCGAAGCGAGGATGACGAGCGCCGGCCTCTGCCTCTCGCCGAACGTCGGGTGCTGCGTGAGCAGCTCCTGAAACGGCGCATAGAGCGCCGCTTCGAACGCGGGATTGGCGAGCACGACCAGGTCGCCGAAGCCGACGACGGGCTCCGGCTTGCCCGTCAACATCGAGTGGACCTGCGCGTCCACGACGCGGCTCTTCAGGACGTTCGCGATCGCCGTGAACATCGCCGCGCCGCCGAAGCTGTGGCCGAGCATGACGAGCCGGCAGCGGCGCGGCGTCTCCTCGTTGACGTGCTTCTGGTAACGATCGAGGAAGGTCAACAACTCGACGAGCTCGCCCTGGCCGATCGTGTGGGCCGCGCGTTTGCGCGCATAGAAGGAGAGCTCGCGCAGCGGCGGCACCGTCGCCGAGAGGCCGCGCCAGCCGATGAAGATGCCGATCGTGCGGGCCGGAGCTCCTCCGCCGCCGGCCCGCGCCTCGACGGCCCTCACGTCCTTCGCGAGCCGCGAGAGGAACGCGCGGAAACAGCACGCGTTGCGGTTGCAGAGCCGCGCGTCGTTCAGCCAGCCGTGCGTGAAGAGGACGAGGTTGAGGCGCGGCTTGTCGGAGCGGGCCGCCTCCTTCTTGAGCGTGTCGATCAATAGCTCGAGCGGCGCGCGGGAGAAGAGGCTGCCCTGGTCGTCGAACTCGAGAAACGCGAGCTCGTAGCCCTCGTCCTCGTGGACCTCGAGCGCGCTCGTCTCGATCCTCTCGCGCGCCTCCTTCGTCGCGAAGTCGGCCTCGTGGACCGTCATCGCGACGGCCCGACCCTCCTTGTCGAGCCGGTGCGGCGCGTGCGCGGTGCAGGAACCGAGGACGAGCGCGGCGAGCGCCAGGGCGACGACGGTCGCACCGACGGGGCGAGGGTTCCCCGCTGGCCGGGGCTGCGGGGTCATGCGTCTCACGGCGGGGTTCTCGAAGACGTGGGCATCCTATATCTCCACATCCGGACGCTCCGCCTCCGAAGCCGAAGGAAGTCGAACGCGCGACCCCGCGCCTCCGCTATGCTCCGCCCCCGTGCGCCTCACGCTCACGCGACGGACCCTCGACGTTCTGCCGGGCCTCGCCCTCGCGATCGCGGTCATGCTCGTCGCGGGCGAGGTCGCGAAGCGGATCGGCGCGGTCGTTCTGCGGCTGCAGGGCATCGACCCGGCGGGCCGCTCGAGCCCCATCTCCGGCATTTCGATGTCGATCCTGCTCGGCCTCCTCGCCGCGAACACCATCGGCGTCGCGGCGTTCTTCCGCCCCGGCCTTCGCTTCGCCATGCGGTGGATGCTGCGCGCCGGCATCATCCTCGTCGGCATCCGGCTCTCGTTCTTCGACGTCGTCAAGCTCGGGGCATGGGGAGCTCCGGTGGTCGCGGTGATCGTGGTCGTCGCGCTGATCTCGGCGCACTGGATCGCGAAGCTGCTGGGGGTTTCCGACAACCTCGGGACTCTCGCGGCCGCTTCGACCGCGATCTGCGGCGTCACGGCGGCGCTCTCCGTGGGACCGGTCATCGAGGCGGAGGAGAGCGAGATCGCCTACACGGTCGCGAACGTCACGGTGTTCGGCCTCATCGCGATGCTCGGCTATCCCTACCTCGCGCACGCGCTCTTCGGGTCCCTCTCGGGTTCCGTCGGCCTGTTCCTCGGCACGGGCATCCACGACACGTCCCAGGTGATGGGTGCGGCGCTCTCGTACAAGGAGATCTTCCGCGACGAGGCCGCCCTCCGCGTCGCGACGGTCACCAAGCTGACACGCAACGTGTTCCTCGTCGCCGTCGTGCCCCTCCTCGCCTACCTGCACCACCGGCGCACCGGTCACGCGGGCGAACGCGTGCGGATCGCCAAGCTCTTCCCGCTCTTCGTCCTCGGGTTCCTCGCGATGGCGGTCGCGCGCTCCATCGGAGACGCGAACCTCACCCAAGGCGGCCTCGCATGGGGCGCCTGGAACGCGGGGGCCTGGAAGGGTGTCGTCAACACGCTGGGCGAGACGTGGGCGTCCGCCGCGCTCGGAACCGCGATGGCGGGGGTCGGGCTCGGGACCAACCTGCGAGCGTTCGGGAAGCTCGGCTGGAGACCGCTCTACCTCGGTGCCATCTCCGCCTTCCTCGTCGCCGCGCTCGCGCTCGCGCTCGCGTCGTTCGTCGGCCCGCACCTCTGAGCGCGCGGCGCTCTCCGCGAAGACGGCCTGGATTCGCGCGCGGCGGCCGGATGGTGGGAGGTGAGGGGATCGAACCCCCGACCACCTGCGTGTAAAGCAGGCGCTCTACCGCTGAGCTAACCTCCCGTCGCGCGAAGTCTAGCGAAGGCGGGCGTCCGGCGTCTCCTCCGTCGCTCTCCGATCGCGTGCGGTAAGCTCCGCCCGCATCTCTCCCGACCTGCCCAAAACAAGTGGAGAACACAATGAGGTCCCTCGCCGCGATTCTGCCCGGCCTCCTCCTCGCCGCGTGCCTGTCGGGCGCGACCGTCATCGTGAACGACGCCGGCGACGCGACGAACGCATGCGCGGCGAGCGGCACTGGAACCTGCACGCTGCGCGACGCGCTGACGTATGCGAATGCGCACGCCGGCTCGACGATCGCGTTCGACATCCCGGGCTCCGGCGTTCACACGATCACTCCGCTCTCGGCCTATCCCAGCCTGTCGGCACCGATGACGATCGACGGATTCACCCAGCCGGGCTCCAGCCCCAACTCGAACGGCCCCGGCCTCGGAGACAACTCGGTCCATCTGATCGAGATCGACGGCACGCACGCGTGCGGCGCCGCGGCCGTGCTCGACTTCGGCACCGGCAGCGACGCAAGCGTGATCCGGGGGCTGGTCATAAACCGCTGCAATGCTTCGGCGATCCGCGTCGCGTTCAGCACGACGACCGGTCACGTCATCGAGGGCAACTTCCTGGGGACGGATCCAACGGGATCGGTCGCCAGTCCGAACTCCTACGGCGTCCTGATCGACATCGGCCCGAAGAACGTCACGATCGGTGGCGTCTCGCCGGCATCGCGCAACGTCATCTCCGGTAACGCGGCCGGAATCGGATTCGGAAACGGATCGAACAACGGAGGCAGCGGACACGTCGTTGCGGGCAACTTCATCGGCACCGACGCCGCGGGCACGGGCGCCCTGCCGAACTCTCAAATCGGCATCTCGATGGCCTCCAACATCAGCGGATCGACGATCGGCGGCAACACGCCGTCGGCGCGCAACGTCATCTCCGGAAACACGGGCGGGGGCGTGGGCGTGTCGAACGGCCTCGGAGATCCCACCGTGACGAACAACGTCATCGAAGGAAACTACATCGGCATGGACGTGACGGGCGCAGCCCCGCTCGGCAACGGCACGGGGGGAGTCTTCGTCGGAGGGCCCGCCAACACGATCCGGGACAACGTGATCGCCGCCAACCTGGGCTCTGGAATATCGAACATCGGCGGGAACGGCACGGTCATCGAGGGCAATCTCATCGGAGCCGACGCCTCCGGCGCGGTTCCCTTCGGAAATCACGACTTCGGCATCTATCTCGCGGGCTCCAACGCCGTCGTCGGAGGCGTGAATGCGGGCGAGGGCAACGTCATCGTCTCGAACGGCAAGGGCATCCTCGTCATCAACGGAAATCACAACGCGATTCGAGGCAACGCGATCGACGACGTCTCGGGCCTCGGGATCGACCTCGGCTCCGCCGGAAACGCGGACGGCGTCACTCCGAACGACGCCGGGGACGGCGACACGGGCGCGAACGACCTGCAGAACTTTCCGCTCGTCTCCAACGTCACCTACGGAGCGAACACCGCCGTCAGCGGAATCCTCCGCTCGACGGCCTCGACGACGTTCGACCTCGACTTCTACTCCAACCCGGCGTGCTCGAACTTCCCGAGGGAGTTTCTCCAGGGAGCGGTCTTCCTCGGCACGAGCCAGGTGACGACCGACGGCGCCGGCAACGCGGCGTTCGACGTGACGACGCTACCCGCGACCGCCGACGGCTCCCGGATCTCGGTCACGGCGACGGATCCCTCCGGCAACACGTCCGAGTTCTCGCAGCGGCTGCCGTTCTCGATCGACGTCGGCTCGGGCCCGCCGTCGGGAGGTACGGCACTGACGATCTCGGGCACCGACTTCGCCGCGGGCGCCACGGTCACGATCGGCGGCCAGCCGGCGACCGACGTCAACGTCGCATCCGCCGTGTCGATGACCGCGACGACTCCGGCCCTGGCCCCCGGATCGGCGAACGATCTCGTGGTCACGAACCTCGACGGCACGAATGGACGGCTCGTCAAGGCCTTCGTCGCCGACTTCCTCGACGTGCCGCCCGGAAACCAGTTCCGAAGCTTCGTCACGCAGCTGGTCTCCAACGCCATCACGGCCGGAATCGGAGGGGGACTCTACGGAGTGAACGACAACACGCTGAGGCAGCAGATGGCGGTGTTCCTCCTCAAGGCCAAGCACGGCCTGTGCTACACGCCCCCGCCCTGCGCCGGCGTCTTCGCCGACGTGCCCTGCTCGTCCAACTTCGCGCCCTGGATCGAGGCGATGGCCGCGGAGGGCATCACCGGAGGCTGCGGCGGCGGCAATTTCTGTCCCCAGAATCCGGTGCGCCGCGATCAGATGGCCGTGTTCCTCCTCAAAGCGGAGCACGGCTCCTCCTACGCGCCGCCGCCGTGCGCCGGCACGTTCCCCGACGTGCCCTGCCCGTCGACCTTCGCCGCCTGGATCGAGCAGCTGGCCGCCGAGATGATCACGGGCGGCTGCGGCGGCGGCAACTACTGCCCGGGGAATCCGAATACCCGGGGACAGATGGCCGTCTTCATCACCAAGACGTTCGGGCTGCAGTAGCTCGTTTCCCGGTCACCGGCCGCGACATATTAGCAATTACTAATATGTCGAGCTCCGAGCGCGCGAATCTCCGTTGAACGAAAGGGGCGGGCCGGAGCCCGCCCCTTCGTGATTCCGAACCAGGGTGCCGCTAGCGCGACAGGATCAGGACCTCCACGCGCCGGTTCTGCGCGCGGCCCTTCACCGTCTTGTTGCTCGCGATCGGGTTCGACTCGCCGTGCCCTTCGCTCGTGATCTTGTCGTCCGCCGCCGCTCCGTTCTCGACGAGGTATCGCCGCACGGCGTCCGCGCGCCGCTCGGAGAGTCCCTGGTTGTACCGAGGCGTGCCGGTCGAGTCCGTGTAGCCCTGGATCGAGATCGTCGCGCCGTCGTACTTGCGGACGAACGCGGCGGCCTTCTTCATCTCGGCGAGGTCCGCCTTGCGGATCTCATACTTGTTCGTGTCGAAGTTGACGTGCAGCGTCATGCGATCGATCGGAGCGGCGGGCTTCGCGGCCACGGACACCGTGGTGGAGTCCGCCCGCGAGCCGCCGTCGCCGATCGCGGTGAGCGTGTAGCGGGTCGTCGTCGTGGGGCACACCTGTCTCGAGCCCGACGTCTCGACGCTGCCGATGCCCTGGTCGATCGACGCGCTCCGCGCGTTGGACGTCGTCCAGCTCAGGTTCGTGCATGCGCCCGCGTTGATCGAGCTCGAACCGGACGACAGCGAGACCGTCGGCGCGGGCGCCGCGGGCGGAGCCGGCGGCGGCGGAGCAGGCGGCGCGGGCGGCGCCTCGGCGCGTGGACACAACGCGTTCGCCTTCGCGATCGCCTCGTTCGCCATCGCGATCGCCTCCTGGGTGTGGCAAGCGTAATACGTCGCGTACGCGTCGTCCTTCAGCTTCTCGGCTGCCTTGAACTCCGCCGGGCACTCGCGGTCGCGCCCGGCGGCTCGCGCCGCGTCGATCGCTCGCTGCGCGGCGGGTAACTCCTTGTGGTAGAAAAAAAATCGGCCGTTGGAAACGTACTCCATGTCCGCGCAACCCACGAGGAATCCGAGCGCGGAGCCGACGAGTACGACCAGCAGCGCTTTCCATCTCGAATCGCGCATGGGCCCCCCTCCTCTTCTTTTCCTTCGTATATGTCCAACCGACACGCGTTGTCCACGGGAGGGGCCGTTTCCGGCGCGTGTTCGCACCAAAGGGCAATCGAGGATTCACCAACGGTTTAGTGCGGAACCGCGGATCGGAGCCGGGAACCGGCGCCCGCCGGAAAAAAAGACCAAGCGTGCTCAGGCGCTTAGGGCTGCCCCGCTCGTTGCCACGCCGCCGTCAGGCTGCGGCGTGTTCCGCCGGGCGGCTGGGCGCGATTCCCTTCGACCGCGTCGACGGAGGCGCTCATGGGTGCCCGTTCCGGTTCGGGAGAACAGTCCCGACGAAAGGGATCCCTCGCTGCGCTCGGGATGACGAGGAGGGAGCCGCGGCGCGGCGGAACTCAGATGGCGATCGTCGCGAAGCGCTCGATCTCGGAGACCGGCATCGGGCGCGCGAGCAGGAATCCCTGCCCGTACGGCACGCCGAGCGACTGCAGCACGCGCAGCTCCTCGCGCGTCTCGATGCCCTCGGCGATGACCTTCGTGTGCATCTTGCGCGCGAAACTCATCAGCGCCTCGAGCAGGTCCTGCTTGACCTGCCTCCGGTCGATCCCGCGCACGAAGACGTTGTCGAACTTCAGGTAGTCCGGCTCGATGTCGGCGAGAGACGAGAGGTTCGAGTATCCGGTGCCCACGTCGTCGACCGCGATGCGGAAGTTCTGCGAGCGGAACTTCGACAGCACCTCGCGGAAGAGGCCCTCGTAGACCGCGTACGTGCGCTCCGTGATCTCGAGGACGATGCGGTCCGGCTCCAGTCCGAGCGCCTTGACCTGGTCGCGGAAGACGGGACCGAGGAACTCGGGATCCGACGCGGCCGCCGGCGAGAGGTTCAAAAAGATCTGCCGCCGGCCGTGGCCCTCGGCCGCGGCCTCGAGCGAGCGCTGCCGGCAGACGCGCTCGAGCGGCACGAGCAGCTCCGTGCGTTCCGCGAGCGAGAAGAGCGTCTCGCCGCTCTCGAACTCGCTGCCCCGTGGGCCGCGCGAGAGCGCCTCCATGCCGATCATGTTCCCCGTCGCGAGGTCGAACACGGGCTGGAACACCGGCCGGATGTCCGAGCGCGAGATCGCGTCCTGGAGCAGCTCGCCGCCGCGGATCTCCTGGCGGACCGTCTGGCGCGTGACCTGGTCGCGCGCCTCCTGGATCCCGCGATACACGAGCCGCTCGATGCGATGCTTCGGGTCCTTCAGGATGCGCGTGGCGCCGACGAACGAGCGGAAGCGCGCGGAGACGTCCGCGCGCTCGGCGAGGTATCCGCGGATGAGCTGGTCGAGCTCGACGGCCTTCTGGCCGAGCGCCGTCGACCCACCGACGGTGGCGCCGTCCGGGCTCACGAACAGGATGATCTCGTCGGAGCGGACGTACGGCAGGCAGAACGTGCCCATGGGGACGATGCCGTCCGTCTGGAATGCCTTGAGCCGCCGCACGAAGTCGAGGAGGAGATCGTCGTACGCCTCCCAGCCCCAGACCTCCTCGACGTGCCCCTCGGAGCTCGGCCGGAAGACGAGGACCGCCAGCGAACCGCGTTCCTCGAGCTGTGTGCGCAGATCGTCCATGAGCACCGCGACGGTGGGCAGTCCCGTCTCGCGATCGTAGAGGCGCGTCCGCTCCTTGAACCACTTTCCTCGGAGGGTGACGAGCTCGCTCTGCTTGCTGGTGGTCGCCATCAGCGGGACGGGATCTCCATGTGGGTTCGCTTCAGGATAGCACCGCGGGCGCCCCGCGGCGCCGCCGGCCGGGGCTAGCCCGCGGTGACGGGCGCGCCGCGGGCGTCCTGGAGCTTCGCGATCGCCTCCTCGGTGCCGAGCACGACGAGGACGTCGCCGTGCTCGAAGCGGTCGGCGGGGCCGGGCACGAACCGGCGCTCCACGCCGTCGCGCCCCATGCGGTTCACGGCGAGCACCGAGATGCCGAACCGCGCGCGCGGCGCCGCCTCGGCGACGGTGAGGCCCTCGAGCGCCGCGGGCACGTCCAGCTCGATCAGCCGGTGGCGCTCGGGCAGCTCGAGGAACTCGAGGCCGCCCGACTCGCGCGCCCCGAACGTGCGCACCGGAGTGAACAGCCGGTTGCGCTTGAGGACCTCGCTGTCGAACGCGCCGAGGAGATCCCGCTGCGTGACGATGCCGAGAAACTTGCGCGATGCCGCGGAGTCGACGACGGGAAGCTGGCCCACGTCGCGGAACCACAGCTTCTCGTTGACCGTCGTGAGCGACTCCTCCGGCGTCACGAACGGGATCTCGGTGAGGATGTCGGCGGCGACCACGAGCCCCGCGAGCTCCTTCTCGGGGAACGACTCCTTCACGTCGTGGATGTCGACGGCGCCGAGGAGCCGGCCCTGGTCGTCGCCGACGTACAGGAGCAGGCTGCGCGAGCGCAGGAACGCGGCGACGATCTCAGGCAGCGGCGTGGACGCCGGGATGAGCGCGACGTCGCGCCGCATGATGTCGCCGACGCGCAGCGTCGCGAGCGCCGTCGCCTCGGGCGTCTTCTCCCACACGATGCCCGCCGAGCGGAGGCTCGCGACGTACATCGATTCCTTCTGGAGCATGCGCGCCGAGACGACGGCGAGCACCGACACCACCATCATCGGCAGGAGCACCGCGGTGTTCTGCGTCAGCTCGAAGATCATGATCACCGCGAGCAGCGGCGCGCGCGTGACGCCGGCCATCATCCCGCCCATGCCGAGGAGCGCATAGCCGCCAACCGGCGCCGAGAGGTGCGGGAACGCGAGCGCGACGATCTTCGCGGACGCGCCGCCGAGCGCGGCGCCGACCATCAGCGACGGCGTGAACACGCCGCCGACGCCGCCGGAGCCGATCGTGGCGGAGGTCGCGACGGTCTTCGCGAGGAGAAGGATGAGCAGCAGAACGAGCGTCGGGTTGCCGTGCAGGATCCGGTCCGTCGCCTCGAAGCCGTTCCCGCAGACCTGCGGCATGAAGATCGCGATCGTCCCCACGATCGCGCCGCCGATCGCCATCGTCGCCCACTGTGGCAGTTTCGTCAGCGAGAAGAGCCGTTTCCCCATCGAGAGCGAGCGGACGAACAAGGCCGAGAACAACCCGCCGAGCAGACCGATGACGACGAAGGGCAGGTACTCGATCGCCGACTCCACCTGGAACGGCGCGACCTGGTAAACGGGCTCGTCCCCGAGTACCCGCCGGACGAGCAGCGTCGAGACGACGGCCGAGACGACTGCGGGACCGAAGATCGCCATCGAGAACGAGCCGACGACGACCTCCAGGACGAAGAGCGTCGCCGCGATCGGCGTGTTGTACGCGCCGGCCACGCCGGCCGCCATGCCGCACGCGGTGAGGATGCGCACGCGCTCCGGCGAGACGCGCCACCATCGCGCCAGCGCCGAGGCGAAACCGGCGCCGATCTGGATGATCGGACCCTCGCGTCCCTCGGAGCCGCCGCTCGAGATGACGAGCACGGACGACGCCGCGCGCGCGAGCGAGGGCCGCACCCGCACCGTGCGGCGTCCGATCGAGACGACCTCGATCATGTGCGAGATCCCGGACGGCCCCTTCTCGCCGAAGAAGTACGTCGCGACGAGACCGCCCGCGAGGCCACCGGCCGTGGGGATGAGCACGCGCAGCCACGGCTCGAGACCCTCGACGCCGCGCACGACGTCCTCCGAGCCGACGAAGAGCCGCGTCAGGTAGTGGGTGACGAAGCGGAATGCGATCGCGCCGAGACCGCCGCAAATCCCGGCGGCGGCGGCGAGCAGGAGGAACTGGGTGTTGGGGTCGCGCCAGAACAAACGGCCGTAACGCGACGGCCGGGCGGGAGCGACGGGTTCAGGGGCGCTCATTCTCCATCGTCGTCGTCGCCGGAGGCTGGGCCGTCCTCGTCGCCGACCTCGTCCTCACCCCCGAAGAAGAACGCGTGCGCGCACTCGGTCGACGAGAACGCGGTGCCGGCCATCCGAACCGAGCAGCCGTCGCAGACCGACTTGCGGCAGATCGGGCAGCGTGGCAGCGCGAACATGTACTCCTGGCCGCAGACGGAGCAGTGATCGGTGAGGCCGGAGCCCATGACCTTCAGTATAGGTCCCTCTCTGCTGGCTCTAGACCGGCGCTGAAGGGCCTTTCGAGCCGAGCAGTCCTGCTAGAATCCCCCGCCCCTGGCGGTGTAGCTCAGTTGGTCAGAGCAAGCGGCTCATATCCGCTGTGTCCGGGGTTCAAATCCCTGCACCGCCACCAACCTCCGGCGACGACCGCGGTCATCGCGTTCCGACTCGCCGTTCTTCCCGGTTGTACTTCCCGGGCTTCACTTCGATCCCGCCGTCCTTGCCGTCCACGGCCACCAGCTGCAGGACGATGCCCTTGTAGCGGAGCTTCTCTCTCTCCGCCTTGTCCGCGATCCTGGCGTCGTCGGACGGGTCCCTCAAGGGAATCGTCAAACCCAGATTCGTGCCCCGCCCGAAGGAGAAGACGCCCTCGACGTCGAAGTTCAAAACACTCGAGCTGACGCGAAACAAGTCCACGTCCACGAGGTCGCCGTCGACCTTGAGCTTCCCCGCCAGCTCGCCGAACGCGATGTGTCGGAAGTCTCTGTTCCCGAAGAGCAGCTTCACGAAGAATTTCTTCCCGACGTCGATGAGCGGCTCGAAGTCCGTCAGCGAGCCGTTCTCGATCTGATACTTCAGGTTTCCCTTGAGGGAAGCGCGGTCGACGTCGCCCGCAGCACTCATCGAGCCGCTGAGCGACGCGTCCGCCGAGAGATTGCCCGTGATGTTGTCGGGGGCGAAGGCGGTGATCCCGAAGTTGTTGAACGACTTGAGAAGCCGCGGGATGTCGCAGCTGATGATCTTGACCTTCCCGCCGAACGGGTTGACCTCTCCCTGCGGGGCGACGTGGCCGTCGAAGTCGAACTTCCCTCCCGCCGCCTCGAGGCGGCCGTTCCTGACGGTGACCCGACCGTTGGCCAGCACGATCTGCCCGCTCGCGTTCGTGGCCTCGAGATGCTCGTAGACGGCCTTGTCGATCTGCATGTTGAGGACCATCTGGCATTTCTCGATGACCGAATGCAGCGTGCGCGTCGCACTCTCGGGAGGCGCGCTCTCGAGCGGAACCCCATCCTTGCCGCGAATCTCGGTCCCGAGGAACCTCTTCGCGTCCAGGAACGGGCTCCGCACGTTCAAGGCGACGACCATCTTCTCGGGAGCCTCGTAGAACAGGCCGAAGAAATTCTCGACCTCGCCGTCGATCAAAAGCGTGCTGGCACCGGCCGTGTACTTGACGTTCCGAATCGACAGCGTCCGATCCGTGAACGCCAGATCGACGTCCGTCTTCAGCCGGAGATTCTGGGGCCGGTAGAGCAGATCGCCCTGGTGGACGACGATCTCGCCCCGGAAGCGCGGCCGGTGGAGCTTCAGCTGGTCGAGAGCCACCTGAAACTCCAGGCTCACTCCGGCCTGCCCGCCCGAGAACAAAATGAGCTTCTCGTCGATGACCTCGTTCAGGGAAGGCAGCCCGAACTCGGTCTGAAACGTCCCGCTCGCGACCGGCTTCAGCAGGTTCAAGAGAGTCACGCGAGGGATCCGGATCGGAATGCTTCCGTAGGCTCCCGTGAAGCCGGAGAGAGTCACCGAGGAATTCGGATCGCCGTTCGGCTTGCTCGGGTCGACGTGGTTCATGAATCGTCCGTGGAACGAGACGTTCGAGATCACGCCGTCCGGAATGTGAACCTCGCTGTTCGCGATGTCGGCGTCGACCACGATCGCGGGGTCCCGCTTGTCGTTGAGGTCGCCGTGAATGACGCACCGAGCCTCGATGGGCTTCGACACGTCGAGTTGATCGAGGATCCGCGTGACGTTCGGCGACAACAGACGGGAGGCATCGAGCCACCGGATCCTGCTGCGGATCTCCAGGTCGAAGAGCGCCGGCTTCTGTCCGATCGCGAAATTGCCCTTGACCGCGAAGGAGTCCTTGCCGATCGCGAGGGCGTCCGTCTCGACGGCCAGGCGTCGCGTCAAGTTCGAATAGGCGGCGCTCACGACCCCCGTCACGGTTTGGTCCTTCATGAAGCTCCCGTTGATGCTGAGAAACGTCATGTCGCGGGCCTGGACCGTCAGCTTCACGCGGCTACGCAGCCCGTCGGACGCGTAGTCGATCGGAGCATGAAGCGAGGCGACGACGAAGTGAAAGGACTTCCTCTCGGGTCGCACCTCGGCCCGGAAATCGACGTCCCGGAGCTCGACGTCGCGGATCAGGACCGCGGGAGCGCCGCGCCCCGGTTCCGGCGCGCCGGGCGGCCGTGGCTTGAAGACATTGAAATTCGTGACCCCGTTCTCGCCGGTGAACAGGTCGATGACCGCGCCGTCCATCCGGACCGACTGGACGTCGATCTCGCGGTGGAGCAACCTCATGACGTTCAGGCCGACGCCGATTTTTTTCGCCTGCAGCAGACGGCGCGACGCGGCGAGGTTGTCCTTCAGCTCGACGTCCGTCAACGTCAGCGAAAGGGTCGGGAAACCAGTCAGGAGATCGAGATCGATGCTGCCGATGCGCATCGTGCCGTTGATGCGCTCCGTGACGTAGCGGTTCAGGTCGGCAACGATGCGAGCCTTGTTGTGTTCGAAGTAGTACCGCACGCCGGCCAGACCGAGGAGCAGGAGCGCGAGCAGCCCGCCGGCGACGTAGAGCGCCGTGGCGATGAGCGGTCTGCGACTCGTCTTTCGCGAGGCTGACCCGCTCATCCCGGTTCTCCGTTACGACGTTGCGAGACACCTCCGGCGACGGAGGTCGACTTCGTGGCGAGCGCGACTATAGATCGGACTGCGCCGGTCTCGAGTCTCGCACGAAGACGCGATCGTGCATGGCGTCGCCGCCGGCGACTCTGCTACGAGTCCTCGACCGCGCGCGGGCGGCGCGGCACGAGCTCTTCGATGATCTCGCGGACTCGTGGATCCTCGACATGAACGCAAGCGGCGACGAGCCGCACGAAGATCCCTTCCTCCAGCTTATCCGTCGGCACTCCCTCGCACGCTTTGACGCACGCCGCCGTGCGTCGATCGGACGAAGACGATGCGGAATCCACCGCCGGCTCGTTCATGACCAGGTTCCCTTACGCCGTGCGAGCGCCGTTCGAGTCTCGAGCCTACACCCCAGAGAGACAGTCCAGAACCGAATCGGATTACGCGGCCGTCGACGCCGTCTGCCGGACGGAAACTAGCCCGTCGCCCCTGCTCCGGCTCGGGCCGGCTCCCCCGCCGGCGCGTCGGCCTGCCCGCCGAGCCGCCTCCGGAGGAACCGGTTCGCCGGCACCTCGACGAGCCGGTAGAGCGCGATGGCGGCGAGCGTCACGAAAACGAAGCGCGCGGCGGTCCTTCCCTTCAGCAGGTCGGCCAGGAATCCGGCGGCCGCCGGGCTCAGCCGGTTCAGCGGCGCGAGCACGGCGATCGCGACGAGCGTCAGCACCGGGTTGATGTGGATGAGGTAGAAGGCGTACGAGCTTCGACCGAGCAGGTTTGCGGCGCGCGTCGAGAGCGCCGACCGGACCCACGACCGCTCGCGGATGAGACCCCAGTAGAACGCCGCGATGAAAACCGGCAGCACCAGGTTGTTCACGGCGATTCCGGCCGGGTGGTAGAGGCCGTACATGTAAGCCGGTCCGACCGCCCACTTGAGGACAGCCAGCCCCACCACGACGCCGGCGATCCCGGCGATTCCCGCCGCGGTCCAGACGGGAAAGCGGCGCGCCCGCGTCGGCGCCGCTCCCGCGCGGGCCACCCTCTTGGCGAGCCAGATGCCGGCGTAGAACTCGAAGAAGCGGCCGACGAAGGAGTAGAGGAGCGTGTTCTGCGCCGGTCCCAGGATCCGGACCATGGCCGGAAGCGCCGTGATCGGATACAGCACCGCGAGGACCGCCGCCGCCGCCGCGAGCGGCACGAGTGGATTCCGCCGCCAGAGGAGGAAGATCGCGGGCGCCAGCAGATAGAAGCATTCCTCCACGCGCAGCGACCAGGCTTGCGGGATGCCGGCGCCGTACTTCGAGAAGATCGTCAGGTTGAGCAACCATGCGCTCGGTGAGCGGACGCCGTAGGAGAGCATGACGGGCACGACCAGCACGAAATACAGCGGATAGATCCGCGCGAACCGGTTGACGAAGTAGCCCTTCAGAAAGGACTCGCGCTTTCCGGCGCTGACCCGGCGGTCGTAGCGCCACGTGATCACGAAGCCGCTCAGCACGAAGAACAGCGCGACCCCGATGTGGAGCTCCCACCAGAGCATCAGCGGCCCGACCTCGAGCAGGCTCGTTCGGTGGTGATGGAAGAAGACGAGCCAGGCGGCCAGGGCGCGGACGCCCGTCAGCGCCGGGATCTGGCCATGGTCGTCGGTGCGGGACACTCGGCCCAGCATCGCACGCGGCCGCGGCCCTTT
Source organism: Thermoanaerobaculia bacterium (assembly GCA_036271035.1). GTDB lineage: Bacteria > Acidobacteriota > Thermoanaerobaculia > UBA5066 > Gp7-AA6 > DAHUXD01. Next base: position 11,034 of record DATBBK010000135.1, on the reverse strand, counting down.
CCATCGCGGCGGCACGGCCAGATTCGCGATCTCTTCGCTTTCGGTGGTTTTTCCCCATAGGGGGGTCCGCGCTGGCACCCCCGGCTCAATACTCGGCGAGCGGGAGCCGTCGCCTCCCGGAAGGAGTCGCCATGAGACGCATCGCTCCGGTGCTCGCCTTCCTTCTCTTCGCCTGCCTGTCCCTCGCCGAAACCGTTCCCGAGCTCTTCACGCGCGCGAAGGAGCAAATCAAGTCCGCATCGTGGTCGGACGCCCTGAAGACGCTCGACGCGCTCGAGACCGAGGCCGCGAGACCGGGCAACGAATCCGTGCGCGCGCAGCTTCCGGCTCCGCTCGCCTTCTACCGCGGCGTCGCGCACGCGAACCTCGGACAAACGGAGCAGGCGGTCGCCGAGTTCGGCGCCTTCCTGGCGCTGCAGCCGAACGCCCAGCTCGACGCCACGCAGTACTCGAAGAAGGCCGCCGCCGCCTTCGAGAACGCCCGGAAGGCCGGGACCGACCGCTCACCCTCACTCGCGGACGCGTACAAGTCGTTCCAGCCCCGAGCGGACGCGGCCGCGCGCTACCCGTCGGATCCGACGTGGGCGGACGGCCCGGTGCGCTGGATCATGTCCGACGCGGAGAAGGCGGAATGGTCCAGCCTCGGGCCCGCCGGAGACCGGCTCGGCTTCGTCGAGAAGTTCTGGTCCTCGCGGCCGGCGTCGTTCCGAACGGAGTTCGACCGGCGCGTCGCGTTCGCCGACGAGAGCCTCGCCGACGAGCCGGAGCAGCCCGGCAGCCTCACCGACCGCGGGATGGTGTTCATCCTGATGGGGCCGCCGACCTTCGCCGGCCGCAAGCCGCTGCGAAACGGCGAAGACACCAGCGACAACGCCGGGCTGGACACCTTCGGCTCGCAGGACGAGAAGAACTCCTTGAAGGAGCTGTACGCGTCGCGCGGCGGGAAGCCGCCGGGCTGGAAGGTCGCCGAGAACTCGGTCAAGTACGCCAACCCGAACCGCAAGGCCGCGGAGTCGAACGAGAACCGAATGGAGGTCTGGCACTATCGGCGCGAGCTGCTGCCGAAGGGCGTGCCCTATCAGCAGGTGGACTTCGACTTCGTGACGAAGCAGGGGTACGGGATCAACACGCTGCAGCGCGACCCGCAGCCCGTCGCGACGCTCGGGGCGGCGAAGGAGGCAGCGGCAGCGAAACCGTAGAGCTCCTTCCCCTGCGATAGGCTCCCGGCCACAGTCGAAATTCGAACCGGAGGTCTCATGCGACTCGGCCGCAACGCCCTCGCCACGCCGCTTCTCGCGCTCGCGCTCGCGCCGCTCTCGCCCGCCGCGGCGTCGGCGCAGGTCATCACCGAGTTTCCGGTCACGACGGCGAGCTCTGAGCCGGGCGGCATCACCGCCGGCCCCGACGGGAACCTCTGGTTCACGGAGTTCGGCGTCGGCAAGATCGGGCGCATCACGACGGGCGGAACCGTCACTGAGTTCGACGCCGCCGGCAACCCGCAGCTGATCGCCGTCGGCTCGGATGGGAACCTGTGGTTCACCGAGACGACCGTCTCGAAGATCGGCCGGATGACCACGGCGGGCGGGTTCACGGACTTTCCCGTCACGACTCCCGGCAGCCTCATCGGCATCGCCGCCGGCCCGGACGACAACCTCTGGTTCTGCGAGCCAAGCAACGCGAAGATCGGCCGCATCACCACGTCCGGCACCGTGACCGAGTTCCCGGTCCCGTCCGGAGGCGAGCCCTTTCACATCGTCGCCGGTCCCGACGGCAACCTCTGGTTCACGGTCTACGAGGGAAGCATCGGCCGCGTCACGCCTCAGGGCACGGTGACCGAGTTTCCGACGAACATCCCCAACAGCAGCCCGCAGGGAATCGCCGCCGGACCGGACGGCAACCTCTGGTTCACCGACACGGGGACCAACTCGATCGGCCGCATCACGACCACCGGCGTCGTCACCGAGTTCCCGATCCTGAGCGCCGACTCGAACCTGATCGGCATTGCGCTCGGACCGGACGGGAATCTCTGGTTCGCGGAGGACGACGCGAACAACATCGGCCGGATCACGCCGGAGGGTGTCGTGACGGAGTTCCCGGTCCCGACGTCCAACGCCGGCCTTCCGTTCGTCGCCGCCGGGCCCGACGGCAACATCTGGTTCACCGAGGTGTTCGCCAACCAGATCGGCCGCATCCGCCTCTCCTCGCTCCTCGCGCACCCCGCGGAGGTCGACGCGCATGGCGGGCCCGGGACGAACTCCAACGCCAACGGCGTGCTGGAGCCGGGCGAGACCGTCGAGGTGTCGCCATTCTGGCGGAACACGCTCGGCACGCCCCAGGCCTTCACCGGGACGGCGGACGATTTGACGGGCCCGGCCGGCGGCACCTACACGATCGTCGACTCGCAGGCGGACTACGGCACCGTGGCGGGCGGAGCAACCGCGGACTGCCACGACGCGACCGGCGACTGCTACCTGATCACGGTCGACGCGGCCGTGCGTCCCGCGCAGCACTGGGACGCGGTGCTCACCGAAGCCGTCTCGGTCGACCAGACGGTCTGGCCGCGCCTCATCCACATCGGCAACAGCTTCCCGGACGTGCCGACGTCGCACCCGTTCTACGCGTTCATCGAGAACCTGTTCCACAGCGGCGCGACCGGCGGCTGCGGCGGGGGCCTCTACTGTCCGAGCGGCACCGTGACGCGCGCGCAGATGGCCGTCTTCCTCCTCAAGGGCGAGCACGGCTCGAGCCACGTCCCGCAGCCGTGCACGGGCGTCTTCGGCGACGTGCCGTGCCCGTCGCTCTTCGCTGATTGGATCGAGGAGCTCGCCTCGGAGGGAGTCACCGCCGGCTGCGGGGGCGGCAACTATTGTCCCGACACGCCGATCACGCGCGCGCAGATGGCGGTCTTCCTGCTAAAGGCCGAGCACGGATCGGCGTACGCGCCGCCCGCCTGCATGGGCGCCTTCCTCGACGTGCCGTGCCCGTCCACGTTCGCGAACTGGGTCGAGCAGCTGGCCGCCGAGGGAATCACCGCCGGCTGCGGCGGCGGCAACTACTGCCCGAACGACCCGAACATCCGTGGGCAGATGGCGGTCTTCCTGGTCAAGATCTTCGGGCTGAATCTGTACGGGCCCTAGGCCGTCTCGCCTCGCCGGTCCCGGCGCGCGGGGGTAGGCTCTCGTCATGAGCACGAACCCGATCCCCGCGCCCGAGCCGACGCTGGTTCTCCGCGAGTCCTCCGGCGGCGTCGTCCGCCTGACGCTGAACCGGGGCGAGCGCTACAACCCGCTCTCCTCCGCCATGATCACCGCGCTACAGGCCGAGGTCGATGCGACGGCCGCGGATCCGGACGCGCGCGTCGTCGTGCTCGCGGCGAGCGGGCGCGGCTTCTCCGCCGGCCACGACCTGAAGGAGATGCGCGCTCACGCATCCGAGGCCGTGTGGCAGACCCGCCTGTTCGACGATTGCAACCGGCTGATGCTCTCGCTCACGCGGCTGCCGCAGCCCGTCATCGCGCGCGTCCACGGCATCGCGACCGCCGCCGGCTGCCAGCTCGTCTCGACGTGCGACCTCGCGGTCGCGTCCGACACGGCGACGTTCGCGCTGCCCGGCGTGAACATCGGCGTCTTCTGCACGACGCCGGCGGTCGGCGTCGGCCGCAACGTCTCGCGCAAGCGCGCGATGGAGATGCTGCTGACGGGCAAGCCGATCGACGCCGCGACGGCGCTCGCGTGGGGCCTCGTGAACCGCGTCGTTCCGGCCGCCGGGCTCGACGCGGCCGTTCAGGAGTTCGTCGATGCCATCCTCGCGAAGAGCACGGCGGTCATCGCGCGAGGCAAGCGCGCGTTCTACGACCAGCTCGACCGCCCGCTCGCCGACGCGTACGCGGTCGCCGGAAAGTGCATGGCCGAGGGTGTCCTGCTCGAGGACGCGGCGGAGGGCATGGACGCCTTTCTCCAGAAGCGCGCGCCCGCGTGGCGCGGCCGCTGAGCGGATTCGCGCCGGCGGGCGTGTAGAACAAGACGCCCTCGACCGTGTAGAGTTCGCCGAACTTCATGACCCTGACGGCCGGCACGCGGCTCGGAACCTACGAGATCCTCGCCCCGCTCGGCGCGGGCGGGATGGGCGAGGTCTACCGCGCCCGCGACACGAAGCTCGACCGCCAGGTCGCGGTCAAGGTCCTGCCGGCGCAGCTGACCGCGAACGCCGACGCCCTCGCGCGGTTCGAACGCGAGGCGAAGGCCGTCGCGGCGCTCTCGCACCCGAACATCCTCGCGATCCACGACTTCGGCACGTACGGCGGCGTCTCGTACGCCGTCACCGAGCTGCTCGAGGGCGAGACGCTGCGCGGCAAGATCGACTCCGCGCCGATCCCGCAGCGGAACGCGGTCGAGTGGTGTCAGCAGATCGCGAAGGGGCTCTCGGCCGCGCACGGTAAGGGCGTCGTGCACCGCGACCTCAAGCCCGACAACGTGTTCGTGACCAACGACGGGCACGTGAAGATCCTCGACTTCGGCCTCGCCAAGCGCGTCGATGCGGCGTCCGACGAGCAGACGAACGCGCCCACGGACGCGGGCCACACCGAGCCGGGCACCGTGATGGGGACGATGGGCTACATGTCGCCGGAGCAGGTCCGCGGCCTGCCCGTGGACCACCGCTCCGACATCTTCGCCTTCGGCGCGATCCTCTACGAGCTGCTCTCGGGCCGGAAGGCGTTCAAGCGGGACACGGCGAGCGACACGATCGCGGCGATCCTCAAGGAGGAGCCGCCGGAGCTGACGATGTCCGGACGCAACGTCTCCGCCGGGCTCGACCACGTCATCCGCCACTGCCTCGAGAAGGACCGGGAGAACCGGTTCCAGTCCGCCAAGGACGTCTCCTTCGCGCTGTCGGAGGCGTCCTCCTCGACGACGGCGGTCACGAGCGGTCACTACGTCATTCCCGCTCCGCCTCCCGGCCGCGGGAAGGCGATCGGCATCGCGGCGGCCGTCCTCGTGCTGCTCGCGGCCGCCGGGCTCCTCCTGTGGAAGCGCCCGAGACTCGGCGGGGCGCCTTCGGCCGCGGCGGGCCCGCGGCGCGTCGCCGTGCTTCCGTTCGAGAACCTGGGCGCGGCCGAGGACGACTACTTCGCCGACGGCATCGCCGACGCGATCCGTGGCAAGCTCGCCGGGGTGCCGGGCCTCGAGGTCATCGCGCGCGGCAGCTCGACGCCCTACAAGAAGACGACGAAGTCGCCGCAGGAGATCGCGAAGGAGCTGAACGCCCGCTACCTGCTGACGGCCACCGTGCGCTGGCAGAAGTCGGGCAGTACGAGCCGGGTCCAGGTCAGCCCCGAGCTCGTCGAGATGAAGGAGAACGAGGCGCCGGCGACGAAGTGGCAGCAGCCTTTCGACGCGTCCCTCACGGACGTCTTCCAGGTCCAGTCCGACATCGCGGCGAAGGTCGTGGACGCGCTGGGAATCGCCCTCGCGGATAGGCAGGAGAAGAACCTGACGAACGCGCCGACGACGAACGTCGCGGCGTACGACGCCTACCTCAAGGGCGAGGAGGCCACGACTGTCCTGGCGCGATCCGACGTTCCGTCGCTGCGGAAGGGGCTGGGCTACTACGAGCAGGCGGTGGCGCTCGATCCGAAGTTCGCCGACGCCTGGGCACGTATCGCCCAGTGCAGAAGTCTCCTCTTTTCGAACAGCGTGCCGGATCCGGCCCTCGCCGCGGGCTCGCTGGAGGCCGCGCGCAGGGCGATCGAGCTCGCTCCGGGCAAGTCGGCAGGATACCTCGGCCTCGGCGGACACTACCGCCTGGTGGAGAACAACTACCCACGCGCCCTCGAGGAGTTTCGGAAGGCGGAGAAGCTGGCCCCGGGAGAGGCGGATCCACTGCGCTCAATCGGGCGCGCCGAGACAGAGATGGGACGGTGGCAGGACGCCATCGGACACTACGACGAGGCCGAGCGCCTCGATCCGCGAAACGCGATCAACGTCGGCAACGCGGCTCGGCCTCTACTGTACTTGAGGCGCTGCGACGAGGCGCGCCAGGCGATCGACCGGACCCTGGCGCTCGCGCCGTCGAATCTGAGCCGGATCAACCAGAAGATCCAGACGGTGCTCTGCTCGGGAGACGGCGCGGCGGCCCGAGCCGTCGTCGCGGAGGCGGTCCGTCGGGTCGGCCCGGCTGAGACCGCCGCCTACTTCGCCGGCGGACAGGAGTGGCTCCTCGATCCGGAGAGCTTCGCCCTTCTGCGCCGGCTGACGACGGCGGCGTTCGACGGCGACGAAGGCAACTGGGCCGTGGCCCAGGCCTGGGCCAGTTGGCGGTCCGGAGAGGCCGCCGCAACTCGGAGCTATGCCGAGAAGGCGATCCCTGCTCTCGAAGCGAGGGTCCGCAGCGAGCCGAAGGTCGCCAATTCCCATGCCGTCCTCAGCCAGATGCTCGCGATGGCCGGACGAAAGGCTGACGCGATTCGAGAGGGGCTCCTCGCGACCGAGCTCGAACCGGTCGCGAAGTCGCCCTTCAACGGGATGGAACTCGTCCAGAGTCTCGCGCAAACCTACATGCTTGCGGGCGACGCCGATCAGGCCATCGCGACCCTCGAGCGGATCCTGAAGTCGCCCTTCTACCTCACGCCGGCGTGGCTCAAGGTCGACCCGACCTGGGATTCTCTGCGATCGAACCCGAAGTTCCAGAAGCTCGTCGCCGCGAAGTGATCGCGGAACATATTAGCCGCGGCTAATACGTTCACTTCGCGCCGAACGCCGGCGCCGCGAGCTCGATCCGCCACGGCGGCACGTCCGCCGCCATCGGGCCCTCCGACTTCACGAACGCGGGCGCCTCGCCGCGCTCGATCCACACGAAGGTGTCCGGCGGCTGCTTGCCGGCGACCTCCGCGACGACGCCCACCACGCCGCCGAGGTCCACGTGGACCCGGTAGCGCGTCGCCTTGTGGGCGGCGGCGCCGTTGCGGAAGCTCTCCTCCCCCGCCGGCCCGATGAGGAGCTTGACGAGGCGAGGCTTCGGTGTCGCGAGGACCATCGGCAGCTCGATGCTCGCGAGGTCGCCGCGCACGTTCTTCAGGAGCGTCGGGACGAGGCCGTTCGCGAGATCGAGCGGCAGCTCCAGCTGCTCGTCGTACGTCTTCTCCTTGCCGTCCTTGTCCGTCGTCCGGACGACGCAGCGCCCGCTCGCGCGATCCACCGAGACGTCCATCGGCTGCGGAAACGCCGGCCCCTTCTGCACGAGCCGGTAGCTCACGAGCTGAAAGTGCCCGCGTTGCGTGAAGATGGTCGTCTCCTCGTGGGTCGAGCCGTCCGCGAAGCGAAACGAGGTCTTGTTCGTGACGCGGTCGCCCTTCGCGACCTGCGTCGAGTCGCCGTCCGCGATCCGCTTGCCCTCGAGCGTCGAGAGCGTGAGGTACCCGTGGACGACGCCCTCCGGGAAGAGGACCGGGACGGTGTCGCCGAGCGCGAGGAGCGGAAGCGAGCCGAGATTCAGGACGATGACGATCGAAACCAGGCGTCGGTGCATGGGCGGCTGCTATGCGAAGGACGTGCCTCTCCGGTCAGTCTCCGAGTCGCGCGAGCCGGGCGGACAACGCCGCGTCCCCCCCGGACGGCGCCGGGCCGCCGGACTTCATCACCGCCGCGTCGTACGCGGCGAGGAGCCCGCGCGGATCGCGCACGGCGCGCATGACGGCGTCCAGGCCGCCGTCCCGGTCGATCGCCGCGAACATCGCCGCGCCCGCCGCATGCCAGCCCGAGCCGAGCATGGGAGCGATCGCGGCGTCGTAGGCGTCGCCCGCGAGGCCCTCGTCGAGGACGCGCCGCAACGTCGCGCGCGCGAGCCCGATCAGCTCGCCGGAATGGGCGAGGCCCTCGCTGAACTGCGGATCCTTCGACATCGCCTCGATGTCGCGGTGGCCGTTGATCAGGTAGGACGCGCTGCCCTCCATGTCCAGCGAGGAGAGCAGATCGAGCGCCTTCGCGCCCCGGGAGTCGAGGCGCAGCCGCGCACGCCGGTCGTCGAGGATCCGGCCGAGGCCCTGGTGGTGCACCTCGTGAGCGACGAACTCGACCTGCTCGTCCGGAGTCGGATAGTGCGCCAGCGTCCCGGCGACGGCGTGGTAGCTCGCGGCGAGAACGTCGAAGTAGATCTCGCCCCCGTCGAGCGCCGCCGCGCCCGCGCGGCCCCCGGCGACGACGAACACGCGCGGCGAGAGCGGGACGGGATCCGGCAGGAAGCGGGCCGCGGTCTCCCGCGCACGGGTCAGCAGGTCGAGGCGCTCGATCGCGGACAGCCTCTCGCGAAGGACCGCGGCGTTCTCGGCGCCCCACTTCAGCGACGGCCGGACGTCTTTGAGCAGGCCGTCCACGCCCTTCCTTGCGCGCTCGCCGGCGTCGGCGGGCTCGAGCCGCGGCTCGCGGCCCTGGGCGAAAGCGCGGAGCACCTCGGCATACTGCTCCCGCGTCACGCGGCGGGAGATGTTCTGCTGGCCGACGACGAGGTCGGTGCCGTGGGCCGCGAGGACCGCGTCGACGCGCTGCGAACGCGCGCCGGGAGGCGCCGACAGGAGGGCGAGCATCTTCTCGGCCTGGGTGGCGTCGGCCGAGGAGGCGGCCGCCAGAAGCAGGGAAACGGTGAGAAGGTTCACTCTCTCCGGTACGCGGCCCGACGTGCGATGTTTCGGACGCCCTTCAATCCGGCCCGCCGCTTGCGCGCGTGAAGAGGGTCTATCCGGGAATCAGTGAGGCTTCTCCGCCTCCAGGAACATGTCCGCGATTGCGAGGTTCTCGGTGCAGCCGACGCCCTCGTAGGAGTTCTCGAGCAGGGCCACGACCAGATCGCTCTCCGGATAGCTGATCAGGCACGAGTGGAAGTGCTGGACCGCGCCCGAGTGCGAGACGTACGTCCGGCCGGACGCGTCCTGGTTGATGCGCCACATCAGCCCCTGCTCGCCCTGCATCTTCCGCGGCTCGGCGTTGCCGCGCCACTCGAGCACGCCCGGGATCTGCGGCGACCACATCCTCGTGCGCGTCGCGTCCTTCATCAGCAGCCCCTCGTTGAGCGCCGCGCCGAAACGCACCAGGTCCTCCGCCGTCGACATCATCCCGCCGCTCGCAAACTTGTAGGTCAGGTCGCCGTAGAGGACGTTTCGCACGCCGCCGTCCGGGCCCGGCTCGTAGCTCCGCGCCCGGCGCGGCACGACGCGCTCGGCCAGGTTGAACTGCGTCGCGTCCATGCCGGCGGGATCCCAGACGAGCTCCCGCATGTACGCCTCGAACGACTTGCCGCTCGCCTTCTCGACGACGCCCTGCAGCATGTTCACGCCGTAGGACGTATACGAGTAGTACTTGCCCGGAGGGAAGAGCAGCGGATCGTTCTTGAAGATCCCGATCGCCTCGTCGATCGAGGCGTAGCGATGGACGTTCTCGTCCGCGGGCGTGCCGGCGAAGTCGGAGTCCTTGTAGTGGCGGATCCCGGAGGTGTGCGTCATCAGGTTCTGGATCGTGATCGGCGTTCCCTTGTCCGGGAATGACGGAACGTAGACGCGGATGTCGTCGGTGAGGCGGACCTTTCCCTGCTCCACGAGCTGCATGACCGCGACCGCCGTGTGGACCTTCGAGATCGAGCCGATGTCGTAGACGGTCGCGCCCGTCGCCGGCGAGAAACTCTCGAGGTCCGCATAACCGGCGCCCGCAGAGAAGACGATTCGGCCCTTCGACGCGACGGCCTCCGAGATGCCGGGCGAACCGTGCGCGCGCCAGGTCTCCTGCAGCCTCGCCGCCGCGCGCGCCACGGGCGGCGGGGCGGGAACGGGAGTCGGCGTCGTCGAGGGCGTCTGAGCGAGGACGACGGACGCGGCGGCCCAGGCGAGGAACGGGATGGCGCGGCGGAACATCATGCGCAGAGCCACTCGGACCTCTAGCGGTCCGCTTCGCGGACCGTGGAAATGGGAGGGGGCGTCGCGCCCGGACTCTCTCCCGGTACTCGCCAGTCTCACGTTCGGACCGCAGGGACTGCCCGCACCCTAGAACATCGCCTTCAGCGCGAAGACGAACTGGCGCGGCGGCGTGCGCGAGACGACCTTCCCGTAATCCGGATTGAATTGGTTGGGATCGCCCGCCGCGGCGATGATGTACTGGATGTTCTGGTACGTCTCGGACTGCCGGTTGAGGAGGTTGTAGATGAAGACCTGCGGGACGAACGTGACCGGCCCGGTCACGATGTTGTACCCGAAGCTCAGGTTCGCCTCGTACTCGGTCGGAGTCCGGCCCGCCGAGCCGCGCGGCAGCATGTAGAGGTCCGACCCCAGGTAGTCGGGCCAGTCCGACCGCAGCTGGTCGAGCGGCACGCCGCTTCGCACGTAGAACTGGAGTCCCGCGGTCAACCCGAACGGCGCCGTGTACGCCGCGTCGATGCGGAACTGGTGCGGGCGATCGAGGAACAGCCTTCCGTAAGCGTTGTGATACGTCGCGGGATAGTCGAAGTCCTCGTTGAGACCCGGGTCCGTCTGCCCGGTGCTCTCGTGGACTGCTCCGTCGTAGTTGCCTCGCACGGACGAGTAGACGTACGACGCCTGGAGCCACAGCCAGGTCCCCACGGTCTTGCGCCCGGAGAGCTCGATCGCGCGGTAGAGGCGCTTGGCCTTCGGCGACTGCGGCGCGGGCGCGTCGTGGAAGCCGCCCAGGCTGTAGCCGTCGTACCAGGGGAAGTTCCCCGACGCCCAGAGCCCGGTCCCCCCGGGGTTGATGTTCGCGCAGGAGTTGCCGAGGTTGACCGGCGCGCTGTAGTCGAGGTCGCAGCGGTCGTCGATCGCGTTTCCGAGCCGGCGGTAGATGCCCTTGAGCGCCACCGAGAAGGTCGGGTCGAGGGCCTTCTCGACGCCGATCGTGAACTCGTCCTGGTACATCCCGTGGAGGTTCGGGTCGACCGGCTCGTTGAACGCGCCGCCCTGCTGGTCGGGGCGCGGGTGACCCGGCGCGTTGGGATCGTGAGTGGGCGAGAGCGGGTCGAAGTTGTAGGTCGTGACGAAGAGCT